>DATEIR010000187.1:0-33166 GCA_035278885.1 Gemmatimonadales bacterium | reverse complement strand
CAGCAGCTCGACCAAGGTGAACCCGCGTCGGGTACGCATCGTTCAGCACTCCACTTGGGCGGTGATGACGTCAGTATGGCTGCCGGTCGCAGTGCGATGGGTGACGGTGTCGGTGATGGTGCCGACTTTGGCTGCCGCGTCGACGCTCACGATCCAGTGCTCCCGGATGGAGTTCGACGGCCCGCTGAACTGGGGGCCGCCGCTCGCGATCCCCGTGCAGCGTGGGCTCGTGGAGTAGGCCGTGGCACGCATCGATTCCAGTCGGACGTTGGCGGCCTCGGCGGCCCTGGTCTCGCTGGCGCCGCGGCCAACCATCCGGGTAACCAGCGCCGACGAGCCGACCAGCGCCGTGACGCCGATGCCCAGCACAACCACCGCGATGAGCACTTCGACCAGCGTAAAGCCGCGCTCGGACATCTTCATTTCGTGACCCTCCCCATCGCATCGATGGCCACCCAGTCGGTGTGCCCGGACTTGGTCATCCGCATGGTATCGACGATCCCACCCCAGGACATGCCACGCGGGTCGAACCGGATCGAATCACCGTTGACCCGCGTCAGGGTTACGCCGTAGCGGCTGTTGAGATTCTCGACCACGCCAACGGTATCGAACGTGCTCCCCGCGAGAACTGTGGCGCGCGGAGTGGCCACGATCCAAGCCCGGTTACCGTCGGTAACCAGACGAGTGCGCCGGTTGCTCTGCTGGGCCGCCGACCGCGCCTTGGCGACCATGTTCACCACCATAGTCCGGGCTCCGCGTACGTTCTGCTTGGCCATCGCATCGTTGAACTTCGGGATCCCGATCAGCACCAGCAGCGAGATGATCACCAGTGCCGTGGCGATCTCGATCAGGGTGAATCCGGCTCGGTTGCGCACGGGCAGTCTCCTCGATGGCGACACGAACGACCTGCCCTTCACTAAGGCAGGACGCATACCACACGCGATGTGCTGGCAGATCAGAGAGTTACGGGTTGGACCCGGCGCCGGATGCACGCACCGCCTTGCACCCCGGCGCCAACGCTTGCGCTACGCCGCCGTGCGGACGGGGAGCCGGCGCATCTTGTAGAACAGCGTGCGCAGGCTGATGCCCAGCAGGCTCGCCGCCTGGCGCCGGTTGCCGCCCGAGGCATCGAGCGCGCGGAGAATCGCCTGACGCTCCACGGCCTCGACCTGGCTCTTGAGGTCGAGCGCTGCCGGCGTGCCGTTGCCGTTGGCGGAGCCACCGGTCATGGCGAAGTCGCGCGGCTCCAGCGGCCCGGTGCCGCCCAGCACCGCGGCCCGCTCGACCGCGTTTCGGAGCTCGCGCACGTTGCCCGGCCAGCTGTGATGGCTCAGCGCGGCCAGTGCCGACGGGGTGACGCTCACCGGATGCCCCAGCCGCTGCGCCGCCTGCCCGGCGAAGTGGGCCAGGAGCGCGGGAATGTCTTCCGGCCGCTCGCGCAGCGGCGCAATGTGGAGATGCACCACGTTGAGCCGGTAGAAAAGGTCGGCCCGGAACTCACCGCGCTCCACCGCCTGATCCAGCGGCTTGGCGGTAGCGGCGATGACCCGCACGTCCACCTTGCGCGACTCCCGGGCGCCGATCCGGCGCACCTCCCCCTCCTCCAGCACCCGGAGCAGCTTGGCCTGCAGCTCGAGCGGCAGGTCGCCGATCTCGTCCAGCAGCAGCGTGCCCTCGTGGGCCATCTCGAACAGGCCGGGCCGGTCGGCGGTAGCGCCGGTGAACGAGCCCTTCACGTGGCCGAACAGCTCGCTCTCGAGCAGCTGGTCGGGAATGGCGGCGCAGTTGATGGCGGTGAAGCTCCGCTCCGCGCGGGGACTCATCCGGTGCACCGCGCGAGCCAGCACCTCCTTGCCGGTGCCGCTCTCGCCGGTGATGAGCACGGTGGTGTTGTGCCGGGCCACCCGGCTGGCGACGTCGAGCAGGTCGCGCATCGCCTGGCTCTCGCACACGACGAGGTCCTGCACCATGCCGGCGCCGAGGGTGGAGCGCAGCGCCTCGACCTCCTGGCGCAGCTTCTCCCGCTCCTCCGCCTTGCGCAGGGTCATGGTGACTTCGTCGGGGCGGAACGGCTTGTGGAGGTAGTCGTACGCGCCTTCCCGCATGGCGGCGAGCGCGCTGTCTTCGGTGCCGTAGGCGCTCATCATGATCAGGAGGGCCGAGCCGCCGTCGCCCCGGTAGCGGCGAAGGAAGGTGAGGCCGTCCATCTTGGGCATGCGGACGTCGCAGAGGATCAGGTCGAACGCCTCCGACCCGGCTCGGCGAAGCGCCTGCTCGGGGTCGGGCTCGGCCGCCACCTGGTAGCCGGCTTCCTCGAGCAGCAGCGTGAGCGACTGGCGAAGCCCGGCGTCGTCGTCAACGATCAGCAAGCGCATCGGTCGTACCCGCGAGAGGCAGGAAGACTTTGAAGACCGCGCCGCCTTCCCGAGCGCGATCCACCCACACCACACCTCCGGACTCGTGCACCGTTCGGGCCACGATGGCGAGCCCGAGGCCCGTGCCGGCCCCCGGCTCCTTCGTGGTGAAGAACGGATCGAACACCCGCTCCCTGTCGGCCTCGAGCACACCGGGCCCGTCGTCCGCCACAACCAGCAATCCACCTGCGGTACCCGGCGCTAGATCGAGCCGCCGCGGCCTCGGGAGCCAGTCCTTCCGCGCGTCCGGCGCCGGCCCGTTGCGTGTACCGAGTGCGTGCCGCTCCGGCAAACGCCGGGCCGAAGTTCCCACCGCGATCGTGCCGCCGGGGGACGCCTGCGCGGCGTTCACCACCAGGTTGAGCACCATCTGCTCCAGCGGGTGCCGCTCGCCCCGCACCAGCTCCAGGGACTCGTCCAGGTCCACCACCAGCCGGTGGTCCTTGAGCAGCCCCTGCGCGGTCAGGAAGTCGAGCGCCGTCCGGACCGCATGGTTGAGGTCGGTCAGCCCCGCCGCTTCGGCTTCGTCGTCCCGCATTCGCGCACCGGGACGCGCATAATCCAGCAGTCCTTGCACGATCCGGTCGACCCGCGCGATGGCGGTGTGCATCTCGCCGATCACCTGCGGATCGCTGCCCCGGCGCCGCAGCACCTCGGTGTAAGTGCCGATGGCACCTAGCGGATTGCGGATCTCATGGGCCACCCCCGCCGCCAGCCGTCCGATCCCGGCCAGCTTCTCGACCCGTACCGTCTGGCTCTGCGCTTCGAGCAACTCTTCGGCCATGGCGCGGTAACGGTCTGCCAGGTGACCCAGCTCGCGCGTCTCGTGCGGCGCCGGCCGGGCCGGGATCTCGCCTCGGCCGAGGGTATCGGCTTCATCCGCGAGCCGGGTGAGCGGCGCGAGCACCACCCGATGCACCAGATACCCGCCGAAGAGCACGAAGACCGCGGTGCTGCCGAGCCACAGGGCGACCAGCGGGCGCCATGTCTCGGTGAGATCGCCGCCCAGTAGTAGCACCGTATTGAGGCCGACCAGGATGACCGCCGCCGAAGTGACGAATCCCAGGTTGACCAGGAGCTCGGTGCGGAGCGACCGCCGAGACCGCATCTCCTCAGTTGCACGCCACCGCGGCGTCGGCCGTGGCCGGCGGGATCGGGGGCGCATTGCCGTAGAAGATCACGCAGGTCTGCGGCGTCTTGACCGGCGCGGTGGCCTGCGCCGACCAGCCGGCTGCGGTGGCGCTCACCACCGTGATCGTCACGTCCTGGCTCGGAATGAACGGGAACGTGGGATCCGGGATCGGACCGCCGTAGTAGGTCCGGTTCTGCACCCAGTAGTTCTCCTGCACCGTGGCGATGTTGCGCAGGTCCGACCGCATGGCGGTGACCACCGCCTTGCCCTTCGTGTTGGCGAACTTCGGAATCGCGATGGCCGCGAGAATCCCGATGATCACGACCACGATCAGCAGCTCGATCAGGGTGAAGCCTTTGGTCTTGCTCATGGCGCGACTCCGGGCGTTTCCTGTGTCTACCGCCGTGAGGCGGGTTGAGAGCTGGTCGGCAAAAAGGGCGGCGACCATGCGGGCACCGCCCTTCTTGCAGACCCTTACTGCGTTGGGCTTACCAGCAGGCCGGCGCGCCCTCGGCGATCACGACCGCGTTCGGCGAGTTACCGGCCGGGCCGACGTACACACCGCAGGTGTTCGGCACGCTCGTCGCAGGCACCGCCGGGTTGGTCGCAGTGGCAGACCAGCCGGCCGCGTCCACGTAGGTCACGGTGACGGTGTTGTCCTTGCTCGGGGTGAACGCCAGGGTGCCGGCGCCGCCCAGACCGTTGGCCTGCGTGTACGAGGTACCGTCGCCGATGTACGGGCCGCCGCCGGCGTAGTCCTGGTTATCCGAGAAGAACGCCTCCTGGGCGGTCACCAGGTTACGCAGGTCGGACTTCATCGACGCGACCACCGCCTTCTCCTTCGTGTTCGCGAACTTCGGAATCGCGATCGCGGCCAGGATGCCGATGATGACGACCACGATCAACAGCTCGATCAGCGTAAAGCCCTTGCGATTCTGCATACTTCCTCCGAGTGAGTGAGCGGCGTGTGGCCGAGCCATCGACAGTGGGGTCGGGCTGGCCCCGGGTAAGGCAATCGGTATGCCGCCCCCCGGGGGTGCCCGGTAACCGCTAGATTTGCAAGCGGTTAAAGTGACGCAGACAGTCTTTGCGCCGCAGTGCCGGAGCGCACCGGAACAGGATTTTGCAAGAGCGATCGACCTGGGCGGCCGGCGCTACCCGGTGCGCCGCGAACGGTTGCACGGTAGGATGGGCGAGCGTGTGTCAGGGCATCGGATTGTCGCGCAGCGGGGCGGAAGGGTGCGGGTGCCGCCTTAGCGCGCCGGACAGCCCATGGCAGCCAGCCGCTGGCGAAGTGGAGTGATGACGGGAAGGGTGGGCTGCAGCCGCTCCAGCCGCCCGATCGACTCGCTCAGCGCGTCGCACTCGCCGGCGCGGGTCGCCGCCTCGGCGGTGAGGACCCAGAAGCGGAGGCTATCGGGCTGGGCGCGGGCCACCCCCCGCCGAAGGGCCGTCGCCCGCTCGGCGTCCCCCCTCGCCAGCGCGAGGTGCGAAGCGGCCAGGGTGAGATCGGCCGAGGGCGGGAGGGTCCGCTCGGCTTGGGCCAGGCGGACGCCGGCGCTGTCGAGCGCTCCGCCCACGACACCCATCGTCACCGCGCGCGACGCCTCCTGGGTCAGCCTCGGATCGGCCAGGAAGGCGGCCCAGTGGTCGTCGGCCGCCTGCCGCCACCGGCGCCGCCGCTCCATCGCATTGGCGAAGTCCCTCCACATCGCCCCGTTGCCGTCGTATATCCGGAGCCCCTCGAGCATCCGCCGGTCTCCCAGGGCCGAATCGCCCGCCAGGTAGGCGAGCTCCCCGCCGACCCAATCCGCCCGGTACGACCCCGGCGCATCCCGGACCAGCTGATGGAAGAAGAGGGTGTTGTTCTGCCACACGCCCTCCCTGGCCAGGGTGCGGGTGGCGCCGGCGAGGGTCATGACGGACAGGACGGCGCCGGCAGCCACCGGCGCACGCGGCCAGGCCTCGCACCACAGCCAGCCGAGGACCAGGCACAGACCGACCGAGGGGAGATACAGGGTCCGCTCGGCGAGGAGGATGCCCGTGGGCTCGACCAGGTTCGCTACGATCAGCAGACTGGCCCCGACCCAGACGATGCCCACGGTCACGAGTGGCGCCTTCGTCCGAGCGGACACCGCCAGCCCGACACACACCGCCAGGAGGAGGAGCCCGAGTGCCGCGTGCGCGCCGAAGGTCGTGGTGACCGGAAGAAAGTCGGGCGAATAGTCGGCCGAGAGCCGCAGGGGGAGCAGCAGCAGCCGCAGGTACTCGGTCACCACCGGCAGCATGATGATCACTCGCTCGGGGAGCGAGGTCCCCGCCAGACCTGGTGCCGGCTGATCGCCGGCGATGTCGCCCAGGACGCGCGCGCGCAGGACCAGCCACGCCGCGGTGACCGCGACGACCGCGAGCCAGAGCACCTTCTGCGGATCGAGACCAGGCTGGTACGCTCGGCCGGCCTTCCGCTCGCGGAGCCAGTCGAGCAAGAGCAGGAGCGCGGGAGCCGCGAAGGCGGACTCCTTGGACGCGAGCGCCAGCAGCACCATGCCCAGCGTGCCGAGCGCGAGGCCCCAGTGCCACCGGCCCGTGGCCAGGACCAGGTCTCCGTGCCGGAGGAACAGCAGAGCCGACCCAAGGGTGAGAGCGGTGGCCAGGAGCTCCGCGCGCCCGACGCTGTTGGCCACGGCTTCGACGTGCACCGGATGCACCGCGAAGAGCAAGCCCGCCACGAACGCCCCCATGCGGGGCAGCCAGCGCGCGGCCAGCAGGAACACCAGCGCGCTCGCCGCGGCGTGCAGCAGCAGGTTCACCACATGAAACCCGGCGGGCGCGCCCCCGCCGAGCGCCCAGCTCACGGCGAAGGTGAGGCTGGTGAAGGGGCGATAGAGGCCGTGGGGTTGCCAGGGAGAGGTCAGGATCTCGGCCCAGTGGGCCGGGGAATGCACCAGCGTGTTGTTGAGGATGACGGAGACGTCGTCGTAGACGAAGGCGAAGCCGGCGGTCCGGGCGTACACGGCGGCGGCGGCGATGGCGATCAGCGCCGCCGGCCACAGCCGTCTCACGACGGTCGGTCCGGCTCTCTGAGCGCGAACCAGAGGCACGCCACGCCCACCGGAATGGCGGCGCCGATCACATCGGCGCCCATGAGCCACCAGGCACCCTTGAGCCGCGGCCACAGCGGCACGTGTCCCTGATGAGCCAGCCAGACGAAGGGGAGCCAGCTCCCCAGCACGGCCGCCAGCACCATGACCGGGAGCGAGCGCTGCCGAGGCCAGCGCCAGACCAGCGGCGCGACCACGGCCACGGCCACCGCCGCGCCGAGCAGCATCCACCAGCCGTCGTAGGCATGGAACTCGGGCATCGACTGGACTCTGGCGGTATAGACGACCAGCACCAGGGCCAGACCCGCTCCCAGCGCCGCGAGCCCGCGGGCGCGGGCCCTGGAGAGGAGCGGCCCTCCGCTCACGCCTTCACTTCCACCTGTTCTTCGTAGCGGCTGAGCTTGCGGTAGAGGGTCGAGGGATCGATGCCGAGCACTTCCGCGGCGCGGGTCTTGTTGCCGCCCTCCGCCTGGAGCACCCACATGATGTAGGCCCGCTCGATGACTTCGAGGGTCGGGTTGCGGTAGGACCGCTCCGCCACCAGCGGCTCCTTGCGCCGCTTGGTGATCCGCTCCGGCAGCGAGCCCGCGTCGATGACGTTGCCCCGGCTCAGCACCACCGCGTGCTCCAGCGCGTTCTCCAGCTCGCGCACGTTGCCGGGCCACTCGTAGACCATGACGGCGTCGAGCGCCTCCGAGCTCAGCGCCTTGGCCTCGGCCCCCGTCTCCGTGGCCAGCGACTGGAGGAAAGACTCGATCAGCAGCAGCAGGTCGTCCCGCCGTTCGCGCAGCGGCGGGAGGTTGATGGCGATGACGTTGAGCCGGTAGAAGAGGTCGCTCCGGAAGTTGCCCCGGCGGATCTCCTCCTCCAGGTCCCGATTGGTGGCCGCGATGATCCGCACGTCCACCGGGATCGGCTCGGTGGCGCCCACCGGGATGGCCTCGCGCTCCTGCAGCACCCGGAGGAGCTTCACCTGGAGCGAGGGAGGCATCTCGCCCACCTCGTCGAGGAAGAAGCTCCCGCCGCGCGCCGCGGCGAAGAGCCCCTGCTTGTCGCGCACGGCGCCGGTGAACGACCCCTTCACATGCCCGAACAGCTCGCTCTCCAGCAGGTTCTCCGGCAGCGCCCCGCAGTTGATGCTGAGGAATGGCCCGTCGGCCCGGTTGGACAGATTGTGGATGTAGCGGGCGATGACCTCCTTGCCGGTGCCGCTCTCGCCCTGGATCAGCACGGTGCTCTCGGTGGGCGACACGTGCTCGGCCAGCTTGAGCACCTCGAGGAAGCGCTTGCTCTTGCCGATGGGCCGGGTGACCGCGGTCCGGTCCCGCCGGCGGATCTCCTGCTTGAGCTGCTTGTTTTCCACCCGCACCGCGCGGAACTCGCAGGCCCGGCGGAGGATGGCGACCAGCTCGTCGTTGCTGAACGGCTTCTGGATGTAGTAGAAGGCCCCCTGGTTGACCGCCCCGATGGCGCTCTGCAGCGAGGCCTGGGCGGTCATCAGGATGACCGGCGTCATCGGGTCCTGCTCCCGCGCCGAGTTCAGGATGTCGAGGCCCGACACCTGGGGCATCCGCACGTCGGAGAGGATGATGTCGTGGGCGCCGGAGCGGATCTGCTCCAGTCCCGCCTTCCCTCCCTGCGCGGTGGTGACCTCGAATCCCTCGTTGCGCAGCAGGATTCGCAGGGTATCGAGGATCCCGGACTCGTCGTCCACCACCAGGACCGAGGGCTTCTGGCTCATGCAGCGTCCTCCGCGATCATCTTGGCCGGCAGAAAGATAGTGAATGTGGTGCCGGCGCCGGGGGTGGAGTCCACCAGAACCAGACCGTGATGGGCCTGCACCGCGCGCTGCACGATGGCCAGGCCGAGTCCGCTTCCGCCCGAGCGGCCCGAGACGAAGGGCTCGAACAGGCGCTCGCGGATGTCCTCCGGGATCCCGGGCCCGCTGTCGCGGACCTGGAGCCGCACGGCATGCTCCATGTTGGTGCCGTGGGGGATCTCCGTCGCGGTCACCGCGGCGACGCTCACCGTGACCCGCGCGGGACCGGTCGCCACCTGCACCGCGTTGAGCACCAGGTTGGCGACCACCCGGTGCAGCAGGTCCTCGTCGCCATCCACCATGGTGCGGCCCCCATCGATGGCGATCGACGCATCCGCCCGGCACTCGGGATGGGCCTTGATCAGCCGCACCACCGCCGTCACCACCGCGTGGAGATCGAGCGGCTCGAACCGGGTGGCCCGCACCCGGGCGAAGTCGAGAAACTCGCTCAGCAGCCGGCTCAGCCGGTCGCTCTCGCGGACGATGAGACCGGCCAGGAAGCGCTCGTCCTCGTCGGCGTGGCGGCTCCGGGCCAGCTGCTCCACCGAGCTCCGGATCGACGCGAGCGGGTTCCGGATCTCGTGCGCCAGCGACGCGCTGAGCGCCGCCACCGACTCCAGTCGCTCGGCCCGGGCCTGCAGCTCCTGCACTTCCTTCAGGTCCGAGATATCGGTGAAGATGGCGGTGACCGAGGGGGCCTCCTGGGTCTCCTGCCGGAACGTGGTGGTGCTGAGGCCGATGGGGAACATCCGCCCGCCCTTCTGATGCATCACCATCCCCTCGCCCCGGCTGATCTTCCGCCCGTTCCGGATGCCCGACACCACCGCCGCCCAGAGCTCCGAGGAGCGGCTCTTGAGCTGATCCAGGATCGGGTGCCCGACCAGGTCCTCGCCCTCGAGATCCAGCAGCCGCCGCGCCGTCGGATTGATGAACGCGAGCCGGCCCAGGCCGTCCACCGTGAGCACGCCCGACCGGATGTTCCGCAGGATGTCGTCCGCCTCCAGCCGGACCCGCTTGAGCTCGGTGGCCAGCGTCGCCTGCTCCATGCCCGCCTCGCGCAGGCGGTGCCCCAGCACCGCCACGATGGCGAAGACCAGGTTGAAGACCAGCATCTGGGCCCAGAACGGCGAGTCCAGCACCACCGACCGGCTGAGCAGCGCGTCGCCCAGAAACGCGGCCGAGGCCAGCATCGCGGTGAGCGCACCCCAGGCGGGGGGCATGAGCAGCGCGTAGGCCGCCACCACCAGCACGTACAGCGAGGGGAACGCCGACTGCGGCTGCCCCGCGAAGTGGACGACCGTGGTGACCACGCCCAGGTCCACGATCGCCTGGACCAGCAGGAAGACGTTGCCGGCTTCCCGGCGCTGCAGGTGGACCACCCACGCGCCATAGGCGGTGAAGGTCAGGGCGATGACCACCGAGACGCTCACCAGGAACGATTCCTGGGGACGCTCGGTCCACACCAGACCCGCACCCATGAGCACGCCGACCGCCAGGATCAGGCGGCCGACGAAGAGCCAGGAGAGCAGGGTCCGCTGGTCCGGAAGCGAGCTCCTGCCTGTCCGTTGATCGGATGGCATCGTGCCTCGGGTGCTGCCTGGTGTGGAGGGGACCCGCCGAAGATAGAAACCCGGACGTATCATTACAATCCGTATGGCCTGGTTCGTCTATCTCGCCCGCTGCGCCGACGGCTCCCTCTACACCGGCGTCACCACCGATCCCGCCCGGCGGGAACGGGCCCACAACCGGGGCCGGGGCGCCGCCTACACCCGGAGCCGGCGGCCGGTGCGGCTGGTGCATCTGGAGCCGGCCCGGGACCGCGGCGCGGCGCTCAGGCGGGAGCTGGCGATCAAGCGACTGACTCGAGCAGGGAAAGAGGCGTTGATGGGGCGGACGCAGGGTCGGACGGTCGGACGGTCGGAGGGTCGGGGTTTTCCAGGCTTCTCCTCTGAGGCCCTCGGCTTTCTTCGCCGGCTCCGGCGGAACAACCGGAAGGAGTGGTTCGAGCGGAACCGGGCGGTCTACGAGACCACCGTGCGGGATCCGATGCGGGCGCTGGTGGAGGAAATGGACGTCCACCTCGCCCGGATCGCGCCGGAGCTGACGGGCGACCCGCGCCGCTCCATCTTCCGGATCCATCGGGACGTCCGCTTCTCCCGCGACAAGTCCCCCTACAAGACTAACGCGGCCTGCCAGTTCTACCACATGGACGCGGGCCGGGGAGCCGGGCGCGACGCCGATGGAGCCGCGGCCGGCTTGTATTTCCAGCTGGCCGATGGCGAATGCTTCGTGGCGGGGGGTCTCTGGATGCCGGCTCGACCGTCGCTCGATCGGGTGCGGGAGGCGATCGACGCGGATCCGGAGGCACTGGACCGACTGGTCCGCGCGCCAGCGTTCCGCCGCCGGTTCCGCGAGCTCACCCCGGAAGCCGTGCTGACGCGGATGCCGCGCGGCTACGCGGAGGCACACCCGGCCGCGGAGTGGCTGCGCTACCAGTCGTTCACCGCGTCCCGGGACCTGACGGAGCGGGAGGTGCTGAGCCCGCGCCTCCCTCGCCTGCTGGCGCGGGACTTCGCCGCACTGGTGCCGCTGGTGCGCTGGCTCAATCAGGCGATCGGCTACGCGAGCCGGGAGCGCCGGTTCTGAGCCCTCCAGCGAACCTTATGACGGCGTCCCACTGCCCTGGCCACGACCTCCGCTCCTGACCTCGCTGCCGGAGAGCCGCCGCTCCTCACCGACGTCCGGTCGGCTCCCCGTCACCATGCCCTTCAGCACCTCGAACAGCACCACCGGTTGGGGCTTGTCCACCTTCAGGTACGTCACCGACTCGACGTCCACCAGAATGAGGGCGAGGCGAGGGTCATCCGGTCCGCCGTTCCGTTCTCCACCCTCGTCGCCGAACCAGGCCTTCCAGTCGGGGCGGTACAGCTCGTGGATGGCCCGGCGATCGCGGGAAACGGTCGCCGTGCCGCTCACCGAGACCCATTCACGCGTCCGGTCGCGGTAGTACGCCAGGTTCACGTGCGGATCGAACTCCAGCTCGTCCAGCTTGTGCGACTCGATGTCGGTGACGAACCAGAGGTCGCTACCTTCCGCCTGGGTCTGGGTGGCCATGGGACGGGAAACCAGATGCCCGTCCGGACGGCGGGTGGTGAACATGGCGATCTCGATGCCCTCGATCAGGTCGTAGAGCTCGTCGAGCTTCTTGCTCAGGCTGGGCAAATCGGTCATAGGCACCTTCGGACTCGGGCTCAAAAGGAACGACGGGTCGGATACCCGGGCGGGTCGGAACAATGGCTTCACCGGCCCCTAATCAGCGCTGAAGGGCCGCTCGGCGCGGGGTTCCCAGTCACATCGCTCCCGAATCAGCCGGCCGAATGGAGTCGGCTGCGGAAATCAGGCCGCTGTTCGACGGCGTCGGGGTCCGAGGTGGCCGGATCGACCTCGATCGAGCGGAAGTTCAGGGCGGGACTCAGGATCCGGATATAGCGGTCCCATTCGGTCCGGAGCGCGACGTAGTTCTCCGCGCCGGCCTGTTCGTCCTCGATGGTGTGGATACCTGCCTCCCTGAGGCGACCCAGAGCCTGCGCGTATCGCCGGCGCCATCGGGCCGCCGTCGCCGCATCCGGCGGGGCCGCGGAATCCCCCGCTTTGCCGGGCAGATAGTGGTCGGTGAGCGTCCGGAGCAGCACCAATGCCGCTGCCCACAGCTGCGCCACGGCAGCGGACTCCTTGAACCAGACGAAGTCGGCATCCCGCAGACCGCTCTTGATCAGCGACACGCCATCGAGCGACACCTGGGAAAACCGGGAGACGGAATAGACCTCCTCGCGGAAGCGGAAGTAGAACATCGCGGGGTAGAAGTGATGCGCCTCGGTAATGGCGCCGAGCCCGTCGGCGGTCGAGGACAGACTGGTATATCCGGTGCCGAAGTGCCCCTGCGGCCCCAGGCCCGCCACGAGCTCGGCGGCGTCCCCGGTGTGGCCGGTCAACGCATCGATCCGGCGGGCGATGGTATTGCGTCGCTGAAGCGCGCTGTACACCTGCACGAGATACGTCAGCGCCAGCGAGATGAGCGACAGGCCCAGCAGGGAGTTGATCAGGAAGAGGATACGGAACGCGTCAGTCGTGGGCGCGAAGTCGCTCGCCTTCACCACGGCGATACTGCCGCCCCCGGCATACATGGCGGTCACGAAATCCGCGGGCGTCGGACCGTGGCTGGCCACGACGCCGGTGCCCAGGGCCGGGTGGATCATCAGGGCGCTGCCGACGGTCAGGAGCACCGCCCAGGCGAGAACCAGGGCGGAGATGACGATCGGGCCGCAGAAGCTGAAGATCAGGTCCCGCAAGGCATGGGGAGCCAGGCCCGCTACGCGATGGAATGTCCACCAGATGGCGCGAGACAGCAGCTCGCTCGCCGGACCCATGACGATCCTGGCGTAGAGGGTGGTGGCGAACATATCCCCCAAGGCCAGGACGATGAGGCCCGCGCCGATCACCTGCTCCAGCACGACCGGACCCCGAGGTGTATGGCGACCATTTCTACTCCTCCGCCCGGGCACGACGCGCGGCGGATCGCGACTATGCCCGCGACGTACGTGCCCGGCGGTGACCACGGTCACGGGGGGCCGCAGCCTCAGCGGTGGCTCGTGACGCCCACCCGCCGGCACATGTCGAGCACGGGGCAGCTGGAGCAGCGCGGCAGCCGTCCGGTACAGATGTGCTTTCCGAACGGCACCAGCAGACCGTTGATCTCGATCCAGTAGCGTCGGGGCAGCCGGGCCTCGAGCTCGACCATCGTGCGCTCGGGCGTCGGCGCGCGTACGTAGCCCCAGCGGTTGGTCACCCGGTGCACGTGAATGTCCACGCTGATCCGTCGCTCGCCGCAGGCGATGCCGAGCGCCAGGTGGGCGCACTTGGGGCCCACGCCGGGCAACGCCAGCAGGGCCTCGGTATCGCACGGCAGCTCGCCGCCGGGGCGGGCGGCGGCGGCCCGCGCGATCTCACGGATGGATTCGGCCTTGGTGCGATGGAAGGTGACCGACCCGATCACGCGGTCGATGGCGCGGGGAGTAAGACGAGCGAGGTCGGCCGGCTCGGGGGCGGCTTCGAAGAGCCGCCGCGCGGCCACCAGGCTGACTTCGTCGAAGGTGCGGACCGAGAGGATACAGGCTACCACCTGGCGGTAGAGCGAGCGGTGGCCTTCCTCGGCGAGGGCGAACATGGCGGCCTTGGGCAGCGGCCGCACCGCCCTCCGGATCCGCCGCAGCGCCAAGGCGGCGTCGAACGGCCGGCTCGGAGCCGGCAGCCGATTCAGCGACCCAGACGCCGGCTGAGCCACCGGTAAGCCGTGGCGGTCGCGATGCCGTACCCGACGTGCGTCGCGATCGGCCCGGCGACCCGGGCGGGCTCCTGGCGGGTCACCGGCGGCATCAGGCCGGTGGCCGGAAGCCATCCGAGATACCCGGTGGCCCAGGTGGCGAGGCCCAGCACCGCGCCCGCGAGGATCGGGTTGCCGGCGCCGGCGGCCAGCCCGTACAGCACCCCGAACGTGGTCCCGTAGCCTAGATGCAGTCCCTTCTCCGCTGCCGCCCTTCCCGCGGGCGGCAGCGCGGGAAGGCGAGCCTCCGGGAGGGCGGCTTCAGCCTGCTCCACCATGAACTCCGCCGGATCACGGCGAATCGGTGGAAGAGTCGCCGGGGCCCAGCGCCCGCTTCCGGCCAGGAGGCCCTGGAGCACGAAGGTTCCGGCGAGACCGGCTGCGGCACCGGCCAGGAGCCGGACGGAGAGAGGCGGATTCGCCATGAGCTTTTCCTCTCAGGCACCGCGCCCCCGCCGCTCCGCTCCGGCGTAGGCCGGCTGGCCGAAGTGGCGCCGCTCGGGGCCGCTCCAGCTCATGGCCCGCGCCGAGCGCCCGGACAGCGAGCTGGGTGCGTTCAGGTTCGCGCCATCGTCCACCCCGACACCGAGACGGTCGACCAGCTCACCGCCGAGCCAGCCCGTCACCAGCGCGAGCCCCAGTCCGATGAGCCCCGCCGCCACCGAGCCGGTGGGCGGTGCGGCCGGCGTCTCGCGCCGGAGCAGCCAGTCCACCAGGAACAGGGCGACGACGATCACGTTGCCCACCCCGTGAATCAGGCCGACCCGCTTGGCCCGGGTCCCTTTCGGAATCGCCAGCCAGTCGATCGTACCCGGCACCGCGGCCAGCAGCCCGCCCACGACTCCCGCGGCCGTGAGATAGGTCGCGAACTCCGCCCATTTCGGCACCGCGGTCACCAGCCCCACGATGTCGAAGATCACCGCCGTCGCGAGCAGCCCGAGAGGAAAAACGATGAGGATGGGATGAATCGGATGGCCCAGGATTTTCGCTTTGCTCTCCATACACTCCCTCCGCGCAGGACAGCCCCCGAAGCCGCTGGGCGTCGGGGAGCGTCAGGAGAGTATGGGGAGTGGCCGAGGCCCGAGATGTGATCCAGGACCCAGGGGTCAGGTGCGCCCGTCGGGCCAGTGGTACAGCGCACGGTAGAGCTCCTGGTTGCGCTGGATCACGCGCACATAGCCCCGGGTTTCGACGAAGGGAATCCGCTCGGCGAACACCTCGGGATCGTCGACCCCGCCTCGGCGCACCCAGCGCTCGACCCGGCTGGCACCCGCGTTGTAGGCCGCCAGGACCTCGACCCCGCGGTCGTACCGGCTCACCAGCTCCTGCAGATGATACGAGCCGAGCTGGAGGCTCACGTCCGGCTGATAGAGCAGCACCGGATCCCACACGGGATAGCCAAGCGTGCCCGCCAGACGCCCCGCCAGCTCGGGCATGACCTGCATCAGCCCCCGCGCGCCCACCGCCGAGGTGGCGGCGGGGTTGAACATCGATTCCTGCCGGATGAGCGCGGCCACGAAGCTGGGATCGATCCGCTGCTCTGCCGCTTCCGCCAGGAGTGCTTCCTCGTGCACCACCGGATAAATGAGTCGGTAAGTCCGGGCATCGGGCGCGGCACCCCGGGCCAGCGCCTTGCGCGCGAGCTGGATCGCCTGCGACGCATGGCCTCCGGCCCGGAGCGCGTTGGCGATGGCAAGCAGCCGCTCGGGGTTCTCGTCGCGGCTGCGCGCCAGCCGATCCCACTCCCAGCGCGATTCCGCGGAGAGTCCCAGCCGCTCGAGCAGCTGAGCGCGGGCGACGGCGCTATCCACATCGGGCACGGCCACGAACGAGTCGCTCGCCGGGCTCGGCACCCAGGCGGTACGGCCGAGGCGGCGCGAGGCCAGGCTGGCATAGTACGACACCGGATCGGCCGCGGCAGCCTGCTCCCACCGCTTCCGGGCGGCGACGCTGTCGCTCGCCGTGGCCCAGGCGCGGCCGGCCCAGTACACCGAGGCCGGAGCCTCGTCGCTCCGGGGGAAGCGGCGGGCCAGCTCGTCGAACTCCCGGCCGGCCTGACCCGGGTCGCCGGTGAGGAGCTCGATCATGGCGGCGCGGAACCGCGCGGGCGCGGCGAAGCGGCTGCCGGGATAGCGGAGCGCGGCGCGCCGGTAGTAGGTCCGGGCCAGCCGGTCGGCTCCGTCGTCGGAGGCGAGGTCGCCCAGCAGGTAAAGCGCCGACGAGGCGGCATTGCTGTCGCTCGCGAGCGTGCGGGTGATGGCGAGCAGCGCGGAGCGGCCCTCCACCAATTGGCCGTCGCGCACCAGCTCGCGGGCACGAAGGTAGGCCGCGTGGGCGGCGAGTGAGCGGGGCGAACGGACCAGGTTGTATTGGAACGCCGCATCGCCGTGGCGGCCCAGGCGGGCCAGCGCATTGGCGTAGGCATACCGCTCGCCACTGGCACCGAGTCCCGCGGCGAAGGCCTTGGCGAGTCCCTCCGTGGCGCGCTGCGCCAGCCCGGCCTCCTCGGCGGCGAGCCCGACGCTCAGCTCTTCGGCCGGCTGGAGCGGCGTGAAGAGACTGTCCAGCAGGCCGATCGCGTCGCGCACCGCGGCGGGCGAGCCCCCGGCCTCGAGCACGGCGAACAGATCGCGCCGCACCGCGGCGCGCGGCGCGCTGTCGGCGCTGGCACGGATTCGGAGCCGTAGCGCCGTGAGCCGCGCGCCCAGTCGGGCGTAGCGGTCCGCGGCGCCCTCCAGGTCACCGGTCCGCTCGTGCGCCGCGGCCTCGCTCCAGCGGACGCGCTCGCGGGCGGATCGCGACCCGATCAGTGCGTACAGCCGGGCGCGAGCGGTGCTGTCGTCGTTCACCGCCGCGGCGCGCACCAGGAGCCAGTCGGCGACCAGCGGAAGCCGCTCCGCCGCCTGCTCCCAGGTGGCCGCGGCACTGTCCCGGGCATCGAGCCGCTCCAGCGCCGCGGCCAGGAGCAGCAGGCGCTCACCCTCCGATTCGGCATCGGCGCCGCGGCGCGCGGTCAGCGCGTGGGCCAGCGCGGCGCTGTCCGCACCGCGCTCGAGCGCCGCCCGCGCGAGCATCACCCGCGCCCGGCCGCCGAACAGCGAGTCGACCCAGCTCTCACCCTCGAGCAGCCGGCCAACTTCGCCCCACCCGCCCCAGCGGCTCGCCGCGGTCGCCGCCAGGTACACCACGACCGGCGAGCGCTGCTGGGTGTCGCTCAGCACCGGCGCCACCAGCAGACTGGCCTGCCACGGGCGTCCCCGGAGCAACGCGTCGCGGACCGAGTCCAGCACCGAGTCGGTGGACGTCGAGACGGTGGCGGCCGGCGCGACAGGCTCGGTCGCGCTCGCCACGGCGTAGGCCTGGGGCGCGGACGTAGTAAGAGCCAGCAGGAGCGAGAGCTGCGACAGGAGCATGCGAGGGTCCGAAGTTGCGGTGGAGGCGGAGTTTGCAATGCAAATCCCGCGCCTCGACCTAAACCCTCGCCTCAGCGCGACGGTTCCGGAATCGGCCCGAAATGAGGCGGGCCAACTGCGCCAGGTCTTGCACTTTGGAGGTATGATTCACCGATGGACGAGCGCGAAGAGGACGGCCGAGTCCGGTTGGACAAGTGGCTCTGGGCAGCGCGGTTCTACAAGACCCGCGGGCTCGCCTCCGAGGCCATCGCCGGGGGGAAGGTGCAGGTGAACGGAGATCGGGCCAAGCGGGCCAGACCGGTGCAGCCGGGTGACGAAATCCGGATCCGTCAGGGGCCGTACGAGCACCATGTCGTGGTGCGCGCGCTCTCGGCGCGCCGCGGGCCCGCCTCGGCCGCGGCCGAGCTGTACGAGGAGACGCCCGCCAGCCTGGCCGCTCGCGAGGCGATGGCACTGCAGCTCAAGTCGCTCCACGCCGCCTTCGTCCCGGACAAAGGCCGCCCGACGAAGAAGGATCGCCGGGAGCTGGGGCGGCTCAAGGGCCGGGATTGATCAGGAGCTCATATTGTCGGCCATCGCCCTCGCGAACTCCGACGTCTTGAGCAGCGTGGCCCCGGTCATCAGCCGCTCGAAGTCGTAGGTCACCCGCTTCTGGCCGATGGTCTTCTCCAGCGAGGAAACGATCAGATCGGCCGCCTCGGGCCAGCCGAGGTGCCGGAACATCATCTCGCCGCTCAGGATCACCGAGCCCGGATTCACCTTGTCCTGCCCGGCGTAGCGGGGCGCGGTGCCGTGAGTGGCCTCGAAGACCGCGTGGCCGGTGACGTAGTTGATGTTGGCCCCGGGAGCGATCCCGATCCCCCCCACCTGCGCGGCGAGCGCGTCGGAGATGTAATCGCCGTTCAGGTTCATCGTCGCGATGACCGAGTACTCCTTCGGTCGGGTGAGGATCTGCTGCAGGAACGCGTCGGCGATCACGTCCTTGATCACCACCCCGCCGGGAAGCCGGCACCAGGGGCCGCCGTCGATCTCGGTCGCGCCGTACTCCTCCCGGGCGAGCTGATAGCCCCAGTCGCGGAAGCCTCCCTCGGTGTACTTCATGATGTTGCCCTTGTGCACCAGGGTCACGCTGGGGAGCTTGCGGGCGACGGCGTAGTCGATCGCCGCGCGGATGAGCCGCTTGGAGCCTTCCTCCGAGATAGGCTTGATGCCGATGGCGCTGGTCGCCGGGAAGCGGATGGTCTGGACCCCCATCTGGCCCTGGAGGAAATCCACCACCCGCCGGACCTCGTCGGTCCCGGCCCGATACTCGATCCCGGCGTAGATGTCCTCGGTGTTCTCGCGGAAGATCACCATGTCGACATCCTGCGGCGCCTTGACCGGCGAGGGGACGCCCTCGAACCAGCGCACCGGGCGGACGCAGGCATAGAGATCGAGCTTCTGGCGGAGCGCCACGTTGAGCGAGCGGAAGCCGCCGCCGACCGGGGTCGTGAGCGGGCCCTTGATGGCCACGAGGTGATGGTCGATCGCCGCGAGGGTGTCCTCCGGGAGCCAGCTGTTGAGCCGCTCCTTGGCCTTCTCGCCCGCCAGCACCTCGAACCACTCGATGCGCCGGCCGCCGCCGTAGGCCCGCGCCACGGCCGCGTCGAAGACGTGCTGGGCGGCCCGCCAGATGTCGGGGCCGGTGCCGTCGCCCTCGATGAAGGGAATGACGGGCCGGGAGGGCACTTCCAGCCGGCCGTCGCGCATGACGATGGCGTCGCCGGCGGTAGGAGGGGTCAGATCGCGGTAGCGGGGCATGGTGGCGCTGGGCATGACACACGTCCTTCGAGGCTGGCCGGATGAGATACCGGGGACTGGAAACGACGCTCAATCTGGCCGGGTCGCCGTCGGGCGACAAGCGAACCGTCGAGACCCGGGCCGCGGCCGCGATCCACGCCGCGTACGAGGGCTGGAGGCAGGGATTCGAGGAGGCCACCGCCCGCGCCCGCGAGCGGTTCGAGCGGCGCGACTGGCGAGGCGCCCAGGTCGATGCCACCGCGCGGCTGGCGCTCTATCGCATCCACCTCGACAACGCCGTGGCCGACGTGCGTGACCTGCTCGACGACGCGCTCATGGAGCGCACCCTGTGGGCCGCCATCAAGGGCCATCACGCCGGCGCGCTGGCCAACCGGGGCGACGCCGAGATCGCGCAGACGTTCTTCAACTCCGTCACCCGGCGGGTGTTCAGCACGGTGGGGGTGGACGCCGCCATCGAGTACCTCGACCCCGATGCTCCCGCGCCCACCGACGCGGCCCCCGCGCCGACGGAGCGCTACGGCCCCGGAGCACCGGATGGCGCGGTGGTCCGCCGGCTGCTCGAGAGCTATCACTGGTCGGTGCCCTGGGCCCAATCGGAGCGTGACGCGGAGCTGGTGGCGGCCCAGATCCGGCGGGGCCTGGCCCAGACCGGGCTCGCCGGACCGATCACCATCGAGATGCTCCGGCCGGTGTTCTACCGGAACAAAGGGGCCTACCTGGTGGGCCGCATCCTGGCCGGCGGCGTGATCCTCCCCCTGGTGCTGCCGCTGATCCACGCGGAGCGCGGCATCGTCGTGGATGCGGTGCTGATGACCCAGAACGAGGCCAGCGTGGTTTTCGGCTTCAGCTGGACCTATTTCCGGGTCGAGGCGGACCAGCCGAGGGCGCTGGTCGACTTCCTAGCGTCCATCATGCCAAACAAGCGTCTCGACGAGCTCTATACCGCGATCGGCTACAACAAGCATGGGAAGACAGTGCTCTATCGAAGTTTGATGGAGCACCTGCAGGACCCCTCTGCCCGCTTTGCCTTCGCCGAGGGCGATGAAGGGATGGTGATGGCGGTCTTCACGCTGCCGGCGTTCAACGTGGTGTTCAAGATCATCAAGGACAGCTTCGGGGCGCCGAAGAACACCACCCGCCAGGCGGTGATGGATCGCTACCACTTCGTGTTCGTGCGCGATCGGGTGGGGCGCCTGGCCGATGCCCAGGAATACGAGCACCTGGAGTTCCCCCGGCGCTGCTTCCCCGACGACCTGCTGGCGTATCTGCTGCGGGTGGCCGGGGCCACCGTCCGGGTGGAGGGGGAGTGGGTCATCGTACGGCAGCTCTACACCGAGCGACGGGTCACGCCGCTCAACCTCTACCTGCGAGATGCGGATGAGGACGCGGCGCGGGATGCCGTGATCGACTACGGCACCGCCATCAAGGACCTCGCCGCGGCCGACATCTTCACCGGGGACATGTTGCTCAAGAATTTCGGGGTGACCCGGAACGGCCGGGTGATCTGCTACGACTACGACGAGCTCACCCTGCTGTCCGAGTGCCGCTTCCGAAGGCTGCCCGAGCCGACCACGATCGAAGAGGAATTTGCGGCCGAGCCGTGGTTCCACGTGGCCGAGGGCGACGTCTTCCCGGAGGAGTTCCGCGCCTTCCTGGTGCCCCCGGGGCCGGTGCGGGAGGCCTTCCTGGACGCGCACAGCGACCTGCTGGACGTCGGCTTCTGGCAGGGGGTCCAGCGTCGCCTGGCGGAGGGGGAGGTATTCGACGTATTCCCTTATCGCCGCTCGGCCGAGCTCCGGCGATCGGCGGAGGCCTGAAACGACGAGCGGGGCCGCCCGGTGTCCCGGACGGCCCCGCCGTTGACCGTATCGAAGTCGGCGCTTACGCGAGCTTCTTCACGTTCTGCGCCGCGGGGCCCTTCTGGCCCTGCACGACCTCGAACTCCACCCGATCGCCCTCGGCGAGCGACTTGTAGCCGCTGCCCTCGATGGCGCTGTGGTGGACGAAACAGTCCTTCTGCCCGTTCTCCGGCGTGATGAAGCCGAAGCCCTTGGCGTCGTTGAACCATTTCACGGTGCCGGTGGTACGCATGTCGTACTCCTGCTTGGATTGTGTTCGTCGGAGTCCGGTGATGCCGTACCTACCGACTTGGTGTTCGCCGCCCCGGGCCAGAAAAAAAGGGGCCTGACTCGAGCCAGGTCCCTTCGAAGAATCTCTGGTTGCTGGGTCTGCGGCGCGTCGGGTATGTCCCAAACGCGCGCGGAACATAGGGCAAGAGCCCTTGGAAGTCAATAACCTACGGAGTATCAGCGTCGGCGGGCCGACACCCGGCGGAGGAAGCGCTCGGCCAGCTGCTCCAGGCGCTCGTTGCCGTCGTCCCTCGCCTCGACCAGAATCCGCTCGACCTCCGGGGCCAGGGCCGGGTCACCCCAGAAGTAGCCGGTGGCCGCCTCGGCGCCCGGGGTGTCGCCCTGATCGGCGCCGCGAAGCAGCGCCCGAGCCGCGGCCAGCGGGTACCCGGGGTCATCCCGGGCCGGCAGGGGGTAGTGTCCCGGCGCCTCGCCGGCGTCTTCGTTGACGAACGCCCTCGACATAGGGACAAGATATTCGGCCGGCCGGTCCGCGCCGGTGATCCGCATCTCCCTTGCCCGGAGCCTACATGCCGCTCCTGTCCCGGCAGCGCCTCCGCCGCCTGCTCCACCCGGCCTGGCTCGGCACCCTGCGCCGTCTCACCCCGCTGAGCCAGCACTGGGGCTCGGATCGAGGCACCCCGGTGGACCGCTACTACGTCGGGCGGTTCCTCGATGCCCACCGGGGAGACATCCGCGGCCGGGTTCTCGAGGTCAAGGACGCCGAGTACACCCGCCGCTTCGGCGCCGACGTCGCCACCTCCGACGTGCTCGACGTCGACCCGTCCAATCCTCAGGCCACCATCGTGGCGGACCTCGCCGCCGCCGACACGGTGCCGGCCAACAGCTACGACTGCTTCATCCTGACCCAGACGCTCCAGTTCATCTACGACACCCGGGCGGCGCTGGGCCACGCCTCCCGCATCCTCCGCCCCGGCGGCGTCCTGCTCGCCACCGTGCCCACGGTGAGCCGAGCCATCCGGAAGCTCGAGCCGATCCGGGACTACTGGCGCTTTACCCCAGCCGCGTGCACCGAGCTCTTCGCCGACCGGTTCGGCCAGCATCGGATCACCGTGCGGGCCTACGGCAACGTCCTCACCTCGATCGCGTTCCTTGCCGGCATGGCCGCCGAGGAGCTCAGCGAAAAGGAGCGGGAACGCGACGACCCCGACTTCCCGCTCGTGGTGACCATCCGAGCGGTGAAGGCGGGGTCGTCCGGACGAGGCCGCGCTTAGAGCGCGAGTTCCTGCGACAGCTTCAGCTCGACCCGCGAGCCGGCCGGCACGATCACGTCGCGGTCATGGGTCTCGATGGCACGCTGCGTACCGATGGCGCCGCCAATGAGGCCGCCGATCACGGCGCCTTTGGTATTGCCGCCGATCACCCGACCCGCCACGGCGCCGATCGCGGTCCCGGCGCCGACCTTGGCCACGTCGCCGCCGTTGGTGGGCCGGCTCTTGAGGTACCGGTCGAGCGCCACGGCGGTCCCGGCGAGGGCGTAGCTCTCGCCGCCGATCTGGACCATGGTCGGGGTGAGGGTCAGCTTGCCCGTCTTGTCGCCCTTGTTCTCGGACTCGTGGATCTCGCTGATGGTGAGCATCACCTTGGAGCCGGCCGGGATCAGCACCCGCCCGGTCGAATCCACGATGTCCGACTTGACCGTCGTCGTCACGCGCTCACCCACCTTGTTCACCTTCGAGCTGATCTCCGCGTCGATCGCGGTCGCCAGCACGGTGCCGCTCGCGACCACTTTCGGCGCCGGGGCCGGGGCGGGAGCGGGCGCCGGCTTCGGCGCGGGCTTGGGCTTCGGCTTGGGCTGCGGCTTTGGCTTGACTGCAACAGGTTGCGCGGCTGGCTGAGCCACCGGCGTGGCGGTGTCGGCGAAGGTCGCTGAGGAGTCCACCGGAAGCCGTTGCAGATCGCGGCTCAGCGAATCGGCGGCCGCATGCTCGGACCCGCCGCCGCCGCACCCGGCGAGCATGGCCAGGGTGAAGATTGCCAATCGCTTGGACGACATGAAACCTCCTGAACCTGGGGAGCCGTTGCAGCCGGGTGGGCTGGGAATCGGGGGTGGGAAAGGCAAGTCGGGGGCCAGACTTGACGACTTCCGCAGGGGCGGCAGATTCTCGGTGTTTCCCAACTCAATACACTCGCAGCACCCACCGACCGGGCGGGCACGACGACCCCGGCGTGGCGGACCGCCGCGCATGACCCGAGAGGCGAGGCCACAGACCCCGACCATCCTCGTGGTGGACGACGAGGAGATGGTGCGCGTGTCCACCGCGCGCATGCTCGAGCGTCGGGGCTACCGCGTCCTGACCGCCGCCGGGCCGAAGGCCGCGCTGGACATGCTGCGCGCCGACGCACAGGTGGATCTCCTGATCAGCGACATCGTCATGCCGGAGCTCTACGGCACCGACCTCATCCTGCAGGCCCGAGCGCTCTGCCCGGGGCTGCCCGCGCTGCTCATCTCGGGGTTCGCCGACCAGCAGAACGCCCAGCACGGCCCCATTCCGGACGATGTCCCCTTCCTCCCCAAGCCATTCGACCTGGCCGACCTCCTGACCCACATCCACGCGCTGCTGGGCGACTGAGCGGGCCAAGTCTTGACGGGAGTTGCGCTATTTCTTACGATATATCGTGAGTAATGTCTTACGACATACCAACGGGAGGACCGATGTGCAGTGCGCGTGACGATTGGGGGTTCGGCCCCTGGTTCGGCGGTGCCAAGTGGTGGGGACAGGGCCCCGGACCCAGGGGCGGGCGGCGGCGGAACCAGATGTTCGAGTCGGGGGAGGTCAAGTTCGTGATTCTCCGCCTGCTCAAAGAGAAGCCGCGGCACGGCTACGAAGTGATGAAGGCCCTGGAAGAAAAGATGGGCGGCTACTACACACCTTCAGCGGGGACGGTCTACCCCACCCTGCAGCTGCTCGAGGACGAGGGCTACGTGCGGGCGGTCGATACCGACGGGAAAAAGGTGTACCACGTGACGCCGGAAGGCGAGCAGTACCTGGAGCAGCACCGCGACCTGCTCGACGAGATCCTCGACCGGGTTCGGGAGACGGTGCGCGATTTCGCCGGCGGCGGTCTGGGCGAGGTGCAAGGCGCCTTCGCCAAGCTGGCGGCGACCACGTTCAAGCGTGCCTGGCGCCGCGGGCCGGACGATCCCGCGCTCAAGCGCGTCGCGGAGATCCTGCGCAAGGCGACCGAAGACATCGAGCAGGCCTGGCAAACCGGGGCCCCGTAGCAACCTGAAGGAGCGGACAGATGTGGGGATTCGCCTTTATGTTCTGGCTGGTGCCGTTGCTGCTCATCTCGCTCGTCTTTCGACGGCGCCGTTGGTACGGCCGGCGCGGCGCCCAGTCCTGGGCGGATGGCACGGACCTACGACGGGAGATCGAGACGCAGCGCGGCACGATCGAGCGACTGGAAACAACGGTGAGCCAGCTCGAGGAGCGGCTCGACTTCACCGAGCGGCTGCTCGCCGGCCGCCACGAGGCGGGCGCAACGAGCTGAGCCGCAGCAAAGGCAGCGAGGGGTGGTATGGAGATCGGATTTATCGGGCTCGGCGCCATGGGCCGGGCCATGGCGGCAAACCTGCTTTCGGCCGGGCACCGGCTCCGGGTCTGGAACCGGTCCCCCGCCCCGGCACGGGAGCTGGCCGAGCATGGTGCGGAGGCCGCCGGAACGCCGGCCGAGGCGTTCCGTGGCGATGTCGTCATCACCATGCTGGCGGACGACGCCGCCTACCGCGCGGTCGGACTCGCCGGTCCGGTCCTGGACCAGGCTCCGCCTGGCTTGATTCACCTCAACATGGCCACCGTTTCGGTCGACCTCACCCGGGAGCTCGCCTCCGCCCACGCGGAGCGCGGGCTTTCCTACGTCGCGGCGCCGGTCTTCGGACGCGCCGAGGTCGCGGCCGCCGGTAAGCTCAACATCGTCGCCGCGGGACCGGAGAGCGCGCTCGACCGTGCTGCCCCGCTCTTCGAGGCACTGGGCCAGCGCACCTGGCGGCTGGGCTCGGACCCGACCCAGGCCGCCGCGGCCAAGATCGCCGGCAACTTCATGATCGCCTCCGCCATCGAGACCATGGCCGAGGCCACCACCCTGGCGGATCGGCATGGGGTAGCTCCGGAGACGTTGCTCGAGGTGCTGACCGGCTCTCTGTTCAGCGCACCGGTGTACAAGAACTACGGGGCCATCATCGCCGGGCGGAAATACCAGCCCCCGGGCTTCCGGCTGGCCTTGGGGCTCAAGGACGTCCGGCTCGCGCTCGCGGCGGGCGAGGGAGCCCGGGTTCCCCTCCCCTTCGCCAGCGTGCTGCGGGACGGCTTCCTGGAAGCGATCGCCCACGGCGACGGTGACCTCGATTGGGCGGCGCTGGCCGAGGTGGCCCGGCGGCGGGCGGGCGCAGCGGCAGGGTAAGGCCGGCACCACCGACCGGCCCGCGAAACCGTCCGTGCGGCCGGTCGGTTATTCTCCCACTATGACGACGACCGCCACCGAGACCCGACGCCCGATGACTGGTCCCCAACCCACGGCCGAAACCGAGATCCCCGAACCGCCGCGGCCCAAGCGGCGATGGGTGCCCTTTGCCGTGCTGGGGGTATTGGCCCTGGCGGGGGTGATCTGGGGTATTCGGACCTTCCTGTACAGCCGGTCCCACGAGACTACGGACAACGCCCAGATCGAGGGACATGTCGTCCCGGTCCTGCCCAAGGTGGGCGGCTATGTCGCCCGGGTGCTGGTCGAGGACAATCAGGTCGTCCGCGAGGGCGACACGCTGGTGACCCTCGACCCGCGTGACTACGAGGTTCGGCTGCAGGAGGCCCAGGCCGACCTGAGGGCGGCGGAGGCGGCCGCGGCGCGGAACGGCGAAGCCACGGCCCAGGTCGGCCAGGCCTCGGCCAGGAGCGGAGCGGCCCGGGCGAGCATCGGGTCGGCCCAGGCCACCTACGACCGCGCCCTCCGCGATGTCCAGCGCATGCGGACGCTGTCGGAGACCCGGGTCATCAGCAAGCAGCAGCTGGACGAGGCGGAGGCGACGTACCGCTCGGCGGAGGCCGACCTGCGCGCGGCACAGAGCCAGGCGCGGGCCGCCCAGGCCGAGGTGTCCGGAGCCAGCGCGGGCGTACGGACGGCCCAGGCCCACCTGGCGGCCGCGCAGGCCTCGACGGCGGCGGCCGAGCTGCAGCTCTCCTACACCGTCATTACGGCGCCCGCGTCCGGCCGCGTCTCCAAGAAGACGGTCGAGGTCGGGCAGCTGGTGAGCCCGGGCCAGTCGCTGATGAGCCTGGTGGACGAGGGGGACGTCTGGGTGGTGGCCAATCTCAAGGAAACCCAGCTCGACGACATCGCCGTCGGCCAGCCGGTCGAGATCGAGGTCGACGCCTACAAGGGCCGGACGTTCAGCGGCCGGGTCGAGTCGATCCAGGGAGCCACCGGCGCCCGGTTCGCCCTGCTGCCCCCGGACAACGCGACCGGAAATTTCACCAAGGTGGTCCAGCGGGTGCCGGTCCGGATCGCGCTCGACCGGCGGCCCGCGAACTCACCGCCGCTCCGACCGGGGATGTCGGTCGAGGTGGCGATCGATACGCGCGCGGAGGTCGGCGCGGTCACCACCGCGAACGACGGCGCCCGTGGTGGTGAATAGGCATGCCCCGCGAGCCGATCCAGGTCGTCACCCTCTCCCGCGAGTACGGCGCCGGTGGCAGCCAGCTCGGCCTGCTCCTCGGCACCGCACTGAGCTGGCCGGTGCTGGACCGGGACCTCGCGGAGCGTCTGGCCAAGCGGCTCCGGTGCAAGTCGACTGACGTCGAGGAGCACCACGAGCGGGCGCCGCGTTTCCTCGAGCGGATCGCCGCTGCCTTCACCGTAGTGCCGTCGGACGCTCCTGTCCTGCCGGAGCTGAGCCGGGCTCCCAATCCCGACACGCTGTTCGAAGCCACGCGGGCAGTCCTCATCGAGGCAGTACGGACGCCGCCGCTCATCGTCATCGGACACGGGGCCAACTGTCTCCTGAGCGACCGCCGCGACGTGCTCCGAGTCAGAGTGACCGCGCCGTACGCCGTCAGGGTCCGCCGGGTGGCGCGGCGCACCGGCCAGGCGCTGGAGGAGGCGGGTGCCGACGTCCGGCACCGGGACGCCGACCGGCGGCACTACCTCGAGCGCTATTACGGCAAAGAGGTCAACGACCCCTACCTGTACGATCTTCAGATCAACACCGCCACCATCACGCTCGAGGTGGCGGCGCAGATGGTGGTACGGCTGGTCCGTCCCGACGGCGTGGCGGCGTGAGCGCGGTAGCCCGTCCGGCCGCGGCCGCCCCTTCGAGCGCGGCCGCGGAGCTCGAGGCGTACGTCGCCCGGTACCGCTGGATCATCCTGCTGGGTCTCATCACCGCCGCGATCATGGAGGTGCTCGACACCACCATCATCAACGTGGCACTCCCCCAGATGGCGGGGAACCTGGGCGCCACACAGGAAGAGATCGGGTGGGTCAGCACCGGCTACATCCTGAGCAACGTCGTGTTCCTGCCGATGACCGCGTTCTTCGCCGAGCGGTTCGGCCGCCAGCGGTACCTCACGTTCTCCATCATCCTCTTCATCGTCTCGTCGTTCTTCTGCGGGACGTCGAATTCGCTGATCGAGCTGGTGTTCTGGCGGGTGCTCCAGGGCGCCGGGGGCGCCGCGCTCCTTTCCACCGCCCAGGCCACGATCCGGCAGATCTTCCCGCTGGAGCAGCAGGGGATGGTGCAGGCGATCTTCCTGCTCGGGATCATCGTGGCCCCGACCCTGGGTCCGACCCTCGGCGGGTGGATCACCGACAATTACCAGTGGCACTGGTGCTTCTTCATCAACATCCCGATCGGCATCGCCTCGACCTTCCTGGTGAGCACCTTCCTGAAGGATCCGCCCGGCAGCACCCGGCACGCGCGGCCGGTGGACTGGGCGGGCATCTCGCTGCTCGCGGTGGGGCTGGCCGCGCTGCAGTACGTGCTCGAGGAGGGGAACTCGAAGGACTGGTTCGAGAGCGGCATCATCGTGCGGCTGGCGGTGCTGGCGACGGTCTGCCTGGTCGGCATGCTCTGGTGGGAGCTCACGCCGAGGAACCAGCATCCCGTGGTCAACTTCCGGGTGCTGCACAACCGCGACCTGGCCTGCTCGATCTTCCTGTTCGTGGCGCTCGGCTTCGCGCTGTACGGGGGGACGTTCATCTTTCCGCTTTTCACCCAGAGCATCCTGCGGTTCACGCCTACCGAGACCGGTCTGGCGCTCCTCCCCGGCGGCCTCGCCACGGCGAGCTCGGCGCTGCTCTGCGGCACGCTGCTCAACGGGCCGCGCCCCAAGGCCGACGCCCGTATCCTGATCGGGATCGGGGTCTGCCTGCTGCTCTGGGCCATGTGGGACCTGGGGCATCTGAGCGTGGATGCGGGTGAAGCCGACGTGCGCTGGGCGCTGCTGATCCGGGGCGCCGGCCTCGGGATGCTCTTCACCCCGATCAACAACGTGGCCTATGCCAGCCTCAAGCCGAGCGAGGCGCAGCAGGCGGCGGGGCTCATCAACCTCTCCCGCCAGCTCGGCGGCTCGTTCGGGATCGCGCTGCTGGCGAGCTATGTCACCACCCACACCCAGATCCACCGGGGCGACCTGGTGAGTAACGTCTACGCCGGCAACGCCCTGGTGGAGCAGCGGGTTCAGGCCTTCGCCGCCAACCTGTTGGCCCACGGGTTCAGCCCCGAGGCCGCTCACCGGGGCGCCCTGGCGATCCTGGACCAACAGGTGACCCGCCAGTCCGCGATGCTGAGCTACAACGACGCCTGGATGCTTCTGCTGCTGACCTTCCTGGTCGTCTCACCGGCCATTCTCCTGCTCCGGCGCCCCAAGGGTCGGGCCGCTCCAGTGGACGCCCACTAGCCGACGGTTACATTCGCGAGGCGGGGGAGGTCTGTTGAGGAGATCGCTTCCGTACACCGCTTCAGGAGACCCCATGCGCCGGCCTCGTCAGTTGTCCCTGCCGCTCGCCCTCATCCTGGCAGCCGCCTGCAGCAACGACACGGGTCCGGGCCCCTCCGATCCCGGCGACGGCGACCGCCTGGCCGCGGAATTCGAGAATCTTGCCGGCGAGCTCGGCGACAGCGGCGCGACCGCGTCGGCCAACGCGCTCTACCATGCGGCGCAGCTGGTCCGGATGGTGGGACACGCCACGCCGATCACGGTCACGATCGATGGCGTGACGCACGATTGGCTGGCGGTGGGGGAACAGCTCGACTATCCCCTGGTGGAGTGCGTCTGGCCCGTCACCGAAGCCCCCGGCGAGGGGGACGCGCCCCCATCGGGCGGCGAGGGCGCGACGCCTCCGGACAGCGCCAGCGGCGGGGGCTCGGCAGGCGGGGGCACCGGTGGCAGTCCCGGCGAGCCCGTCTGCAGCGAGACCGGCACGAGCAGCGTGCGCTCGATCATCGCCTGGGAGCCCGAGCACATGGACGAGGTAGTCCGGATGACGGCCGAGCCAGGCAGCAGCGAGGTCAAGCCGGCAGGCGTGCCGGACGTCATGGCGGGCATCCCGGAGCCATCGGGCGCTACCGAGCCGGGCGACACCGCGATCACCGGCGGTGGCACCTACGGGTTCATGGGCGAATATCTCAAGGCGGACGGCGGCATCTTCTGGACGGTGGAGGGAACCCAGTCGAACTCGCGGGAGTCAGGAACGGGCGCCTGCACTCAGGCCCACGTGAGTTTCGACTGGGTGGAGTTCGACTGCGACGCGGCGCGGCTGCGCTTCCAGGCCGAGATGCGGGTCGAGGGAGGGCAAATCCAGCCGCTCACCGGCCGACCGGCGTCCGGCGAAAGCGGGAGCGGAGGGATCGCGGATCTCGAGACCCATACCATCTCCATCCCGGCCACTACGGTCGACGGCGCCGTGATGACCGTGGTCGGCTGGACCGCGCCGACGCCCCAGCCGGGGGCGCCGCCGGAGCCGGGCGGGCCTCCCGAGCCCGGGCCGGGTCCCGACCCCATTCCGGTGGACTCGTCCTCCACGAACTGAGTCGTCTTGGCCGTACCCAGGCAGCAGGCTGTTGCTATAGCGGGAGAGTCTCGCCAGCATACGGAATCGCGGATCACGCACCGGCGCCTCATCCGCGATCCCCGACTGCCTGAGGTATTTCGATGTCCCGCGCACTGCCACTCGGTGCGGCATTGGTGCTCGTACTCGCCTGCCGCCCGACCGCGCCTGAAGCTCACCCTCCGGAGCGCTCCTCCCCGGCCGTTACCAGCAGCCGGCAACAGCCGGACACGACCCCGCCGGCCGATGTCTCGCACGGCGAAGCGCCGATCGGCGGACCGGCGGCCGAGCCGGCGCCACGTCTCGCCCGGCTGGAGCCGGCCGAGCGGACTCGGCTCCATCGGATCCGACTCGAGATGGAGCACGCCTCCGTCACGATCGCGCCCGGGGTGACCTACGCGGCCTGGACGTTCGAAGGGACGGTGCCGGGACCGGCGCTGCACGTCCGCCAGGGCGACACGGTGGACTTTACCGTGGTCAACAGCGCGAACATTCCCCACAGCATGGACTTCCACGCCGCGGAGATCGCGCCGAGCAAGTATTACACGAACGTCATGCCGGGGGACTCCCTGCACTATCGGTTCGTGGCGCGGGTACCTGGGGCTTTCATGTATCACTGTGGGACCGCGCCGGTCGCGATGCACATCGCGAACGGGATGTATGGGGCCCTGATAGTGGATCCGGCCAGGCCGCGGCCTCAGGCCAAGGAGTTCGTGCTGGTGCAGAGCGAGTTCTATCTCACCGGGAAGGCCGATCAGAACGGAAATCAGAGCCTGGACTGGCAGAAGCTGCTGAGTCAGGCGCCGGACCACATCGTCTTCAACGGTCGCGCCAGTCAGTACGCCGCCCACCCGATCGAAGTTCGCCCCAACGAGCTGGTCCGTCTGTACCTGGTCAACGCCGGACCCAATCGAATCAGCTCCTTTCACGTGGTCGGTGGAATCTTCGAGCGGGTGTTCGAAGACGGAACCCAGGCCAACCCGTTGATCGGGGTCCAGACGGTGAACGTGCCGGTCGGCGGGGGCGCCATTTTCGAGGTTCGCCTCCATGAGCCGGGCGACTATCCGTTCGTGACGCACGCGTTCGCGGACGCCACCAAGGGAGGGGTCGGGGTTCTTCGGGCGCTCGGACCGGGGGCCGCGCCGAAACCAACCGCGGGCGCACCGTGACCCCTCCCCGACCGGACGACGGTCGCAGCGACACCCGCAGCCGCTCGCCCGATCGGCGAGCGCCGAGGGGCGTGGACATTCTCCACGATCCGCGCCTCAACCGCGGCACCGCGTTCAGTGAGGAGGAGCGCGAGGCGCTGGGGCTGCGCGGGCTTCTCCCACCCAGGGTCTTCACCCAGGAAGAGCAGGTACGGCGGATCCTCGCGAACCTGCGCCGGATGGAGGAGCGCCCGCTCGACCAATACCTCTACCTGATCGATCTGGTCGACCGCAACGAGCAGCTCTTCTACCGGACCGTCATCGACAACCTGCCGGCCCTGCTCCCGGTCCTCTACACCCCGACTGTGGGCGAAGCGTGCCGCCAGTTCGGGCTGATCTTCCGCCGCCCGCGCGGACTGTACGTCTCTGCCCGGGACCGCGGCCGGGTCCGCGAGCTGCTGCGCAACTGGCCCCGGCGCGACGTGGCCGTCGTGGTGGTCACCGACGGCGAGCGCATCCTCGGCCTGGGCGACCTCGGCGCGCACGGGATGGGCATCGCGATCGGGAAGCTGATGCTCTATACCGCGTGCGGGGGCTTGAGCCCTTCGCGCGGACTTCCCGTGATGCTCGACGTGGGGACCGACAATGAGACGCTCCGGTCGGCCCCGCAGTACATCGGGCTTCCGCAGCCGAGGCTGCGCGGCCCGGAGTATCTGGAGCTGGTGGACGAGTTCATCGAGGCGGTGGAGGAGGTGTTTCCCGGCGCCTTGATCCAGTTCGAGGATTTCGGAACGCCGAACGCCTTCGCCCTGCTCGGGCGCTATCGGGACCGCGCCCGCATGTTCAACGACGACATCCAGGGTACCGCCGCCGTGGTGCTCGCGGGGCTGCTCACGGCCGGGCGGCTGACCGGGGTGCCGCTGCGAGGGCAGCGGGTGCTCTTCGTCGGCGCGGGGGTCGCGGTGGGCGCGGCCGACCTCCTGACCACGGCACTCCGGCGCGAAGGCCTGGGCGAGGCGGACGCTCGCCGGCGCAGCTGGTTCTTCGACCGCGAAGGCCTGCTGGTGGCCGCACGCACGGGGCTGCCGGCGTACCCACTCCCCTACGCCCATACCCATCCGCCGGAGCCCGATCTCCTCGCCGCGGTGAGGGCCTTGCGACCGACCGCGCTCGTCGGGCTCTCGGGGCAGGGCGGGCTGTTCACCGAGCGTGTCCTCCGGGCGATGGGAGAAAGCAACCCCCGGCCCATCATCTTCGCGATGTCGAACCCCACCTCCTGCGCCGAGTGTGTCGCGGAAGAGGCCTACCACGCGACCGATGGGCGGGTGATCTACGCCAGCGGCAGCCCGATCGCACCGGTAGACTGGCGCGGAGAGCCGCGGGTGGTCGGGCAGGCGAACAACGCCTACATCTTCCCCGGGGTCGGGCTGGGGGTGGTCGCGGCAGGGCTGCCGCGGATCAGCGACCCGATGTTCCTGGCGGCCGCGGAGGCGCTCGCGGGGGCAGTGCTCCCGGCGGAAATGGAGCAGGGCGCCGTGTACCCCGGCATCGATCGACTGCGCGAGGTGGCGGTGCTGGTGGCGAAGGCGGTCGTGGCCCAGGCCAGGCGTGAGTTCCAGGGGATCGCATCCGCGGAGGAACTCTCGGCGGCCATCGGGGAACAGCTTTACCAGCCGAGCTATCCGAGCCTGTCGACCGAGGAGGAGCTTCCCGTCTGAGGCAGGCTGCAGGGATCGATCGAGTGGCGGGCCAGCAACGAGACGG
>DATEIR010000186.1:0-15070 GCA_035278885.1 Gemmatimonadales bacterium | reverse complement strand
GACCAGTCGCTCCGGCGCGAACGATTCCCAAGGCTGCCACTCGAGGTCTGCGGGTGGCGCGGAAGGGGTGAGTCGCTCGAGCAGTTCCATCGCTCTGACCGTGTCACCGTTCATGAGGACCCGGCGGGCCTCGAGCGCCGCCACTCTGACAGAATCGGATCTGTAGTGCCGCGATTCCAACTTGGCTCTCAAGGAATCGAGCATCCGATTCAGAGTTACCGTGTCTCCCTTCGTAGCTCCCCATTCCCCGACGATCCAGGCGGTTGCCGGGTCCGGGGAGCTCGACCCCGTCACATAGCGACGAGCTGCAGCCGCGGCGACGGCGTCGTTCCCGGTCCCGGCGGCTGCGGTGAGGAAATACAGAATCTGGCCCGAGACCTGGCCGACCGACTGAGAGTCCAACAGTTGCCGCAGCTCATCTCGCCGGTCCTGCGCGGCCAGCAGGCTCGCCAATCCCAGCAGGGCTCCCCACTTCCTTGTGGCGGACCCCCGGGGATCGGCCAACTGCGCTCGGTACGCCGCCACGGCACATGCCGGCTGCCGCGCGCCGATCGAGAGCATCCGGGCAACCGGCACCACCATCTCGGAATCCTGGACTGCACGCCCCCAATCGATGCTCCCCGGACCGTCCCGAACGCACTGGAACATGAGTCTAAGACGTTGGAGTACTTCCGAGCCTTCCGGCTCGGCGAGGCTCAGGCGATCGATCAGTTGCGACGCACGGGCGAGATCGCCCTTCCGGATGGCGATGTGCGCCAGGTGCACTAGAGGCGGACTGAAGGTGGAATCCAGCGCCTCGGCGTGGAGGAACGCCTGCGCCGCCGACGAGTCGGCGTAGTCGCCCGACGGGACCAGGTGGTAGAACGTCTCGCCCAGCGCCGTCCAGGCCTCGGCGGACGCTTCGTCCGTCGCGATCGCCCGCCGGAAGGCGGCAACCGCGCTGTCCGCCCGACCATCCAGATAGGCGAGGATCCCGGCTGCGAAGGAGCGGTACCGGCGTGAGAGAGCGTCCTCGCCCGCAAGAACCTTGCTCGCCAGCTCGTGGGCCTCGCCGTACCGTTCCAGCAACACGGCCGCTTGTGCCCCTTTGACCGCCGCGACGGCCAGCTGCGAATCAGCCGCGAGCGCTCGGTTATATCTGGGGAGCGCCAGATCGAACCGCATGCGTCGGTACGCCTGCTCGCCCTGGAGAAAACTGGCGATCGCGGCTGGCTTCCTGTCGCCCAACGGGCGCAGGTCGATGGTCTGGCCCGGCGCGACCAAGGCCGGAAGAAGCTGTGAGACCGCACGCAGGCCGAGCAGGGCAGGGTCGGCGGTGGCGGCTGATTGGCTCGCGCCTGCACGAGCCACGAGGGAATCCCCGAGGACGTCGTGCAGACGAAGCACGACGGCTAGGGAATCACCGGCTCTCACTACTGAGCCGTCCACGAAATACCGGGCGAGTGCCCGGCGACTCAGCTCGTTCGCACGGTCGGTGGACAGCGAATCGAGGGACCGGCGCTCCAACGGGGTCAGGTAATCCCATCCGTCGAGCCATCGCAGCGGCTCGCTGCCGTCGAGCGCGTAGCCGACCAGCGTCGCAACGGCTTCTCCTTCCGTCCCGTTCAGTCCCGGTCCGATCGAGCGCAACGGAAACACGAGTACCCGGTTGGCATTCAGCTGGGCGACGGTCGGCTCCCGGCGGGACCAGAAGATCCCCATTGCCACGGCGAGGAGCGCCATCCCAACGCCTGCGAGCGTTGTGATGACTCGGCGGCGCCGTGACGCGTCGTCTCCCTGCTCTCCCGACCGCGCCCTCTCCAGTGCCTGTCCGAACGCCTTCGCACTCGGATACCGATCCGCCGGCACCTTCGCCAGCGCCCGCTCGATCGCCCGCTCCACCCCCGCCGGCACCGTCTTCCGCGTGAGCCGGACCTTGGGGGGCGGGGCCTGCATGTGCTTGGCCGCCAGGGCCTGCGGCGTCGGCGCGCTGAACGGGGGCTCCCCGGCCAGCATCTCGAACAGCACGCACCCGAGGGAGTAGATGTCGGTCCGCGGATCGAGATGGTCTGACCCAGCCGATTGCTCGGGGCTCATGTACGCAGGCGTGCCCACCGCCAGCCCCGTCGCCGTGAGCGTCTCCCCGCCCGCCGTCGCCAGCGCCTTCGCGATGCCGAAATCGGCGATTACCGCGTGCCCGCTCTGCAGCAGGATATTCTCCGGCTTGATATCCCGGTGAACGACGGCCTGCTCGTGGGCGTAGGCGAGCCCTTCGGCGACCTCGATCGTGATCCCGATCGCCTCATCCACCGGCAGCTGGATCTCGCGCCGGAGCCGGTCGCGCAGCGATTCGCCGTGCACCACCGGCATCACGTAATAGGGCAGGCCGCCGGCATCCCCGGCTTCGTGCAGCGGCAGAATGTTGGGATGGGAGAGCCTGGCGGCGATTTCGATCTCCCGGAGGAACCGCCGCGTGCCCAGCATGGCGGCCACCTCCGGATGGAGCACCTTCAGGGCGACTTCGCGGCCGTGCCTGCGGTCCTCCGCCAGCCACACCGAGGCGGCCCCTCCGCGACCAAGCTCGCGGAGCAAGCGGTACCGGTCACCGAAGTCGGCGTCGAGGGTACTGCTTTGGGTCGGCACAGGGTTCCGGCAGGAGGTAGACCTATACTACGGCCCGGTTTGGGCTCCGGCCAGAGGCGCCGGCTGGGTCAGGCGCCGATCGCGGCGGCCGACGCCAGTGCGGTCGCGAAGGCACTCGGGGTCGGCCACCGGTCCGCTGGGTTCTCGGCCAGCGCACGCGCAAGTACGGCGCGGATCGGATCGGGCAGGGAGGCGAGGAGCCTTTCGGGCTGCTTCGGGTCGGCGGCTCGCTTGGCGATGATGGCTTGGGGCGTCGGACCGCTGAACAGCGGCTCCCCCGTGAGCATCTCGAACACCACCGCGGCCAGGGAATAGATATCGGTCCTGACGTCCACCGCTCGGTCGGTCGCCTGCTCCGGGCTCATGTAGGCTGGCGTCCCCACCATCATGCCCGTGTCGGTCAGCCTCGAATCCGCCGCCGAATTCAGCGCCCAGGCGACGCCCAGGTTGCTCAGCAGAGCGTGACCGCCCGAAAGCAGGATGTTCTCCGGGGCCACATCGCGGTGGACCACGCCCTTCGAGTGGGCATAGCCCAACGCGTCGGCCAGCTCCGAGGTGAGCCGCACAACCTCTTCCGCCCCGATGCCCCCCTCACGCACCAGTCGGTCCCGCAGCGTCTCACCCTCCGCCCTCGGCACCGCGTACCAGGGTCGCCCGGCCACCGCGCCGGAGTCGAGCAACGGTACGATGTGCGGATGGAGCAGCCGGCCGGTCAGCTCGATCTCGCGGACGAAGCGGCGGATGTCGAGCGACGAGGCCACGGCGGGGTGGATCACCCGGATGGTGACCGGGCGGTCGTGCCGCACGTCCCGCGCCGCCAGCCTGCGGATCCGACCGTCTCGGCCGGCCTCGGGTCTGCCCTCCAGCGCGTACCGCCCGGCCAGCTCGCTCCGGAGGCGGGACTCGAAGTCCCCCTCCCCATCGGCTGGTGCCGGCGTCGGTGCACCCGCCACCTCCGCGGGGCCGCTGCGTAGGCGAGCGACGAGCGACAGGAAGTCGGCCTCCGGCGCCCGGCCCAGCTCCTCCCGGATGAGCGACTCGTGCGCCCGCGCGATTCGCACGGCCGCCGCGATGTTACCCGCGGCGGCCAGCGCCGTGATCAGCTCCCTGGCGACGCCGGTGTCGAGGGGATCGAGCGCGGCCCGCTGCCGCCACCATTCCGCGGCGGGATGGAGTCGTCCGGCACGCGCATCCTCCCGGGCCAGCGTTTCCAGCACCGCCGCCGCGCGGGCCGCGTACTCCGCCCGTTTCCTCGCCGCCCATTGATCGAACTCGGCCGCGTCCGGAAGGTGGTATCCCTCGAGGAAGGGGCCGGTGTAGCACGCGATCGCGCCAGCCAGGTCACCCGCCGCCCGGGCTGCCTCGAACTCCCGAAGGTCGCTGGTGACGACGGCTGGATTGAGCCGGAGGGCCGACCCGCTGGCCAGCAGGTCGGGGGCATCCAGCTCGCGACGCAGCCCGTGGAGCGTCTGCCGCAGCGCGTTCCGGCCGTGCTCCTCGTCGCTCTCCGGCCAGAGATAGGCGGTGATCGCCTCCCGGCTCACCCCGGATTCCGGGGCGGCTGCCAGCAGCGCCAGCACGGCCAGTCCTCGGCGCGGTACGGGCTGGTTCAGGCCCCCGTTCGGCCCCCCGCGCAGGCCCAGCCCGCCGAAGGTGATCAACCGCAGCATCGCTCGCCCCGGCCTCCTAACGCTCGGCTAACGCCGCCTCAACCTGGGTTTGACGGCGGCCTTCTACGGTGAGGGCGTCACCAACCCGAGGCCGTCCCGATGTCGTGCCCGCTGCCGCTCGAGCAAGGCGCCCCAGGCGTCGAATCTACCACCTCGATCCCGGAGGAGGTCCGGCGGCTGCTGGACGCCGCTCCCGGCCCTGGCGTCGACCAGGCATGGGGCGCCTTCGTCGCCGTCTACAGCGCGCTGCTCCTGAGGGCTGCCGCCCTCCATGGGGCCGACTATGACGCCGTGCTCGACCGCTACACCTACATGCTCGACGAGCTGCGGCGGGACGATTGCCGCCGGCTCCGGCGCTTCGTGGCCGACGGCCGGGCGGGTTTCTCCTCCTGGCTCAGCGTGGTCGCCCGTCGCCTCTGTTTCGATCATCACCGGAGCCGGTACGGTCGATCGCACCGTCCGGGTACGCCCGGTGGCCGGCACTCCGCTGCTCTTGCCAGTCGCCGTCAGCTGGCCGACTTGCGGAGCGCAGTCGAGGACCTGGAGACGGTCGAGGATTCAGGGTACAAGCCGTTGGATGATGCCTTGGACGAACAGAAGCGGGAGGAGCTGCTGGCGCGCGCCGTCTCGTTACTGCCTTCGGCGGATCGAGCGCTGCTTCGACTTCGGTTCGAGCAGGAGCTGAGCGCGAGGGAGATAGCCCTACGAGTGGGCTATCCGACGCCCTTCCACGTCTATCGGCGGCTGCAATCGATCTGCGCTTGCCTTCGGGCGGGAATTACGGCTTCGGGCGGGCGTGGGCCAGCCTGACAGTAGGCGCCTCGAACGTAGAGACTCAGGAAGATCTAGTCGATCAGGCAGCTGGCGGCACACGTTGAGGTTTCGCCTCGCCGAACTTCTGGACCACTTTGCCCGTCGTCAGAATGCCGATGATCGACACCACGCTTTCAGGGATACTCTGGAGCTCGTGGCAGTGCACGCTGACGATTCCCCAGATACGAGCGGCCGACCACTTGCCGTCGTCCTCCTGAAGGAAGGACGCCATGGTAAACACCTCCTGGTCTAGTCGGTGAGCCAGCAACCCGTACTGCCATGAACGGAGATTGCCGGGCCATCCGCCACCTCGAGACGGTCTGGCCGCGTTTCCGTGCGCGCCGTACTATAGGACACATTCCTGCCCAAATGTCGGTGTGAATGTCTGCGTGCCCACAGTCGGGGCTCAGGCCGAGGCATGTTCCACCACTCGGAGGTCCACCACCAGGAGGAAGTATGTCCAAAGGGATCAAGCCAGCTAACGCGAGAGGGCCTTGGCACTATGATCAGCCTACGCGGCCGACGTACAAGACGAAGGAGTTGGTGACTCCCGAAGTAACGAGGTGGCTTCTTCAGTGGAATCTATGGTTCAACGAGGTCCTGCTGCCCGAGCTTAACAAGGCGTTCGTGGACTACAACGACGACAAGAAATTCTCGGAGGCGCTGGAACAGATCCAACAGGCCGGCGAGACGATGCACGGGTCTGGATGCATGCTATTGAACTGGCTCAGCTCCACGTATCCATATTCTAACGGTCGCCAGCCGTCGGAAGGAAAGCGGGCCCCGGTTCTCACCGACAGCACCAAGCCTCCCCCACCTCCGTTCGGCGGCTCTCTCTAGCCAACACGGCATAACAGGAGCCGTCCTGCGACGGCTCCTGCGCGCCTACTGGCTGGCAGCCTCCACCGCCTTCGGCTCGGGAGCTACAGGCCTGTTCCCGCCGTTCCGGAGCGACGTAACGATGTCCTTATAACCGTTCAGCATTCCTTCCACTTGGTCGAGCAGCGCGGCCCTGCGGTCACCCTTTGGTGTCGACCCGAGCGCCGCCAGCATACCCCGAAGCTCGACCTGCATGGTGCGACCGGTGGAGACGCGCAGCCGTTGCAGCTCCGTGGCGCGTGCGCTCCGGCCGGCGAGCTGCTCGACTTCGCTCATATCCTGCTCCTCGGCGTCCGTCCCAGGCTTCGACGCCCCGGTCTGCGTTGGCTTCATGCCGCTCGCGGAGCCAAGCACGGTGATCGCGGCGTTGGCGACGGCGCGGGAGATCTGAAGCTGGCTCTGAATGAGCGCCGCCGGATTGTTGCTCGCGTTCTGGATCCGGTAATCGAGCGGACCGTCCCGTACGATGATCACGTCCGAGTTGCCCTGCGCGTAGAACCACGTACGGGTGAAGACCTGGTTCCAGCGCCAGGCATTCTCGGGCGAAGAGATCAGCTTCCATACCGGGTCGGCAGGATCCTTCAACCGATCGATCTGACTGTCGTACAGATCGCGACTGCCGACCAGCGATGCCAGACCAGCTGCAAGCTCCGTAGACGTCTGCCTGAGTACCGGCACGGTGCCCTGACGCCCGATGAGCTTGAGTGCCGACGTGAGCGCCGCGGCCGAGACGCGCCCCCGAGCCAGCGAGTCCCGGAGTTCTGTGGGAAGGCCCGGCGTGGCTGCCAGCGCGCTCACCTTTTCGGCGAGGTTCCGGGTCTTGACGCTGTCGATACCGGAGGTGTCAGCGATCGCCACAGTTCGGTCGACCGAATTGATGATGCTGTCCCAGTGCGCCGCCAGGACGTCCGGGAATTGGGTGTGTGGCGCCTTGGCGAACGCCGAGACGCTGTCCGACGCTGACCCGACGCGCATCCTCATGCGAGCAGCCTGCAGCGCAAGGCGGGTTTCGGCATCCCGCGAATGGGGCGTGCCGGCGGTGACGGGTATCGCGGACGTCGTCCCGGCAGGAGCGGCGAAGGTCTCCTTGAGCGGAAGGAGAGCCTCATAGAGGCCGACGCTTGAGCGGGCCGAATCGACCAGCTCGAGTACAGCGCGGGCGCGCCGGTCGAGTGTCGCGAGATGGTCCTGGTAAGGCTGGTCGAGAGCTCGGAAGACGGTGGTGTCGCAGGCCGCGTTAGTCACTCGCAGCGTCGTCTTTAAGCAATAGAATCCCTTGTAGACTGCCAGCATACCGGTCGCGAGATCCTTCTGCTCGTTTAGGTCGCCCTGGAGCTTGTGGGAGGCCAGGTCCAGCTGCCCATGGATCGCTCCGAGCTGATCGGCCGTCAGCGGAATCTCACGCGAAGGGTCTCCCCGATATACGTCGAGCTCGAGCCGCAGGTTGGAATGCGCGCAGGCGGTCAGGCCCGTCAGGAGTACCGCCACGGTGCACGCGGCGACCCCGGATGCGATTGTCATGGTTCGCTCCCCTCCAGCAACGCGAGCAGCGATTGGATCTCGCGCGACACCGGCGCGAGCGTCTCGCCCTTTGGGTCTTTCCGAGCGGCGGCGACCGCCGCCACGGCGGCATTGATGCGCAGGATGACGAGGGTGTCAGCGGCGCCACGGAGCTCGTTCCCCGCCTCCCGCGCCGCCAGCTCCCCGTGCGCACGTTCCTGGAGGAGCTGCCCGAATCGGTTGATCGTCCGTGTGGTCTGATCGCTCTCGGAGAAGTTGGCAATCTTGCCCACCACGTCGTCGGGATTGGAAGAGAGGATGAACACCAGCTTCTCGTCCCACCGCCGGATGGCCACCCCTTTGGCTGGGTTGTAGTCCACCTCGAGGGCGTTCCGGAACGGTTGGGTGGCCCCGATCGCCGGGTAAGCCAGCACACGCCGCTGGGCCTCCTGCAGCTGGGCCAGTTTGACCGTGTCGGCATTCGGTTTGGCGGCAGAATCCAGCCAGGCACTGTAGGTCTCCTTCACCTTCTCGGCGACCTTGGCCTCGATCGCCGAGCGCGTCTCCAGCGCCTTTACCCCGCCTTCATCGTCCACCGTGCCGAACAGCCGGTCGACGCTCGAAGCGGGGAACCAGCCCGAGCGGTACTGGCTGGCTCCGAGCTTGGTCTTGGCATAGACGCGAAGCCGGTAGTAGTTGGTGTTCTTGTCGTTGGATGGCGCGTAGTAGTGGGTTTCCCGAAGCGTCAGGGTGCCTGCGCTGCAGGCGCTCAACGCTACGAGGAGGAGTGCGGAAACGGAGCGGGGATAGCGGCCTGAGGCCATATGTCCTCCGGGATGATCCTGACGGGTATCGTTGATCCTTTCAACGGACACCCTTCCCGGTTTTTTGCCGCCCTTCATGCCTTGCATCCTGAACCCGGGGAGGCCCCTCGGGCGAATCGAGGTCTCGACCTGCGACGTGCCGGAGGATCTCGAGTCAAGTGGAGGCAAAACCGCAGCGCCCTGCCGTTCAGAGAGGTATACTGGGCCCAGGCCCGCCAGCGCCGCTCCCTGAATCCCAGGGTAGGAGGTTCCCATGGCCACCCTTACCGCTCCGCTCTCACGTCCGGCCGCTCCGCCGGCTCCGTCGATCCCACCCCCGTCTACCGCCCCCCGGCTCGACGAGGCGGTCGCCCGCGCGCGGGAAGGCGCCGCGAGGCTGCTGACCCTGTCCCTCGACCAGCGGGTGGCCCTCGCCCGCTCGATGCAGGTCGGCTACCTGGCGGTCGCCGGCGAGATCGTCCGGGCCGCCTGCGCCGCCAAGCGGATTCCCCTCGGTACGCCGCTGGAAGGGGAGGAATGGACCCTCGGCCCCTGGTTCGTGGTGCGGCAGCTTCGGTTGCTGCAGGAGTCGCTGCTCGCGCTCAAGCACACCGGCAACACCCCGATCGGTCCGGTCGGCCGCACCGCCGACGGTGAACGGCTCCGGGTGCGCGTCTTCCCCGGCAACGCGATCGACGGAATGCTCTTCCAGGGCGTCCGGGTAGACGTCCACCTGAATAAAGACATCGGGGAACGCGAGCTGACCGAGTCCCGCGCGCGGTTCTACAAGAGCACTCCGCGCGACGGTCGGGTCGTCCTGGTGCTCGGCGCCGGGAACGTGAGCGGGATCCCCACCAAGGACGCGCTCAGCAAGATCTTCAACGAGGGCAAGGCGTGCGTCCTCAAGATGAACCCGGTGAACGCCTACCTGGGCCCGTTGCTGGAGCGTGCCTTCGCCGACCCGATCCGGGAGGGCCACCTCGCGGTGGTCTACGGCGGCGCGGAAGAGGGCGCCTACCTGGCCGGCCATGCCGGAGTGGACGAGGTCCATCTGACCGGCTCGGAGGAGACCTATAACCGCATCGTCTGGGGTCCGCCCGGCGCCGAGCGCGAGGCGCGCATGCGCGACAACCGGCCGGTCGTTGCCAAGCCGGTCACCGCCGAGCTGGGCGGCGTGGCCCCGGTGATCGTGGTGCCCGGCCCCTATTCCGCCAGGCAGCTTGCGTTCCAGGCGGAGGACGTGGCGAGCGGGCTCACCTACAATGCCTCCTTCGATTGCAACGCCAACCGAGTCGTGATTCTCCCCCGCGGCTGGTCCCGGCGCGAGGAGTTTCTCGGCCGGCTGCAGGAGGCCTTCGGCCGCGCCGCCGACCGACTGGCCTTCTACCCCGGCGCGCGCGAGCGGCTGGAGCGCTTCACCGCCGGTCGTGGCACCCGGATCGGTGGGAAGGCGGAGGGTACGCTCCCGTGGACGCTCATCGCGGGACTGGACCCGGATGCGCCGGCGGAGCGGCTCTTCAGCCAGGAGTCCTTCGCGCCCGTCATGGTGGAGACCGCGGTGGGCAGCGACGATCCGGTCGACTTTCTCGACCATGCCGTCCGCTTCGCCAACGAGCGGCTCTGGGGGACCCTGTCGGCCGGGCTGGTGGTCCATCCCAGGACGAGCAAGGACCCAGCCACCGGCGCCGCGGTGGAACGGGCCATCGAGCGGCTGCGCTACGGCGCGGTGACCGTGAACGCGTGGTCCGGGCTGCTGTTCGCGTTCGGCGCGCCCCCCTGGGGAGCGTACCCGACGTCCACGCCGCAGGACATTCAGAGCGGCAGCGGGTGGGTGCACAACACGTCGATGCTGGAGCACGTCGAAAAGGCCGTGATGCGGCACCCGCTCACCGCCATGCCCAAGCCGGGATACTCCATCAGCCACCGGACCGCGCACCGGCTCATGCCCGGCATGGTGGCCCTGGAGGAGCGGGCCAGCTGGACCAAGGTGCCGGCGGTGATGGCGGCGGCGATGCGGGCGTAGCTCCGGCGTGCGCCGTACTGGCAAGGGGTGGGCCGGCGTGATATGGTAGCACCTCCACCCCGTGGAACGACTTTGTGCTCGACCTGGTCGATCAGCTGCAGAGCGCTCTCGACTCCCGCTACGCCATCGAGCGGGAGATCGGCCATGGCGGCATGGCCGTGGTTTACCGCGCCCATGACCTGAGGCACGACCGTACCGTCGCGGTCAAGGTCCTCCAGCCCCAGCTCGCCGAGCAGCTCGGCGCCGAGCGGTTCGTCCGCGAGATCCGGGTGGCGGCGCGGCTCCATCATCCCCATCTCCTGCCGCTGTACGACTCGGGCGAAGCGAACGGCTTCCTGTACTACGTCGCCCCGTTCGTGGAGGGCGGCTCGCTCCGCGACCGGCTGACCCGGGAAGGCCCCCAGGCACTCGGCCCGGCCCTTCGACTGGCTCGCGAAGTGGCCGACGCCCTCGACTACGCCCACCGGAGCGGGGTCGTCCACCGCGACATCAAGCCGGAGAACATCCTGCTCGAGGATGGCCACGCCATCGTCGCCGACTTCGGGGTGGCCCGCGCCCTCGAGTCCGCCGGGGTCGACAAGCTCACTGGGACGGGTCTCGCGGTCGGCACGCCCGCCTACATGAGCCCGGAGCAGGCGAGCGAGACGCCGGTGGACGGTCGGACCGACATCTACGCGCTGGGCTGCGTGCTGTACGAGATGCTGGCGGGCCGGCCGCCGTTCGTCGCCAACACGCTGCTCGCTCTCCTCGCCAAGCGCCTGCAGGGGCCGGCGCCCGATCTTCGCTCCGCCGGCATCGAGGTGCCGCTGGTGATCGAGCGCCTGACGGCCCGCTCGCTCACCATGCGCCCGGAAGACCGGTTCCAGACCGCCGCCGAGTTCGGCGCCGTCATCCATGCCGCCGAGCGCGAGACCGGCCAGGCCATCTCCAGTCCGACGGCGACGCAGCCGGTCCAGCGGCTCACGGCCCTTGCCGTGCTCCCCTTCGTGAACATGAGCGCGGACCCGGAGAACGAGTTCTTCAGCGACGGGATGACCGAGGAGCTGATCAACGTCCTCACCCGGGTTCCCGGCCTCCGGGTCGCGTCGCGCACCTCGGCCTTCGCCTACAAGGGCCGCGACATGGACGTGCGGGAGATCGGGCGCAGTCTCAACGTGACCGCCGTGCTGGAAGGCAGCGTGCGGCGGGCCGGAAGCCGGCTCCGCGTGACGGCGCAGCTCATCGACACGGCGGATGGGTATCACCTCTGGTCCGAGACCTACGACCGGCAGATGGCCGACGTGTTCGAGGTGCAGGACGAGCTCTCCCGCTCGATCGCGGCCACCCTGCGCGGCCGCCTGTCACAGGGCGACTCGGGCCCGCTGGTGGTCCCGCCGACGGCGAGTGTGGAGGCGTATACGCTCTATCTCAAGGGGCGGTTCTTCTGGAACAGGCGGACGCTCGACGGGTACCGGCGAGGCATCGAGTACTTCGAGCAGGCACTGAATCGGGACCGAAGCTTTCCGCTTCCCTATACCGGAATCGCGGACTGCTGGACCATGCTGGGCTTCGACTACTTCGGTGGCGCCCCGGCAGGGGAGGCGATGCCGAAGGCCAAGGAGGCCGCCCAGCGCGCGTTGGAGCTGAGCCCGGACCTGGCGGAGGCGCACGTACCGCTCGCGGTTGCGGCCATGCTCTACGACCGGGACTGGGTCGAGGCCGAGCGACGCTTCGGTTTGGCGCTCCAGCTGAGGCCGGGCTACTACCCGGCCCTGATCTGGTCCTCGCTCCTCTACACCATCCTGGGACGCCATGCCGAGAGCCTCGCGGCCTCCCGCCGCGCGGTGGAAACCGAGCCGCTCACCCCGATCGTCCACCAGTCCCTCGTGCGAAGCCTGCACTATGCCGGCGACTACGAGGCCGCGGCGGAGCAGGGGCGACGCTTGATCGAGATGGACCCGTCCTTCGTGACGGGGTACGAGACCATCGTCCGGCCCCTCACCGAGCTCGGCCGGTTCGACGAGGCACTGGCGCTGGCTCAGGAGGGTGTCTCCCTCTCCGGCCGCTGGAGCCTGCTGCTGGGCGAGCTGGGTCACGTGTACGGCCGCATGGGCCGACGCGGCGACGCCTTGGCCGTCCTCCAGGAGATCGAGACGCAGTCCCGCGAGCGTTTCGTGCCCGGGTACCATCGACGCCTGGTCCAGTACGGCATCAGGGATCTGGAGTCAGTGCTGAGCGAGTTGGGCGCCGGGCTGAAGGAACGGAGCGGGGTCGCCGTCTGGCTGGCGGTGGATCCCCACCTCAACTGGCTGCGGGGGCAGCCCCGCTACGACGCGCTGGTGCGCGAGCTGGGGCTGACGGCCGCACTGCCCACGAAGGAGGCCCGATGAGCGCGATTGCCGCGGCGCGACGGTACCTCGACGCCTGGAACGGGCGGGATAGCGGGGCGCTCGCGGCCTCGTTCCGCCCCGGAGGCACTTACGAGGATCCCAACACCAATGGGCCGATCGGCCCCGGCCCGCTGGCGAACTACGCGGCCGGGCTCTGGACTGCCTTTCCGGACCTCCGCTTCGATGAGCTGGGGTGGCAGGAAGCCGACGGGGGAGAAATCACCTTCCGCTGGCTCATGCGCGGCACCAACCGCGGGAGTCTTCGCGGGCTGCCGCCCACCGGGGCTACGATCGCTCTCCCCGGCGTGGACGTCATCACCGTGTGCGACGGGGCGGTGGAGCGCGTCCAGGGCTACTTCGACCGCGCCACCCTGATGGAGCAGCTGGGCGTGATGTCGGTGGTGCAGCCGCATGTCGCCGGCCCGGTGCATTTCGGGGTCTGCACCCAGGTGCGGTCCGCCAGCCAGGCGCCACCCGGTGCCGTATCGCTCACCATGATCCAGGCACGCTCGGATCAGGAGGTCCAGCGCATAAGGGAGATCAGCCGGCGGATCATGCTCGAGCTGCCCGCAATGCCGGGCTTTCTCAGCTTCCAGGGCGCCGTGGTAGGCCACCGGCTGACGACGGTGACCGTCTGGGAGAGTGCCGAGGCGGCGCGGCAGGTGATGCATGAGGCGAATCACCGTCAGGCCTCCATTGATATGCTGGAGGGCCGGCTCGGGTCGGCCTTCAATGCGAGTACCTGGAGCCTGGCTCGGCTGAGCGACCTCCGCGTGCGCTGTCCGAATTGCGGGAGAGTTCGCGATGTGAGCGCGGAGCGGGCGTGCGGCTGCGGCGCCGCGACGGGAGAGCGACCGGCGTACTGGTAGTCTTTTTCCGGTCGAAATGTCGGCTGGGAGCCCGATCTGGGCGCTGGAAAGTCTGAGTCTCCGTCGCGTCAGGTGGGATTCCTTCAGGAGGTGCATATGCCGAAATGGTTGCCCCTGCTGATCGCCGTCGGGCTGGCCTGCGCGAAGCCCGCGACCGAGCAAGTCGGGCCCGCACCGGATACACAGGGAGAGGAAGCGGCGATCCGGGCGCAGGAGACTCACTGGCGGGACGTGATCGCTCGCAAGGACACCGCAGCGATCGGAAGCTTCTACACCCAGGATGGCATCTACGCCCCAACCTTCCGGCCGATGGTACGAGGGCGCGACGCCGTGGCGGCAATGTGGGCTACGCATGAGTTCACCCTGGACAGTCTGCGGCTGGAGCGGACCCCGATCAGGATCGATGTCGCCAGGTCCGGCGACGTGGCCACCGAGGTCGGCACCTGGGTGTTCCACGGCGTCGCGCCCAACCGCCCGGTGGACGGTGCCGGCAGCTATGTCACTGCCTGGCGGAAGGAGGGTGGCGTCTGGAAGATCAGCGCCTACATGTGGAATCTCCCGGAAGCGCCGCCGCGCACGGACAGTACCAGCGTCGGGCGTTAGGTAAGGAGGCAGCGACCGAGTCGAGACTTCCTTGCATCGCTGTCGAAGCCCGGATAACTTTCCATCAAGCCGGAGCGGCCGCGCGTCCGGCGGGCAACGTGATCAGGAAGGGGCTGGCGTTTGGCCGGCCCCTTTTTGCTTGCGCGGTAGCGCCGCCGGCGGTTCCGGAGGAATGATGGCAGAGATTCAACTCGCCGAGGGCGACAGCGTCGATCGCGCCCTCAAGGCCCTGCGCCGCAAGCTGGTCAAGGAAGGGCTCTTCAGCGAGCTCCGGCGGCGCCGGCACTATCTCAAGCCGAGCGCGGCCCGAACCATGAAGATCGCCGCCGCCCGGCGCAGAAAGCGGAAGCGCCGGCTGCCCGCGTCGTGGTGAGCAATGCCGGTGTCACTATTCAATTGAGGAGGCGCACGTGTCCGCGCCCAGTCTGACTTCGCGGTTCGGCCTGCGGGTGCATCGTCCGTCGCACCACGCGCCGTCGGTCCATATCTATCTCCAGCGCCTGGTGCGCCACGCCAACGGCATGCTGTCGGTCACCCCTGACTGCGTTTCGCTCGAGCAGATGGAGGAAGAGATCGTGCAGCTCAAGGGGGAGCTGGACGAGATGCTGCGGCAGACTCGGCAGGCCTTCCGCGAGCGCCCGGGGGCGGCCGCCGCCGGCTGAGCCGCCGCCAGCCCTCCTTGCCCCGGGGCCGGTCACGGGCATCTTCCCCCCATGACCGTCCCTGACTCTCTCGCCGCGCTGGTCCAGCTTTCCAACCGCATCGGACTGGACCCCAGGCTGGTCCAGCCGGGCGGCGGCAATACCTCCATCAAGCTCGACGACGCCCTGCTGGTGAAGGGCAGCGGCACCGATCTCCGGACGATCGGTCCGGACGGCTTTGCCCGCCTCTCGCTCGCGCGCCTCGCCCCGCTGGCCGA
>DATEIR010000185.1:0-8081 GCA_035278885.1 Gemmatimonadales bacterium | reverse complement strand
AGGTAGGTCTGGTGCACCAGAGCGACCAGCTGGTCCATCGCCTCGCCCAGCGCTTCGTCGCCCCGGAGCTCGCGGATCAGGGTCACGACCTCGCGGTCCATCAGGAACGCGTCCCGGTCGGCCGGATCGACCTCAGCGGCGGCGAGGCTGGCGCGGATTCGGGGGAAGCTCTCGTCGGCGATGGGGGCGAGGAAGCGATCGTACGGCGTGGGGCGCGGCATGGGGGAAAGGTAAGCGGGAAGCGGACGCCGGGCTTGCCGGCGCCGGCGGTCCGGCTAGGGCCTCCGGGCCGAAAGGAAGCCGTCGAGCAGGCGCACAAATGCTTCGAATGCCTCGACATACGGTACGTGGCCGCAGGCCGGCAGCGGGTGCACGGGCGCGCCGATGAGATCGGCCGTAGCCCGCGCGGTCTCGATCGGGATGGGATCGTCTTCGCCGTGGAGGACGATGGCCGGAATTCCGCGGAGCCGTGGCAGCGCGGGGCGGAGATCGTAGTCGCCGAGACTGGCCCACACTTCCTGCTGTGTACGGCCGGTCACTCGAAAGGGAGTCAGGTCGCGCGCCCGCGCAGGATCATGAAAATAGGCTGCGACGGAGAGCTCGAAGATGCGCTGCTGAAAGGCCGCCGGGTCGCGCTCGCGTAGTCCGCTTTCGCGGAGCCGTCGGCGCTCTTCCTGGAAGACCGGATCGAGATTGCGCTGGCTGAACCGCGCCTCGTAGCTTTCCCGGGCTGCCCGCCAGCTCGGCGCCGGCGACACCAGCGCGAGCCGCTCGATGCGGCGGGGATGCTCGATGCCGTAGAGGAGGGCGAGGAGCGCCCCCCAGGAGTAGCCCGCGAGGGTGAGGCGATCCAGCCCCCAGTGCTCCCGCAACGCCTCGAGGTCGGCGACCTGCTCGGTCCAGCCGACCGGAACGTCGCGCGGCACCGACGAGCGGCCGCCACCGCGTTGATCGTAGTAGATGAGCTCCCGGCCGACCGCCAGGGCATCGAAGCCCGGAAGCAGGTAATCGTGGTGGGCCCCGGGGCCCCCATGGAGCACCACGGCGGGCGGTCCCGCACCGATTCGGCGAACGAACAGGGAGACGCCGCGGACCGACTCCTGCGACTCCCGCGCAAACGTGGCGCTCACCTAGAGCAGGACCGCCAACGCCTCCGCCACCTTGCGCACCTCGGCCTCTTCCTCGGGCGTGAAGGGGTCGGGGTGGTCGCTGTCGACGTCGATCTGGCCCAGAATGGTGGCTCCCCGGCGGATGAGCACCACCAGCTCGGAGCGCGTCCAGGTGTTGCAGGCGATGTAGTTCTCCACGGCGCGAACGTCGGGAACGTTCTGGTCCTGCCCCGTGGCCACCGCAGTGCCGCACACGCCTTTGCCCACCGGAATCCGGGTGTGATCGGTTTCCCGGCCGGCGTAGGCCTCGAGCACCAGCTCATCGCCGTGAAGCATGTAGAGGTACACCGAAGTGTACGGCGCCCCCGCCGCGCGGATCCGCTCGGCCGCCAGGCGGAGGAGCTCGGTGCGGCCGACCTCCCGCGCGAAGGCGCCCCGGAGCGCCGCGACTACGCGTCCCGCGTCGAGCGCCGCCACCTCAGCCTCCTCTCGTGCCCAGCCGGGCCGTCAGCGTGGCACTCTGGCTTCCGCGTCGAATCACGATCTGCACGGAATCCCCCGGCTGATGGCTGCGGAGCGCGTTGGTCATTGCCTGCAGGTCCGGGATGTCCATGTCGCCGATGCGGGTGATGATGTCGTCGCCGCGGAGACCGGCCAGCTCGGCAGGACTTCCGGCCCGGACGCCGAGCAGCCGCACCCCTCCGGGGTTGTCGCTCATGTCGGGAATGGTGCCGAGATAGGCGCCGTAGCCCTGGGGCGTATTGTTGCTCGCCATCGGAGGCGGTGGCGGCGGCGTCACGTCCACCAGGGTGAGCCGGGAGGGCCGATTGGCCAGCGCGGTGACCACGCCGGTGGTGAAGTCGGCCACCTTGCGGAATCCGGCGGTATCGATCTTCTGCCAGTCGTCGGTGGTGCGGTGGTAATCCTCGTGCAGATCGGTGAAGATGTGCAGCACCGGCCGGCCCGCGGCGTAGAACGACGACTGGTCGCTCGGCCCGTAGCCGTCCCCCCGCGCCTTGAGGTCGAAGCCGTAGTGCCAGTTCAGCGAATCGAGCAGGGCAGGGAACTCCTTGGCCGTCCGCGCGCCGTAGACGATCAGGCGGCGGTCGCGGAGCCGTCCCACCATGTCGAGATTGATCATCGCGATGGTGCTGCTCAGCGGATAGATCGGCTGCTTGACGTAGTACGCCGAGCCCAGGAGGCCGAGCTCCTCGCCGCTGAACGCGATGAACAGGACGGTGCGCGCCGGCCGAGACTGAGCCAGATGCTGCGCGATCTGGATCAGCATGGCGGACCCGGAGGCGTTGTCGTCCGCCCCGTTGTGGACCTTGCCCGTGCTGTCCGGATCGAGGCTGCCGAACCCGCCGAGGCCCAGATGGTCGTAATGCGCCCCCACGATCACGGTCTCGTTGCGGCGGATGGGGTCGTGTCCGGGCAGCAGGCCGATCACGTTCTTGGCGGTGAGTCCGCCCACGTGGGCATGCTGGGCCACCGGGGCCTGCTTCGCCACCGTGAAGGTCTGGAACCACCCTCCCGCTGCCGGCTGGAGCCCGACCTCCTGAAAACGGCGCGCCAGGTAGGCGGCCGCGCTGTCGGCGCCGACGGAGCCGGTCATCCGCCCGGCCAGGGCATCCGAGCTGAGATAGCGGATATCGTCGAGCGCGCTGATGACGGGTGCCGGCGGGGGCGGCGCGGGCGGCTGGGGCGGCGGCGTGCCGAACTGCGCGAGAGCGGCCGCCGGCAGCAGGGCCGACAGGGCTAGGGGAAGGAACAGGCGAGCTGGACGAAGCATGAGCGAAAGGTAGCGGGTCGCCTCAGCGGGGAACGAGATCGACATCCGCCGCGAGTCGCCGCACGAACGTGGCGAGGAGGCGAGCGGTCCGATCGAGGTCGTCCAGCGCGATCATCTCGTTGGGGCTGTGCATGTAGCGATTGGGAACGGACACCAGCGCCGTCGCCACCCCCCGGTGGGCGTTGAAGATCGATTCCGCGTCGGTGTGGGTGTCGCGCGCGGCCGCCTCGACGGCGTAGGGGATCCCTTCCGCCTCCGCCGCCGCCGCCAGGAGCTCGAACACCGGCTCGCTGACCGAGGCGCCGCGGGAAAGCACCGGTCCCCCGCCCAGGCGATAGTCGCCATGCTTGCGCTTGTCGATACCGGGGTAGTCGGTGGCATGGGTGACGTCCACCACGATCGCCACATCCGGCTCGAGTGAAACCGCGGAGGAGCGGGCCCCCCCGCCGGTCGCCGCGATCTCCTCACGGGTGGTGGCCACGGCCGTCACCGCGGCGCCCGGACGGGATCCCTCGCCCGAGAGCAGCCGCAGGGCCTCGAGCACGACGTAGGCGCCGATCCGATTGTCGATCGAGCGGCTCACCAGGCGACCGTTGGGGAACTCGATCACGCCGGCCGCGAGCACACCCGGATCGCCGATCCGAAGACGGCGCTGGGCCTCATCGCGGCTGACGGCGCCGACGTCGATCCAGAGATCCTCGACCTTGGACACCTTCTCCCGGTCGTCCTTGTCCATGATGTGGATGGCCTTCTTCCCGACCACGCCATCCACGGGACCGTCCCGGCCCAGCAGCCGCACCCGTTGCCCCACGAATACCTGATGATCCCAGCCGCCGATGGTATCGAAGCTGACGTAGCCATCGTCGTCGATGTGGGTGACCATCACCCCGATCTCGTCGATGTGGCCCGCCAGCATGACCCGAGGACGGCCCGATGGGTTGAGTGTAGCGTAGGAGTTGCCGCTCACGTCGGCCCGAACCTCGTCGGCGAGGCGCTCCGCTTCCTTGCGCCAGACCCGGGCCGGAGCGGCCTCGAACGCGGACGGACCTGGGGTATCGAGGAGCGACTTGAGGAAGGCGAGCGACTCGGGTCTCATGATCCGCGGGTGGTGAGGGAGGTCAAAGGTCGCCTTCGCGACCCCTGCTGTCTACCCCGGCTCGGCCAGGTCCAGCTCGAGGAAGACGGAACCGGGGACCGGGTTGTACCGGTACGCCGGAATCGGCCGGAAGCCCAGGGCCAGGTAGAGGCGCTGGGCTTCCTCCATACTCGCGAGGGTGTCGAGGCGCACGCGGCAGTATCCGGCCGCCCGTGCCTCGTCCAGAACCCGCTGCGCCAGACGCCGGCCCCATCCGGCTCCGCGAAAATCCGGGCGGACGTACAGGCGTTTCATCTCGCACACTTCGCGCTCCAGCGGCCGGAGCGCCACGCATCCGGCCGGGCGTTTGCCATCGACACCGAGCAGCAGCCGGCCGGCGGGCGGGGCGTAGTCTCCCGGCAGCTCGGCGAGCTCCCTGGTGAAGCCCTGGAATTCGAGGTCGGTGCCGAGCCCGGCGGCGTACTCCCGAAAGAGCTGCCGGACGACAGGAAGCTCCGACCCACCGGCGGGGACGATCAGTCGGCTCTCAGCGTCGGAGCGAGACGGCATCGTGCCAGCGAACCAGCCCGGGCAGCTCCTCGCCGCGGAGCGCCGCCGCGATCCGTTCCGCTCCTTCGACCAGCCGAGGTCCCGGCCTGGAGGTGTAGGCGTTGCCGTCCAGGACCCAGACCGGAGCCAGGGCGAGCGCGGCCGCGCCTTCGGGGCCGATCGCGTCGAGCTCGGCGAGGGAGCGCTCCACCCCGAAGCCGCACAGCATCACGAGGATGAGGTCGGGTCGGAGCTCGGCGACCTCGCGCCATTCGCGCCTGGCGGAGTGGCTCCCCGGTGCGGCGGCGGGGTCGTGTCCTCCCGCGGCGGCGACCAGCTCCGGGGTCCAGTGCCCGGCGAGAAACAACGGGTCCAGCCATTCGACGCAGAGCACCCGGGGCAGCATGCCCGGCGCGCGCCGCCGGAGGGCGGCGAGCCGCCGCTCCAGGCCGGCGATGAGCGCGTCCGCCTTTCCACCTAGCCCGAGCGCCTTACCGACCGTGCGGATGTCGCGCCACACACCGTCGAGCGTGGTGCCGCCGAGCCGGAGCACCTGGGGCGGCCGCTCGAGGGCGGATGCCAGGCGATAAGCCTCGCCATCGGCCACGGCGCACACTTCACACAGCGACTGGGTGATCAGGAGGTCGGGGGCCAGCCGACGGAGCGCGTCCGCGTCGATGCCGATGACCGGCGTGCCGCTCGCGCTGAGCCGGCGCACGTTCGCATCGATGCGGGCCGAGGGGAGGGTGGGATCGATCGGTGTCGCGGTGACCCTGGGCAGGCCGACGATCGATTCCGGATAGTCGCACTCGTGCGAGATCCCGACCAGTCGGCTGACGCCGCCCAGCGCAGCGACGATCTCGGTGGCGGCCGGGAGGAGTGTCACTACCCGCATCAGCGCTCCAGCAGCCGGCTGGGACGGAAGTTCCCGAAGAGCAGGAGGCCGGCGAGGGTGGCGAGCAGCGCGCGGAAGTCGTGGGTGACCAGATATGCGACGAGACCCAGCAACGACGGCGCCTCGACCAGGGCCCAGATGGTCACCGCCTTGCCCAGGTTGCGGCGCCACCACTCGTCCTGGGACTCGCGGGAAGCCGGCGGGGTGAGCCGGCCGGCCGTGAACATGGCGGCGCCGAAGAGCACGGCGCTCACCAGGAAGAGCGCGATGTAGAGCACCCGGCGATCGGGAAGGGAGTAGATCGGCTCGGTCTGGCTCCGGCCGAGGTACCAGGCGACCAGCCAGAAGAGCACGACGCCCGTCACCAGGGAGGCGTGGATGATCCGCGCGTTGATCCCCGGCGAGACCGGCGCACCGGCGGCCATCTCAGCGGCTGGCGACGCGGTACAGCACGGCGCCCATTCCGGCGAAGACCAGAATCGCCGCGAGGTCGCTCGCCGCAAACCCGCCCAGCATCTGCTGCACTCCGGCGACGTGCGCGAGGTAGTCGGCGGCGGGTACCCCGGCCGCGTCGGCCTTGCCCACCAGCGCCGCCGCGATGCCCGCGATGGCGATCCCGGCCAGCGCCCCGCCGGCGATCAGGCCGCTGGAGAAGAGCACGCCCGGACCCGATTCCACCTCGGCGATGGAGCGCTCGGAGCCCCGCATCCGGCGCTCCACCAGCCAGCGCACCACGCCTCCGGCGAACATGGAGGCGGAGGTGGAGATCGGCAGGTAGACGCCCACCGCGATGGGAAGCGACTGCAGGCCCATCAGCTCGATCGCGATGGTGAGCCACACCCCGATGAGCACGAGGCCCCAGGGCAGCTTCTGGGTGAGGATGCCGTCGGTCACGAGCGCCATGATCGTGGCCTTGGGCGAATCGAGCTTGGTGATGGGCCGACCGTCGATCTCCCGGACTCGCCCGCCGATGCCGGGATCGACCAGAAAGGCGACCTCGTGCGTCGCGGGGTCCACCAGGTACTTCCCGGGCTGCACCCCTTGGGTCGGGAGATTCACCCGCACGACCTCGTAGTCCCGGCCCTGATGCGTGCTCCGCTCGCCCAGGGTGGTGACGGAGCGGTCGCCGGCGCCGGGCGCCGAAGCCTCGAGGACGACGCCGGGGTGCCGGTCGGGGACGATGGTGGTGTAGGTGTTGTTGAGCAGGGTGAGGGTCCAGCCGATGGCGAGTGCCGAGGTGATGGCGCCGACCATGATGGCGATCTGCTGCCGCCGCGGGGTCGCGCCCACCAGAAAGCCGGTCTTGAGGTCCTGGCTGGTGGCCCCCGCGTTGCCCGCCGCCACCGCGATGACGCCGGCGATGGTCAGGGCGCCGACCCGGTGGTCCACCCCGGTCCAGCCGATCACCAGGAAGATCGCCGCGGTCCCGATCAGGGCCGCGATCGTCATCCCCGAGATCGGGTTGGCGCTCACGCCGATCTCGCCGGTGATGCGGGACGACACCACGACAAAGAAGAAGCCGAAGACGATGATCAGGACGGCGCCGAGGAGATTGACCGCGAGCTGCGGCAGCAGGGTGAGCACCAGCGCCAGCGCGGCGGCGCCGACCGGGGTGACCCAGATCGGCAGATCCACGTCGGTCCGGATCCGGGAGCCGACGTCGCCGAGGCTGCCGCGCAGATCCTGGAAGCCGGAACGGAAGGCGGCCACGATGGTCGGCAGGGACCGCACCAGCGCGATGATTCCCGCCGCGGCCACCGCGCCGGCGCCGATGTAGAAGACGAAGTTGGCCCGCACCTCGCCCGGGCTCATATCGGCGATGAGCTTGGTCTCGGCGAAGATCGGCTTGGTGAGGCCGGCGCCGAAGAGCTTGATGGCGGGAATGAGCACCAGATACGCCAGCGTGCCACCGGCGAAGAGGTAGCCGGCGATGCGGGGGCCGATGATGTAGCCCACCCCCATGAGCTCGGGCGACACCTCGGCGGAGATGGACGCGCCGGTGTAGGTCTTGGCGGTCCAGCCGGGGTACTCCTTCCACGCCTTGAGCCCGGACATCAGGAACTTGTAGGTGAAGGCGAAGCCGAAGGCCTGGAAGAGCCGGCGGGCCTGGACCCCGCCCCTCTCGCCGGCCACCAGCACCTCGGCGCAGGCGGTTCCCTCGGGGTAGGTGAGGTTGCCGTGCTCCTTCACGATCAGCGCGCGGCGGAGCGGGATCATCAGCAGCACGCCCATGATCCCGCCGACCACGGCCACGATCGCCACCTTGCCGACCGTGAGGTCGTAGCCCAGCAGCAGGATGGCGGGAAGGGTGAACACGATCCCGGCCGCGATCGACTCGCCGGCGGAGCCGGTGGTCTGGACGATGTTGTTCTCGAGGATGGTGGACCGCCCCAGGGTCCGGAAGAACGCCACCGCCAGCACCGCGATCGGAATGGAGGCCGACACGGTGAGCCCGATCTTGAGCGCCAGGTACACGCTCGAGGCGGCGAAGACGATGCCGAGGATCGCGCCCAGCACCACGGCGCGGACGGTGAGCTCCGCCGGCGCCTGGCTCGGCGGCACGAACGGCTCGAAGGCCGGTGAGGCGGACGGAGCCGGAGCGGGTCGGGTCTGGGTCGCCATGCGATGCCTCGGGGAGTGGAGCGGGACGGATACGCTGAC
>DATEIR010000184.1:0-47080 GCA_035278885.1 Gemmatimonadales bacterium | reverse complement strand
CGCGGCGAGTCGGTCGGCCGAGGCGGCCTCGGCGGCGGTGGCCTCGCGGTCGGTGCCGACCGTGGTCGCGCGGAGCGTGGCGAGCGGCATCCCGCGCTCCACCCGGGACCCTTCGCGCACCAGCACCCGCTCCACTACGCCGTCCACCAACGCCCGCACCGGCGCGTATCCGACCGGACGGAAGTGGGGCTCTTCGCCGACGACCCGGAGAGGCCAGCGGATCAGCGTCAGTGCCGCCAGCAGCAGCAGCGTGATGCCAGCCGCGAGCTGCACCTTCCGCCGAGGCAGCGCGAGCAGCGCCTGCTTCTTGGCCGCCAGCGCGCCGATCGCGTCCACCATCGGGACCTGGTGGTACAGCTGCGCGTTGCGCAGCGCGACCGCGGTCTGGTTCGCCAGGATCGCGGCGATCTCGCGCTGGGTGTCGTTGGCGAAGTCCGGCTGCTTCGACTCGAACGCCAGGACGCCGAGCACGCCTTCTTCGTCGCCCAACGGGAGATACAGTCCGCTCCGCAGCTCCTCGCCCTCGAGATCGGGACCGAAGATGGTGATGAACATCCGCTCGGCGTCCGACCCCGGCTCGTCCCGGTTGCTGAGATAGAGCGCCTCGCCCCGCCCCGCCGCCCACTCGGTGCGCGCTACGAGATCCTGCAGCCGGGGGTCCTTGGGGTCGGCGGTGTCCTGGCCCGCGACCGCCCGGATCTCGCACTTGCCCTTGTCGTGGAGCGCCACGGCGCCGCGATCGAAGTCGAGCGCGCGCGAGGCCAGGTTGACGACCGACTCGAGCACCCGGTCCAGGTCGAGTGTGGCGGTGATCTCGCGGCTGATCTCGAGCAGCAGCGCCAGATCGTGGGCCCGGCGCTCGACGGTGTGAACCTGGGCATTCCGCAGGGCGCCCGCCGCGGCCGCGGCGAGCCCTTCGAGCAGCTCCCGATCATGCTGGTCGAAGGCGCCGGTGCCGCCGCGCTTGTTGACCACCTGGATCGCGCCGACGGTGACGCCACGCGCGACCATCGCCGTGGCCATGATGGTGCTGGTGACCGCCGCCTCTTCGACCTGGTCGGTGGCGGCGCTGAAGCGGGGGTCCTTGACCGCCTCGATGACCATGGTGGTGCGGGGGTTCTGGGCCACGTCCCCCACGAATCCGCTGCCCACGGGCATCTGGGCCCCGACCATGCGCTGCGCCGAGCCGCCGCCCACGGCGAGGCGGCAGCGCAGCATGTCGCCCTCGGCAACCCAGAGCGATCCGCCCTCGGCATCGAGCGCCGCGAGCACCCGCTCGAAGATCTGCGGGAGCAGCTCGTCGAGGTCGAGTGTGGCGTTGAATTCGAGGGTGAGGGAGTGCAGGAGGCGCAACCGGGCGACTTCCTGCCGAAGATCGTCCGCCGAGGACAGCGGCACCCCCAGGAGGTCGGTCATGCAACGAACATGCGATGCGGGAACGAATTGCGTAAGAGGGTGGAACGTCTCCAAAAACCAAAGTGCCGGCCCTGCGAGGGGGGACCGGCACCTGGCACCAGGATCACCACCAGTCGGTGGGCCCCGAAGGAAGCCTTAGGCGATCGGCTTGACCTTCGTCGGAGCGATCCGCTCTTCCAGCTCTTCCACCGAAAGCTCGACAGCCTCGGCGTCGCGGCCGGTCGCGTTACGAATCTTGGCCTTCTGATCCGGGGTCAACTCGATGCGGAACTGGCCCTTGGACGACATGGTGCCTCCTGGTGTGGGGCTGCGCGTGGGGTGAGCCGAACTCCTGGACCAAACCTGCGCCGGGTGCGTGAATTCCGCGTGAATGCCTTCTGGCCCTTCGCGGTCCGCCCCGGCCGGTCGGACGCGGATGAAGATGGTCGGCCAGCGTGAACCCTGCGTGAATTTGCCTATTGCCCTTCCGCGCTCGGGAGGTAGGTTCCCCAATCCATCACCCTCATCGAGAGCGCACGTGCCCGGAGTGACCCTGACCCTCCTGGGCCCGCCCACCCTTTCCTCGGGCGGGGTCCCGGTCGTGCCCCAGCCGGGCTCCAAGGCGTTGGCGTTGCTGGCCTTCCTGGTCCTGGAACCGCACGCCCATTCGCGGGAGACCCTGGCGGCACTCCTCTGGGGAGAGTCGCCGGAGCACGAGGCCCGGGCGTCCCTCCGGCAGGCACTCAAGCAGCTTCGGACCGGACTGGGAGAGCTGGTGCAGGGCGACCGGCGGATGATCGAGCTCACCGAGCCCGTCGGGTGCGACGCCGATCTGTTCCGCAGCGGGGTCGTCCAGGAGCCGCACCTGGCGGCGGTCATGGACGTCCCCCGCTTCCTCGAAGGGTTCTCGGTCCGAAACGCACCCCGGTTCGATGAGTGGGTCGCCGAGACCCGGAGCGCGCTCCTCCTGCAGTACACCACGGCACTCGGCATCCTGGCCGGAGAGGCCATGGGGCAGTGGCGCTGGCGGGAGGCGGTGGAGATGGCCGACCGCTGGCTGGCCTGCGACCCCTTGTCCGACGAGGCGGCCCGGTTGGCGGTGGAGTCGAGGTATCTGGCGGGGAACCGCGGGGCCGCGCTGGCCCGCTACGCGGAGTTCCGCGCCCTGCTTCTCAAGGAGACCGGCTGCGAGCCGTCGCGGGGGCTGCTCACGCTGGTCCGCCGGGTCGAGGCCGACAGCACGCCGGTGCCGACCCCGCAACCGGTGACCGACGAGCGCTACGCGCGCGCGCCCGCCTTCAGCACCAACCTGATCGGACGGAGCCGGGAGTGGAAGACGCTGGAGCACTGCTGGCGGGAGGTGACTCGGGGTCAGGGCCGCATCGTTCTGCTGGAGGGCGAGGCCGGGGTAGGGAAGTCGCGGCTGGCTGACGAGTTCGTCCGGCATGCGGTGGCCCAGGGTGCGATCGCCCTGCGGGGCCGCGGTTATGACGCCACCGCGGCGATTCCGTTCGCGCCCGTGGTCGAGGCGCTTCGCGGCGCCCTGGCGGCGCCGGGCCTGGCGGGGGCCGCACCGGAATGGCTCGCCGAAGCGGCCCGGTTGCTCCCCGAGCTGCGCCAGCGTTTCAGCCGGCTTCCTCCGGCCGAGATCTCCGCCGGGCCACAGGAGGCGTGGCGGGTGTTCGAGGGAGCGGCCCAGGTGCTTTCCTCGGTTGCCGCCGAGCAGCCCATCGTGGTGACCATCGACGACCTCCACTGGTGCGATGAGGACAGCGCCAACCTGCTCCGGTTCCTCATCCGCCGGCTGGACCAGGCGCCGGTGCTGTGGCTCGCCACCGTGACCCTGGGCGAAATGGAGCGCGATGCGCCCGCGGCGCGCCTGACCCGGGTGCTGCGGGCCAAGTCGCACGCGATGTCGATTCCCCTGACCTGCCTCGACGAGGAGGGGGTGTGGCAGCTGATCCATGAGCTGGGCCACCTGAGCACGCCGACGGCGGGCCGCCGCTTCGCGCGCCGGGTGTACGGGATCACGGGGGGGAACCCGTTCTACATCCTCGAGCTGCTTCGGACCATGTTCGATCAAGGTCTGCTGGCGACCGACGACGAGACTCCCGAGTGGACGGCCCCGGCGGGCGCCCTGGAAAGCGGCGCCACCTTTCCGCTCTCTCGCACGGTGCAGGAAGTGATCGCCGAGCGGGTGGACCGGCTGCCCGAGGATCTGGCCGAAGTGCTGATCACAGTGTCCGTGTCGGGCGGCGCGGGGTGCCGTCCCGAGGTCCTGTCGCACGTGCACGGCATCAGCCGGCTGCACGCCGCATCGGCCTGTGACGCGCTGGTTGACCGCCGACTGGTCGTCGAGGACGGCGGTGCCTATCGGGCCGCGCATCCGGTCATCGCCCACGTGGTCCGCGACGGGCTCACGGCGCCCCGGCGGCGGGAGGTGCACCGCAGCCTGGCGCTCTCCCTGGAGCAGTCGCTGCCGCAGGAGCTGGTGACTCAGGTGGCCGGGGAAATCGCTCGCCACGCCGACCGCGGCGGCGAGCGCGGCCTGGCCTTTCGGGCCGCGCTCCTCGCCTGCGAGGCGGCGCTGGAGCGGATCGCCTTCGCCGAGGCGCTCTCCTGGCTCGATCTCGCCGCGGCCTCGGCGACCGACGAGGAGCAGCGGGCGGACGTCAACCGCCGGACTGCCGACCTGCTGGAGACCGCCGGATGGACCGAAGTGCCGGCGGGCACGCCACGGGGCATCCCCGCTACGAGGGAAATCGCAAGCGACGACCTGGACCTTCCGATGCGGAAGTGAGCGACCGATGACTTCGCCCGGCCTATGCCGCGTAGTTCGCGCCGCGCCAGCCCTGCTCCTGCTGGTGGCCTGCGACAAGCTGCTTCCACCCGCGCGATCGGGCGTCCAGAACCAGCCGCCGTCCACCGAGGCGTCGGCCCCGGTCGACTCCCCCGCGCCGGCGCGCGTAGCCAAGACGGTGCGAAACCGAGACTCTACCCAGAGCGAAGAGGCGTCGGCGTTCGATCAGATCCGCCGCAGCCTCCGGCGGCTGGTCTCGGTGGAACAGACCTTCTACGCCGAGAACGGGACCTACACCGAGGATTACGAGCGGCTCCGGTATCAGCCCGACGGTCAGGTCGCGGTGCGGTTCCTCTGGCTTACCCGTGAAGGCTGGGCCGCGAGCGGGACGCACCCCGGGCTGCCGGGCCGAGATTGCGTCATCTGGATCGGGCGGGTGAACGCGCCGCCGACCAGTCTCAAGTACGTCCGCACCGGCCAGGAAGGTGTGCCGGCGTGCGATGTGTCGCCCGCGCCGCGCAGAAACGACGCCGCTCCGGTGCCGCCCCAGCCGCGGCCCGCCGACACCGCGTCGGCGCTGAGCGACGTCAGCCCCGCGGTGCAGATGAAGGTGGATCTACGGAACCTCGGTCGGGCCCAGGATGCCTGGCTCGGTACCCAAGGGGCGTTCAGCCGGAGCGTGGAGCCGTTCGCGCTGCAGTACGTCTGGCATCGGGGCGTGTCGATCAACATCCTGAGCGCCGACAAGTGGTCCTGGTCGGGCCGCGCGACCTTCGCCGGCCAGCCGGGCAGGACCTGCGTCGTCTGGGTCGGGCCCGTCCCCGCCAAGCCGGCCACCGAGACGAAGGGCCTGGTCCCGGAGCGGCCGGGGGTGCCGGTGTGTGACGACTAGGGGGAATACCTGACCATCGTCACCTCCGCCAGGATCGCCAGGGCCGTCTCGGCCGGGGCGCGTCCGCCGAGGGGGAGGCCGATCGGCCCGTGGACCCGGCCAATCTCTTCAGGGGTGAATCCTTCAGCGGCAAGTCGCTCGCGGCGGGCGGCCTGGGTCTTCCGGGAGCCGATGGCGCCGATGTAGGCCGCCTGCGAGCGAAGGGCCAGGCGCAGCGCGGGCTCGTCGAACTTGGGGTCGTGCGAGAGCAGGCAGACGTAGCAGGTCGTATCCAGGCCGATCCGGCCGAACGCCTCCTCGGGCCACGCCGGGATCAGCTCGTCGGCATCGGGCAAGCGCTCGCGGGTGAGGAATGCGGCCCGGCCGTCGGTCACGATGGTCCGATAGCCCAGCCGACGCGCGAACGGCACCAGGGTCGCGGCCACCTCGGTGGCTCCGACGATGACCAGGCGAGGCTGCCGCGGAAACACCTCCAGGAACACCGAGGCCGCGCCCCCGGAAAGCTTCAGGGTGACCGTCCCGCTGGCCTCCCGCCGCATTGCCGCCAGTGCGGCTTCGCGAACGACCTCATGGGGCAGATCGGCCTCGCCGCTCACGCTTCCCGTGGCCGAGACTCGGAGAGAAGCTCCAACGCCCGGGCCCTCGATGACGGTAGCGATCACCTCGCCGCCCGGACCTCGGGCGGCTGCCAGGACCTCCGGACGCACTGCTGGCTCCACGAAGATCCGGATCGTTCCTCCGCACGCCAGGCCGACCGCCCAGGCCTCCTGGTCACTCACGCCGACCGTCACCAGCCGAGGGCTGCCTCGCTCGATCGCGGCCACGATCTCGGCCGCCGCGGCGGACTCCACGCACCCGCCGCAGACCGAGCCCGCCACCGAGCCGTCGCTCGTCGCCAGCATGGCGGCTCCCTCATGGCGCGGGGCCGAGCCCCAGACACTCGTGACGACGGCGCGGCCGACCGCTCCGGTACCGGCCCACAGACGCTCGTAAGCCGGCATGAGGTCACGCATGGAACGCTCTCCTGTCGCTCTGACGCAATCGACTTTTGAGTGACATCTTATCGACCATGCGGCGGTTCGAGTGCTCGGCCATCCTGTTCGACCTCGACGGTGTGCTGGTGGACACCGCCGCCTGGGTCGAGCTGCAGTGGCGCCGATATGCGGAGCGGCAGGGCCTCGACCCGGCGCCCTTTCTCCAGGTTTGCCATGGGCGGCGAGCGGTGGAGACGATCCGCCTGGCCGCGCCGCAGCTCGACGCCGATGCGGAAGTGGCCCGCTACGACCCCGCGGACGAGTGCAACGATGAGCCGCTCCGCCCGATTCCGGGCGCGGAACGGGTACTCGGCGCCATCCCCCCGGGCGCGTGGGCGGTCGCCACCTCCGGCCCACGCGCCTCGGCCATCGCCCGGCTGCGGCGCGCCGGACTGCCGGTTCCCGCCGTGCTGGTCTGCGCCGAGGACGTGGCGCGGGGAAAGCCGAGCCCCGATGTCTACCTACGAGCCGCTGCCCGGATCGGAGTCGAGCCGGGCCGTTGCGTCGTCCTGGAGGATGCTCCCCCCGGCCTCGAGGCCGCCGCGGCGGCGGGCATGCAGGCCATCGGCGTCACGACGACGCACTCGGCGGCCGAGCTCGCCGCGCCAGTGCTCATTCCCGATCTAACGCGAGTCCATCTCGGCCGGATCGAGCACGACCCGGCCGGCTCCTGGCGCCTCGAGGTGCTGGTCGTGGAAAGCAACGCGGCGCTCGGAGCGGCGCGGCCCTTTGCCCCGTTGCTGCGGCGCTCCACGCTCTCCTTCGAGCGCTGACCCGCGCCGCGGGTCAGCCCAGGCTGACCCGTCGCGCGAAATCGGTCCAGAACTGCTCGGTCATCATCCGCGCCGTTCCCTCGATCAACCTGGGACCCAGGCTCGCCACCGTTCCGCTCACCTCACTGGTTGCCGACCAGTTGAGCCGGGTGCCGGCCCCGGCCTCCTCCAGCCGCACCGCGCTCACCACTTCCACCACCGATCCCGGGCCGTTCGCCAGGGACCGCATCCTGAGCGATTCCGGCTCCACCACGTCGAACAGCTCGACATCGAGGGTGAATCGCACCTTCATCGGGCCGACTCCCAGCCCGCTCACGACACGGAAGTGGGTCGGATCGCGGGCCTCGACCGATTCCACGCCAGGCGCCGATGCCGCGATGAAGTCGGGATCCATGAGCCGCTCCCACACGATCCGGCGCGGAGCGGTGATCAGCGGATCGCCGGAGAACTGGAGCTTCATCGCGGATGGTCCTCGAGCAGGTGGAGGTCGGCGCGGGTATCGATGTCGGGATTGGCGCCCGGCACGTCGATGAAGGTCGTGGCGGGAAGGACGCCGGCCAGCCCGCGGTCGCCGCTGGCCCGGCAGAGCGGCCAGACGATTCGGTCGAGCAGGACCGGATGTCCCGGAATGTCGGACTGCTCCTGGTAGCGCGGCCGGACGACGGCTCCGGATCCGTTGCGCCAGGCCTCGATCAACCGGCGCATGGTATCGACCTGCACCAGCGGCTGGTCGCCGAGCAGGAGGAGAAGCGCATCGAGTCCGGGCTGCGCCGCGGCCGCCGCCACTCCAACACGAATCGAGCCCGAGATCCCGGCGTCCGGGTCCGGATTGCCGATCGGCACCAGTCCCGCGCGCCGGGCCAGGTCTCCTGCGGCGGCGTCATCGGCGGCAACGACAACCCAGCCCGACTCGATGACCCCGGCGGCGAGTGCCCTGGCCGCCGCGCCGCAAACGTGCGAAAGGATCGGCTCACCGCGGAAGGCGGCCATGAGCTTTCCCCCGCCGAAGCGGCGCCCCCGGCCGGCCGCCAGCACCACCGCGCCGACGCGCATACCACCTCGTCGAGAATATGGCGAAGCTCAGGCGGGCAGCCACCTTGACCGCCACGGGGACGGGAAGGTAAAGTCCCTGTCCCGCAGCAGGTCCCACCTTGGGGTGTAGCTCAATCGGCAGAGCGCCCGGCTGTTAACCGGGAGGTTGCTGGTTCGACCCCAGCCGCCCCAGTCATCGTGCTTGCCCATCTCTCCATCCGGCCTTCCGCGGCTCAATCGAGCCGTTGGTAGGCCTGGAGGGTGAGAAACTCGGGGAACTCCTCCGCCGCCACGAGCTGGTCGAGCAACGCCGCCGCGCCCTCCAGCCGAGTCGGATCGGGCTGTGTCGGGCGGAGCCTCGCCGTCTCTTCCGCCAGAATCGACCGTACCATCCCCAGCGTGACCTCGGGGCCTTCGTCGGTGCGGACCCGGTGCCGGATCCATTGCCAGAGCTGGGAGCGGGCGATCTCCGCGGTCGCGGCGTCCTCCATCAGATTGTTGATCCCGACCGCGCCGGAGCCGCCGAGCCAGGCCGAGAGATACTGGAGCGCGACGCTGACGTCGCCGCGCACGCCGGCCTCGGACACCGAGCCGCCCGGAACGCGGACGTCGAGCAGCTCCCGGGCGGTGATCCGAACATCGTCACGCTGCCGGTCCTTCTGGTGCGGGCGGCCGCCCAGCACCTCACCGAAAACGTCAGCCACCAGCGGCACCAGATCCGGATGCGCGACCCAGGCCCCATCGTAGCCGTCGCGCGCTTCACGCCCTTTGTCCTCCCGCACCCGCGCGAACGCCGTCGCATTCGCCTCCGCGTCCTTGCGACTCGGAATGAACGCGGCCATCCCGCCGATCGCGTGGGCGTTCCGGCGATGGCAGGTCTGCACCAGCAGCTCGGTATAGGCCCGCATGAACGGGATGGTCATGGTGAGCTGCGCCCGGTCCGGCAGGATGAACTCCGGTCGATCGGGGAAATTCTTGATGATGCTGAAGAGGTAGTCCCAGCGACCGGCGTTGAGCCCGGCCGCGTGCTCGCGCAGCTCGTAGAGGATCTCGTCCATCTGAAACGCGGCCAGAATCGTCTCCACCAGCACGGTCGCGCGGATGAGGCCCTGGGGCAGCCCGAGCGCCCGCTGCGAGGCCTCGAAGACCTCGTTCCAGAGCCGGGCCTCGAGATGGTGTTCCAGCTTGGGAAGATAGAAGTACGGTCCGCTGCCGCGGGCGAGCAGCTCGCGGGCGTTGTGGTAGAAGTAGAATCCGAAATCGCAGAGCGAGGCGGGGGCCGGCCGCCCGTCGACGAGCACGTGCTTCTCGTCGAGGTGCCACCCGCGCGGCCGGACCACCAGCGTGGCGAGCCGATCACCGAGGCTGTAGCGCTTGCCTTCGGGGCTGGTGTAGTCCAGACGCCGGCGCACCGCGTCCATGCAGTTGATCTGGCCCGTCACCACGTTGCTCCAGGGTGGGCTCAGCGCATCCTCGAAGTCCGCCATGAAGACCCGGGCGCCCGAGTTGAGCGCGTTGATCATCATCTTGCGCTCCACCGGCCCGGTGATCTCCACCCGCCGGTCGGTGAGGTCGGCCGGCGAAGGGGCGACGGTCCAGCCGCTCTGCCGCATCGAGGCCGTGTCGCCCAGGAACTCGGGGAGCGCGCCGGCCCGCAGTCTGGCCTGGGTATCCCGTCGGCGGCTCAACAGGCGCTCCCGCGCCGGGCCGAAACGGCGGACCAGCATCGCCACGAACTCCAGCGCGTCGTCGGTTGCGACCCGCTCCGCGTCGGGCACCTCGGGCCCGCGGATCTCGATCCCGTCGCGACTCGTCATCCAGCCTTCCTGTTCGGTGCCGTCACACCCTGGCCACGTGCAGCAGGACGAAGCCGAAGTGGAACCCGCTGCCGAGCAGCACGAAGAGATGCCAGATCTCGTGGTGCCCGAACCACGGACGGGGATTGGGACGCTCGAGCGCGAAGATCACCGCACCGACCGTGTAGGCGAGCCCGCCCGCGATCAGCCAGGCGAGCCCGGCGGCCCCGACCGCCCGTTCGATAGGGACGACGGCGAGGAGCGCGAGGTAGCCCATCGCCAGGTAGATCGCGGTCGAGAGCCAGACCGGCGCGTCCAGCCAGCGGATTTTGAAGGGAATTCCGGCCGCCGCGATGCCCCAGCATACGGCCAGGAGGGTCCGCCCCCCCGCGCGGTCCAGGGTCAACAGGGAGACCGGGGTGTAGGTCCCGGCGATCAGGAAGTAGATGGCGATGTGGTCCAGGGTGCGGAAGGAGCGGAGCCGGCGGGGGGAAAGGTGGAGCCCATGGTAGAGCGTGCTGGCCCCGTACAGGAGGATCAGGCTTCCGCCATACACCGTGAACGCGAGCCACCGGCTCGGCGTGTCGGCGCGGGTGAGCAGGAGCCCGGTCCCGGCGGCCGCGAGGACCAGCCCGACCAGATGGGACCAGGCGTTGAACGGCTCCCGGAATCGCATGGCGGCAATGTAGTAGGGGGCGCGGTGAGGTGGCTCGGCGGCTGAGGCTGCCCGCCCCTTGCGCCCCCCCGCCAATTCTGCCTCCTAGCCACCCGGCCGCCTGGCGTCCTAGCTTTCCCCCATGCCGCCGGACCAGCCGCTGCGCATCGCGCTCTTTTCCGAGGTGTACTGGCCCATGGTGAGTGGGGTGGGGGTGACCCTGCTCCGGCTCACCGAGGCGCTCCAGCGCCGGGGCCACCAGGTCCGGGTCTACTCGGCTACCTATCAGCTCCCGCCCGAGGGCGACCGACCCGAGGTCCATCGCTCGCCCAGCGTTCCGTTCTTTCTGTATCCCGACGTCCAATGGGCCTTTCCCCGTCTCAGGGACGTCGTGGAAGACCTGTCCCGCTTCCGGCCCGACGTGGTCCACGTGGCCACGGAGTTTTCGCTCGGCATCGCCGGCGTCAAGGCCGCCCGCCAGCTCGGGATTCCCATCATCGCCTCGGCCCACACCGACTACGACCAGTACGCGGTACGGTACGGGGTGCCCTGGGCGCTCCGCGCCGGGTGGCACTACCTCCGCTGGTTCTACGGCCAGGCCCACCGGGTGCTCTGTCCCAGCCGGATCTACGAGGAGCACCTGCACAGTCGGGGCGTCACCCACACCGGGGTATGGAGCCGGGGGGTGGACCCGGACGAATTCCACCCCCGGTTCCGCAGCGAGGCCTACCGCGCGCGGTTCGGTGTGGGCCCGGACGACCTGCTGGTGACCTACATCGGGCGCATCGCGCGGGAGAAGAACCTCGAGCTGCTGCTGCGGGCCTGGGAGTCGCTGGTCGGCGCCCGGGGCGGGGCGCAGCTCGTGCTGGTGGGGCGGGGGCCGCTGGAGGACGAGATCCGTCGGCGGGAGCTGCCCGGCGTCCACGTCACCGGCCTCATGAAGGGCCTCGAGCTGGCCGAGGCGTATGCCTCCGCCGACGTCTTCACCTTCCCGTCGCCCACCGAGACCTTCGGGAATTCGCTGCTGGAGGCGATGGGCTCGGGGCTGGCCTCGCTGGTGGCGGCGGCGGGCGGCGTTCTCGAGTTCGCCGAGCACGGCCGCAACGCATGGCTGGTGGCCCCCAACAGCACCGAAGCGATCACCGACGGCCTCGCCCGGCTGCTGGCCGAGCCCGCCTTGCGCCGCCGCCTGGCCGAGGGAGCGTTGCAGACGGCGGACGAGCGCCGCTGGGACGCCGTGTACGACCGATTGATTGCCGATTACCGGGCCGCGGCTTCGTCGCGCGCCATCCGGGCCGCGTAGCGCTCCCGGCTAGGTCTTCCGCAGGATCAGGTAGGCCACCGCGGCGATCGCGGCGCTCATGGGGATGGTGAGAATCCAGGCCCAGACGATGCGCGTCGCCACGCCCCACCGCACCGCCGACACCCGGTTCGCCGCGCCCACGCCGACGATGGCGCCCGTGATGGTGTGGGTCGTGCTGACCGGCACGCCGAGACCCGACGCGATCAGGATCGAGATTCCTCCCGCCGTCTCGGCGCAGAACCCGCCGAACGGGCGCAGCTTGGTGATCCGGCTGCCCATCGTCTTCACGATCCGCCACCCGCCCAGCGCCGTGCCCAGGCCGATCGCGGTGTAGGCGGCCATCTCCACCCAGAGCGGGATGTGGTCGGCGTTCGGCAGGTAGAGGTAGTGCAGCCAACCCTCCTGCCGGGCGAACAGGACGTTCGACGAGACCAGCAGCCCGACGATGATGCCCATGGTCTTCTGGGCGTCGTTCGCGCCGTGACTCAGCGAATAGAGCGCCGCCGACAGCAGCTGCAGCCGTCGGAAGACATGGTCCAGCGGCCCCGGGCGGAAATCCTTGAGCAGCCACGACAGGGCGACCGTGAGCGTGAGCGCGAGAATCAGCCCGAGAATGGGAGAGACCACGATGAACAGGATCGGCAGGACCCAGCCGGGGAGGATCAGCGCGCCGAAGCCCGCCTTGGCGATGGCGGCGCCGCCGTAGCCGCCGAGCAGCGCGTGGGACGACGAGGTCGGCAGTCCGAGGTACCAGGTGAGGAGGTCCCAGACGATGGCGCCGAGCAGCCCCGCGAGCACCACGCTCGGGTCCACCACCGACGGCTCGATCAGCCCCTTGCCGATCGTCTTGGCGACCGCCGTCCCGACCACGAAGGCAGCCACGAAGTTGAAGAACGCGGCCCAGAGCACCGCGACGCCGGGGGAGAGCACCCGGGTCGAGACTACCGTGGCGATCGAGTTGGCGCTGTCGTGGAAGCCGTTGATGAAATCGAAGACCAGCGCGACGGCGACGATCGCCACGACGTAGAGGATCGACGCCTCCATGCTCAGGCGTGTTTGATGGAGATGGATTCCAGGACGTTGCTGGCGTCCTCGATGGTGTCGAGGGTCTTCTCCAGGTTGTCGTAGATCTCCTTCCACTTGATGACGGTGAGCGGATCGGGCTCGCCCTCGAACAGGCGTCCCAGCCATTCGTGGTAGAGTGAGTCGCCCTCCTCCTCCAGGCGCTTGACCTGGACGCAGGCCTGCAGCACCGTCCCACCCTTGTTCACTTCCAGCGATTTGACCGCCACCTGCAGCTGCTCCACCGCCCGGCCGATCACCTCGGCGATCAGCAGAGCCCCTTGCGGGGCATCCCCCGCATGGAAGATGAGCAGGCGCCGCGCCGTGCCGTCGATCAGGTCGATGACGTCGTCCAACCGGGACGCCAGGAGGTGGATGTCCTCCCGGTCCAGGGGCGTGATGAACACCCGGTCGAGCCGGGTCACCACCTCGTGGGTGACCTGGTCGGCCTGGTGCTCTAACCGCTTGATCTGATCGACGATGGCTCCTCGGCGCGCGCCCGGCGCCTGGAGCAGCTCCCGCTGCAGCCCCGCGGCCGCCACGGCGAACTCGGCGACCGCGCTGAACAGGTCGAAAAACTTCTCGTCCCGGGGGAGCAGGCGCATGGTAAATTCCTTGTTGCGGGCGTAAGCGGCGGGAAGATAGTCCCGAGGAGGGGGTTGGCAAGGCTACCTCGGGCGTGCTTGACGCGCTGTCCCTCCGGCCCACCTTTCGTAGTTGCGTTCATGACCCAGCCCATGGAACGTCCCGCGCTGCTGGACACCCCGGCGGAGGAAGGGCTCGACCGGCTCACCCGGATGGCCGCCCGGCTGCTCGGCGCGCCCATCGCGCTCGTCACCGTGCTCGGCGACGATCGCCAGTTTTTCAAGAGCGCCACCGGGCTGGCCGAGCCGTGGGCCAGCCGTCGCACGGCCCCCCTGTCCCATTCCTTCTGCCGCCACGTCGTGAGCTCGGGCCAACGCCTGGTGGTGGAGGACGCCCGGCGCCATCCGCTGCTCCGCAGCAATCCCGCGGTGCGCGACTTCGGGTGGATCGCCTACGCCGGCGTCCCGCTCATCACCGAGGAGGGCGACGTGATCGGCGCCCTCAGCGTGATCGATACCATGCCCCGGCTGTGGTCGGAGCGCGACGTTGCGCTCCTCACCGACCTCGCCGCCTGCGCCGTGAGCGAGATCGAGCTGCGCGCCACCGCCAGTGCCCGCCGCCCGCATCCGCCCGGGACCGGCAACGGCGGGCCTCAGTACCCCGACCTCTTCACCGAGGCCGGCCTGCCGCTCGGCGTCGCGAGTCCGGAAGGCCGCTGGGTCAGAGTCAACCCCGCGCTCCGCCAGCTTCTGGGCTACGCCGAGGAGGACCTCCTCGGCGCGCCCACCGAGAAGCTCACCCATCCCGACGATCGGCCCGCCGAGCGGGAGGCGCTGCGCCTGCTGCTGGCCGGCGAGTGCGCGACCTACACCCAGGAGAAGCGCTGCCTCGATCGCGCGGGCGACTCCGTCTGGACCCTGGTGACGGTGACGCTGGTGCGCGACGCGGAGCAGCGGCCGCATCACTTCGTAGTCGGGTTCCAGGAGATCGGGGATCGGGTCCGGGCCGACGCCGCGCTGCGGGAGAGCGAAGAGCGCTACCGGCTGGTGGTGGACGCGGCGGGTCATGCCGCCTGGGACTGGGACCTGGCGACCGACCGGATCGTGTGGAGCGGCGGGATCGAGCCGCTCTTCGGCCAGGTCCCGCCGGGGCTCGTGAGCACGGCGGCGTGGTGGTACCAGCGGATTCACGCCGAGGACCGGGAGCGGGTCGTCGCCGAGATCCAGCGAGCCCTCACCGGCGGCGCGCGGAGCTGGGAGCTGGCCTACCGCTTCCGTCGCGGCGACGGCGGCTACGCCCATGTCGCGAGCCGGGGCAGCGTGCTCCGCGACGGCGCCGGCGAGGCGGTGCGGATCATCGGCACGATGGCCGATGAGACCCGCCGCCGCCGCGACGAGCTGCTCGCCCAGGGGCAGTCGGCGCTGCTGGCCCGGATCGCGTCAGGCGAGTCCCTCCCCGAGCTGCTCGATGCGGTCGTGGCGTACGTGGAGCGTCATGTCGAGGGGCTGGTAGCCACGGTGATGACCCTGGCCGCGGACTCCGGGGAGCTGATCCTCCAGAGTGGGCCGAGTCTGCCCGAGTCCTATCGGCGCTCGATCGCCTCGGTGCCGGTCGGGCCCGCCCACGGCAGCTGCGGGACGGCGGCCCATCGCGGGCAGCAGGTGATCACCCCCGATCTCGCCAACGACCCGCTCTGGGCCGACTGGCCGCAGCGCGAGCTGGCCCTGGCCGCGGGACTACGGTCCGCCTGGTCGATGCCGGTGTTCAGCACCGAAGGCGCCGTGCTGGGCACCTTGGCGCTCTACGGGACCGAGGCGCGGGAGCCCCGTCCCGAGGAGCAGGCGATCGTCGCCATCGCGAGCGACCTCGCCGGCATCGCCATCGATCGCTCCCGGACCATCGAGGCGCTGGGGCGCTCGAGCCGCCTGCTGCAGCAGGTGCTGGAGACGCTGCCGGTGGGAGTCTGGGTCGCGGGCGCCTCGGGCGAGATCGTCTTCGCCAACACCGCATCTCGGCGGATCTGGGGCGAGGACGCTCGCGGCGACCGCGCCTGGCTGGTTCACCTGGGCCGGCCAGCCGACGAGGAGGATTCGGCCCTCACCCGCGCGCTGCGTGGGGAGCCCACCCAGGACGAGCTGGTGCGCATCGACCTGCCCGACGGCACCCTCCGCATGGTGCTGATCTCGGCGGCCCCGGTCCGCGGCCCCGCCGGCGGGATCGGCGGCGCGATCGTGCTCCACCGCGACGTGACCGAGCAGCAGGCGGCGGAGGAGGCGCTGCGCCGCAGCGAGGAGCAGCTGCGCCAGGCTCAGAAGATGGAGGCGGTGGGGCAGCTGGCCGGAGGGATCGCCCACGATTTCAACAATCTGCTGACGGGAATCCTGAGCTACTGCGACCTCCTGCTCGACGAGGTCCGCAGCGGCGACCCCATCCGGAGCGACGTGGAGCAGATCCGCCAGGCCGGCCAGCGCGCCGCGGGTCTGACCCGGCAGCTGCTGGCCTTCAGCCGCCGCCAGGTGCTGCAGCCCAAGGTGCTCTCCCTCAACAGCGTCCTGGTCGATCTCGACGGCATGGTCCGCCGGCTCGCCGGCGCCGACGTGGTGGTGGACACCGAGATCGATCCGGGGCTCTGGTACGTGCTGGCCGATCCGGGGCAGCTCGAGCAGGTGGTGATCAACCTGGTGGTGAACGCCCGCGACGCGATGCCCGAAGGCGGACGGATCACCGTCGCGACGGCCAACCGCATCTACCTGCCCGACACTCCCGATCGTCCTCCCGGTGTCCGGCCCGGTGCCTACGTCGCGCTCACCCTGAGCGACACCGGGGTCGGCATGGACCCGGAGCTGCAGTCGCGCATCTTCGAGCCGTTCTTCACCACCAAGGAGCCGGGGAAGGGCACCGGACTCGGACTCTCCACCGTGTACGGGATCGTGCAGCAGAGCGGGGGCCACGTGGGCGTGCGGAGCGCGCCGGGGCGAGGCGCGACATTCACGGTCCTCCTGCCCAGGCACGTCGGCATGGAGGCCGCGCCCCCGGCACGGCCCGACCGCCGCCGGCTGCCCGGCGGGACGGAGACGCTGCTGCTGGTGGAGGACGAAGCCGCCGTGCGCAGCTCGGCCCGCCGGCTGCTGGAGCGGAACGGCTATACGGTGCTCGAGGCCCGGCACGGCGGGGACGCGCTCCGCATCGCCGACGAGAATGAGCGGCCGATCGACCTGGTGCTCACCGACCTGGTGATGCCCGAGATGGGCGGACGTGAGCTGGTCGAGCGGCTCCGGGCCCACCGCCCGGCGCTCAAGGTCGTGTTCATGTCGGGCTACACCGAGAAGGCGATCGCGGTGGACGGCGTCATGCCGCCGCATACCGGCTTCGTGGAGAAGCCGTTCACCGTGGAGCAGCTGATGCGCCGAGTGCGGGAGATTCTGGACGGGTGAGGACCAGCCGGACCAGGTCGTCCGGCGACTCCAGCCAGTAGTCGGGCGAGGCGCCCTCCAGGTGGGATCGGCCGAACGGTCCCCAGAGCGCCGCCGCGGTGCGCACTCCCGCGGCCCGACCCGACAGCATGTCGTGGATGCTGTCGCCCACGTAGACGGTCGTCTTCGGGTCCGCGGCGAGCAGCCGGACCGCGGTCTCCACCGGCTCGGGGTGCGGCTTGGGGTTGGTGACTTCGTCGGCGCAGACCAGCACATCCATCATCGACTCGAGCCTGGCCAGGGTCAGGCCGCGCACGGCCCCCGATCGGTTCTTGCTCGTCACCAGGCCGGTGGCGACCCCGGCCTCCTTCAGAGCCTGCACCGCGGCCACCACCCCTGGATACACGGTGACCATGCGGTCGTGATGCTCCAGGTTGTACTGCCGGTACGTGGCGATGAGCGCCTCCAGCGTGCCGCGGTCGTCACGGTACTCGGCGAACTGGCTGGTGAGCGGCGTGCCCACGCCGCGGAGCCAGTCGTCGTCGGTGCGCGGCGGCAGTCCATGGGCCGCGAGCGTGTGGTGATAGCTGTCGAGGATGAGGCGAACGGAATCGATGAGCGTGCCGTCGAGATCGAACAGCACGGTGCGGAGCGTCGTCATCGGGGAAACGTAGTCGGCGCCCATCGGGTTGCGTAGCCGCGACTACGCTACGCTCCGAAGAGCAGGACGCCGCCCAGCCGCGCCTCGATGACGGCCCACCGGGGCGACGGCTCGGGCAGGCGACGAAGCGCGGACCTGAATTCGGCGTCACCCAGCCCCGCGAGGCGCTCGAGCAGCATCGCCTCCCCCGCCGTGTGCCCGCCGCCCGCGAAGGCGAGCGCGCGCTCCAGGGCTTCCAGCGCGGCGAGGTCGCGCCGTCGGGCCGCGACCCGAATCTCGGCCTGAATGCGCAGAGCCGCGGCGCGAGCGGCGGGTGCGAGCGGCGGCGTGACCCACCGCGCACCCTGGCACGCGGCCAGACGGGCGCGGATCGGAGCGGCGAGCAGCGGCACGGCGCCGGCGAGGGGGCCCGCCGCAACGCCGGCCGACTCTCGACACTCGGCCGCCGCGGCGAGCCGGGCGGCGATGGTGGTCTCGTCGTCGGTCCACGCGCCGTCGGACGAGACCCACACCACCGAGCCGGCCAGCCGGATCTCACGCTTCGTGGTGATCGCGTGCAGGGTGAACGCTGCCAGGACACCCGGCGGATCTCGAGGCACCACGGCGGTGCCCGCCTCCGAGGTTTCCGCTCCCATCATGTCCGCCAGATCCGTCCGCCACCGCCAGAGGCCCCTGCCACCCGCGCCGAGACCAGCGCGCGAGGGCAGGGCGGCCTTCCGGGCCAGCGTCCGCTCCAGCCGAAGCGCCCGCTCCACCGGCGCGGGCGGAACGAACCGCACCACGCTGACGGTCGCGTGGGCCGAGCCCAGTCGGATCGCCCGGCCTTCGCGCTGCTCCAGCCGCATGGGCGTCCACGGCAGATCGTAGTGCACCACCCGGGCGGCCCGCTGCAGGTCGAGGCCCTCCGCCGCCACGTCGGTCACCAGGAGATGGCATGCTCCGTCGGGCCGAAGCCGGGGTGATCCCGGTCCCTCGCGAAACCAGCCCAGCACGATGCTCCGCGGAAGGATGGTGTGTCCCAGGCCGGCCCGGGAACCGGTACACCACGCCAGGGGCAGGCCCGCGAGCCGCTTCCGCAGATAGCGGACCGTGTCCCGGGAGGAGGTGAAGATTAGGCTCGGACTCCCGTCGGCCAGCAGTGCGCGCAGTCGCTCGGCCTTGTCGTCCACCGCCGCCTCGGCGGCCGCGCTGCTCCGGACAGCGGCCTCGATCAGGCAGAGGTCCCCCAGGTCGAGGTCGATCGCCTCGCTCCCGCCTGGGATGAGCTCCCACCATACCAGCTGATCTTCGATCCTTCCGGTGAACCTGCGCAGCTCCCGCCGGGATAGCGCGCGCCCCGAGCCTTTCGCATCCTGGGCATGCAGCAGCAGGCCGCGGTAGCGCCGCAACGCCGCCGCCAGCGCGGCCGGACTCGACGCGGCGGCGCGCTGCAGTACCGAGCGGACCAGCGCCGCGGTCGGCGGATGCCGGGACAGGCGAAGGCCTGTCAGAAGATTCAAGCCGTCGCCCGCCACGATCACTTCCCGCTCGGTCGGATGACTCGCGGTGGCGACCCGGGCCGGCTGGTCGTCCGGACAGCGCGTCTCCACGATGAGTCGGCCCAGCGCGCCGAGCCCCTGGCCAGGGGGAAGGCAGGCACGCAGGGAGATCATACCTTCGGACCGGAGCGTGTCGTCGCGAACGGCGAGAAGGAGGAGATGGAGCAGGTCGTCGAGCCGGTTCACCACGGGCGTCGCGGTGATCAGCAGCACCTGCCTGCCCACCAGCCACGGGGCCACCCGACGGTAGCGCCGGGTGTGCGGGTGCCGGAACCGGTGCGCTTCGTCGATCAGCACCAGGCCTCGCGCCTGGTCCGGCAGCCGGCCCCGGCTCGCGGCCTCGTGACTGCCGACGACGATGGGAACGCCGAGCGCATCCGCGGTGGCGCGCCATTGACCGATCAGCGCGGCCGGCACGAGGCAAGCCGCCGGCCCGCGGGCCGTGAGCGCCCGGGCGACCGCGAGGGCGACGAACGTCTTGCCGCTGCCCACCGGATCGGCGAGCAACGCCCCGCCCTGACCGCGCAGCGCGGCGACGGCCCGGCGGAAGCTGGCGGCCTGGGCCGGACGCAGCCAGGACGGCGGCTCGTCGGGAGCGGCGTCGAACCCCAGCGAGCGTGCCACCCCGGCGGCTACCTGTTCCGGGGTGCTCCACGGCCCGGGCCGAAGGGCCGTGATCAGTGGGTCCGCGACAGGAGCGAGCGCTTCAGCCACGATGTTCGGCGCGCTCCGCAGCAACTCGGCGAAGCAGCGTCCGGGCTCTGGGCGCGAGCCCGAGGTGCTCGGCGGCGAGGTCATCCAGGGCGTCCTGTACCGGCGCACCCAATCGGCCCTCGCGGGCCACGGGATCGAGCCGGGCATCGGTGAGCACCGTGAGCGGCAGCGGGAGCGCGCCGACGGTGGTGGCGTTGAAGCGCGCGTATCCGCCCGCGGCAGGCAGCGCGCCTGCCCCTGCCGCGGCGCGCAGCCACGTCGCGTTGAGCCAGGCGGCGATCCGCAGCGCCGTCGGGGCATCGCCTGCCGGCGCCACGTAGCAGCTGTTGAGCGGCACCAGGCGGTCATCCTCCGGGCCAGTGAGGGCCACGGCGGAGAGCGAGCGGGCCACGTCCGCCCAGACGACCCGGTGCGGCGCCGTTGCGGCCCGCGTGCGGAACAGCGTCCACGGCGGCCCGCTCGTGTGGTCTACCCGCCGGAGCAGGGCGGCGCGGTGCGCCCCGAGATACGCCTCCACCTCCGGAGGGAGCTCCCGCAACGGCGAGCCATCCGCGCCGTGCGTCCAGAGAAGCCGGCGGCGGGGACGGACGGTGAGCCCGGAAAGGTCCCGCCCCCTGACGGCCCAGCGGACCATCGGACCGGCGTCCAGCGGCGGATCGAGGAATACCCGGTTGGCTCCGGTCTTCACGCCGAGCTGGCAGCGGATCGTGGCGTCGAGAGGCGGATGCTCGGCTCGGAGCCCGGCCAGGCAGGTTCGGAGCCGGTCGCCCGACAGGATCCACGGTGCGCCGCCCGCGAGGCTCGCCTGCCGAACGGTCGGGGCGCCGGCCGCAAGACCGGTGCGCACCCGATGCCCCGCCGGCGGACGCGTGTTTCGAGCCACGAGGGCGAGAGGATAGACCGTCGCATCGAACGCAGCTTCGGGGCGGCCGGTCAGATCGGCCAGCGCGACGAGCGTCGTGGCGGAGGCCAGCTCGTGCCGCGCCTCGGCGCCGTACGTGGCGCGCGCGATCTTGGCGGGAACCAGCATGGCGATCACCCCGCCCGAACACGCGAGCTGGACCGATCGCTCCAGGAAGGCCACCGCCAGATCGGGACGGCCTGCCCACGCGCCCGGCGATCGTCGCCACCATCGGTAGCGGGTCGCCAGCCGGGCGCGGAGCTCCGGCTCCATGGCCTCCGCTCGAAGCCAGGGCGGGTTCCCGACCACGAGGTCGAAGCCGCCGGCGGCGAACACGTCGGCGAACTGCACCTGGTAGTGGAACCACGGCACCGTCCGCTCACGCGCGATGCCTCGTCGGAGCCGCCGGATCCGATGCACGTCGGCGCGACGATGCGACAGTTCCGCCGCCAGCACCGGGTCGAGGCCCCGAGCGCGCCCGAACAGGTCCGGCTCCCGCGCCTGAGACAGGACCTCGCCGAGCGCCCGCCGGGCCGTCCCCTCCAGCTCCCCGAGCGTTCGCTCGGCGACGCGCGCTTCCATCGCGGTCAGCTCGCGCACCATGCGCCGCTTGTCGGCTCCGCTGGCCACCACCACGCCGGCCCGAAGCCAGGCCAGCTCCGCGGCCATCGCGGCGGGTGGCGGGCGAAGGCCGCTCCCCACCGGATCGAACAGCGAATCGCCCTGCCGGATGAGACAGTCGAGATTGGGGAGCGGCTCGACCGAGGCCGGATGCTCGGATGGGTCGCTCGCCACCACCGCCAGCCAGAGGCGCAGCTCGGTGAGCCGGACTGCGGCGGGATTGCGATCCACCCCGAACAGATTCTTCTCCAGGATCCGGCGGCGGACGGCCGCGCTCCGGGATCCGCCGGCGACGCTCGTGAGCCGCTCCAGGGCGCCGAGCAGGAAGGCGCCCGATCCCGCGGCCGGGTCGAGGAGGGTGATACCGCGGAGAAGCCGCCGGACCTCCGGCACCCCTGCCCTCAGCCGCCGCTCCGCTTCGGCCTCCGAGCATTTAAGCCTGCCTGCGATCAGGGCCCCCAGCGCCGCGTCGAGCACCGAACCGACCAGCACCGAGGGGGTGTAGTACGTGCCCGACGAACGGCGGGTGTCCGGCGCCATGACCCCCTCGAACACGCGTCCCAGCATGTCCGGAGCGACGGCCTGCCGGTCGCCTTCGGTGACGGTGAAGTGGAACCGCTCGAACAGACCATCGAACGCGTCGCGCCAGAGCTCGTTGCCGATGTCGGCGCGGTAGCGGCGCTCGAGCGGATGGGGCTCGAACAGGCCGCCGTTCAGGAACGGCACCGGCCCGAACCCCGATGCCGCACGGCTCCGCTGCTCCGCCGGTCGATTGAGCGTCCCGAAGAAGAGCGGACGCAGCAGGTCGCGCTGGATCCGGCGGCCGCGGGCGAGACAGCGGTCCACCTGTTCCGCGAGGAAGCGCTCCCGCCCGGCGAGCCACCCCTTGGCCTGGATGAAGTAGAGGAAGAGCACCCGGGTGAGCTGCAGCAGGGCCAGCGCCTGCCTGTCGTCGGCCGGAACCGGACCGGGAAGGCCCGCGGCCATGCGGTCGAGGATGACCCGGAAGGCCTGGAAGAACCGCCGTCCGACGCCCTCTCCCGAGACCGCCTCCGCGGCCCTCGCCGCGTACGACGCGGTGCTTTCGCCGGGGGTGGCGCGGAGCCGAGCCAGCGCAGCGGCGTGTACCGGATCGGTGTCATCGAGCCGAACCGTGAGCGCGGGAAGGCCGTCGAAGGCGACCGCCAGCGTCAGCTGTCGCTGTGCCGGATCGAGCCCGAGCACACCCGCGAGCCGCCCTCGGGTGGCCAACCGGCGCGCGAGGCGGCGAGCATCGGCTTGTGGATGGTCTCCGCTGACGGCGTACCACGCGAACTCGCCGGTCCGACCGGCCACGATCGTCCCCGGAATTCCGCCGCGTCCCTCGGGGGGCAGGGCCTCCCACAGCGGCTCGTGGCCCAGCGCGGCGAGCCAGGCGGGTAGATCGTGGATGGCATGGATGAGGTCGAGATGGGAGGCGGGCTGCACGGCGGCTCCGGCGGACGAGCCACCAGCCTAGCGTGACGGCTCGACCCTTGCGGAACCCGTTCGCCGCAGGCGGTGACGGATTTGCATCGTCCTCTCTCCGCCGCTACGATCCTGCGGCATCATATGCCTCGGTTCAGCCCTTCAACCTTTTGCGAGCCAATGAGCTACCTGTCGCGTCCCGGCCATCTCCTGCTGCTTCTCGCGCTTCCAGCCGCCCCCCTTGCCGCCCAGACGCCGGCCGACAGCGGCACCTTCGTGGTGCGCCATGGAGAGGACACCGTCGCCATCGAACGCTTCACCCGGCGGGAGACCAGCGTCGAGGGCGTCCTCGCCATCCGGAACTCCCGAAACACCTCGCAACGCTATACCGCGGTGATCGGACCGGATGCGACCGTCCCGATGATCGACGTCGCCGTTCGGGAGGACGCCGACAGCGGCCGGGTCAAGCAGAAGCTGGTCCAGCGGGCTCGGGTGATCTTCCGGGAGGACAGCGCGGCGGTGGACGCGGTGATCAGTCAGAACATCGAGACCCGCGTGTTCGGCACCCAGCGCGGGGCGATTCCGTACCTGAACATGTCCTTTGCGCTGCTGGAGCAGGCCGTGCGCCGCACTCGGAGCAAGGGAGCCCCCGCCGACGCGGTGCCGTTCTTCAACCTCGGAGGCGGACAGACGCTGAGCGCGAAGGTGCAGCCGATCGGCACCGACTCGCTCGCCATGGACATCGGGAAGGTGGAGTACCGGCTCAAGGTGGACGGGAAAGGCAGGGTGCTCGGGGGTACCATCCCAAGCCAGAACGTGGTGGTGACCCGCCGCTAGGAGCGGTCGGGCTCGGCGTACGTCCTTCCCCGCCATTCCACCCGCCGGCGGCCGCGGATCGTGCTTCGCGCGGCGATGAAGAGCGCCACCGCGGCGCCGAGCGGGTAGCCCAGACCGTAGAGCGGCGGGATCCGCATTCCGAAGCAGATCAGACCCCAGAACAGGGCGCTGAGCCCGCCGGCGAGGATCGCGGCCGGCGGAGGACCGGCGCCGATGGCACCCAACAGCACCGCCGCCGGCGGCGCCAGCCAGAAGCAGAACGCCACCGCCAACATCACCGGCACCAGCGCGCGCAGCAGCGGCTCGTCGGGAAACGAGCGGCGTCCGCCGAGATACACGTTCTTCGACCATCCTTCGACCAGCGGTCCCAACCCATGGTACATCCGGGTCTCCATCAGCCGTTCGGCGAAGGCGAAGTGGAGCCGGCCGCCTCCCCGCACCACGGTCTGGGCCAGCGCGAGGTCCTCCGCCACCTCCCCGCGCACCGCCTCGTGGGTGCCGAAGGCCTCGTAGCTTGTCCGCGGCATCAGGATGAACTGGCCGTTGGCGATCACGTCGCGCGATCGGCGAGCGTGGTTGACCCTGTCCGGGTGGTAGCGGAGACCCAGCAGGATCCAGATCTGCGGCATCACGATGCGCTCCCAGAACGTCTCGCATCGCTGGTGAGGGGCGACGGTCAGCAGGTCGGCCCCGGTGTCCCGGCGCGCGCCCACCGCGCGGCCCAGCAGCTCCGGCTCGTGCCTGGTGTCGGCATCGGTGAACAGCAGCAGCTCGCCGCGCGCCGCCCGGTAGCCCTGCAGGCAGGCCCAGGGCTTCCCGTACCAACCCGCCGGCAGCTCGGCCCCGGGCACGAGCCGGAGGCGGGCGTCGGCTCGCGCCAGCTCGGCGACCCGGGCCGCCGTGTCGTCGGTCGATCGGTCGTCCACCACCAGGACCTCGATCGGCTGGTAGGCGGTCCCCAGGACCGAAGTCAGCACGGTCTCGATGACCGCGCTCTCGTTCCGGGCCGGGATGATGACCGAGACCAGTCCGTCCGAGACAGGCGGCGTGTCGGACAGGTTGGGACGGAGGTTGGCGAGGCGGGGAATGACGGCGAAGGGCGCGAGCCAGGGCAGCGCCGGCAGCAGCTCGACCCAGGAATGCATGGACGTCGCGCGGCTAGCGCGCTTGCTGCTTCACGATCGCGTGGAGCTCCTGCTCGATGCCGTCCAGCTGGCGCTCGACCTCGCCCGCGTCGTACTCGGCGTCCAGCGCGGGCACGCCGTTCTGGGCGAACAGCGTGGCTACCAGCGCGTCGGTGTATCCCACGACCGCTACGGCGATACCTTTGTCGATCACCCGATTGAGCCGGAGCATGATCGCCATGCCCTGCCGGGCCCGCATCGCGGCGAGCACCGGCGCGAGGTTGCGGATCAGCAGCTCCCGGAGGAACTGCAGCTCCTCGACCACCTCGCCCGCGGCGAGTCCGCGCGCCGCGGCGACTCGGCCGTAGTGCTCGCAGATGGTGAACCAGATCGTGTTGACTTCCCGCCGAAGCGGGCCGACCATCTCGGAGATGACGTCGAGGAGGAGGCGGAACTCCCGCTCGACGGTGGGGCGGGGTATCGTGGGGGCGGCGGTGATCCGGTCGCCGAGCCAGTCGGCCCATTGCACGACCATCTGATCCCGCAGTTCAGCGATGACCCGACCGGCGGCGAGCAACGCGGGCTGCGAAGCGCGCACTACCGTTCTCCCAGGTGAAGGTGTCGGCAATCTACAGCGGAGCGATTATGCGGTCAAAACGGCTCGTTCGGCCTCCACGACTCGCGCACGGACATCGCGTCGCGCTGGTGGCACCGGCGGGGCCGCTGCTGGACCGGGATGATCTACACCGCGCCGAGGCCCTCTGCCGTGCGCTGGATTACGTCCCCCTCCTGGCCGCTCACGCCGGGGCACGGCACGGCTACCTCGCCGGCACCGACGACGACCGGCTGGCCGATCTCAACCAGTCGATCGCGGATCCGACCATCGATGCTATTTGGTGCATTCGTGGCGGATATGGAGTCACCCGGATCCTGGATCGGATCGAGTTCGAGCCGCTGCGGAAGCGGCCCAAGATCATCCTGGGATACAGCGATATCACCGCTCTGCTGCTCGCGGCGACCCACCACGCCGGTCTGGTCACCTTTCACGGCCCCACCGCCCGGGCTCCCCTGCCGGCGTTCAGCCGGTGGCACTTCGAGCGAGTCCTCGCCAGTGCCGAGCCCGCCGGCCGGCTCGGCCGGCTCCCGGACCCGGCCGGCGTCCTGGTGCCCAAGGACAACCGGGTCCTGACCGTCCGCCCGGGTGTAGCCGAAGGCCCGCTCATGGGCGGCAACCTCAGCTTGTTGCAGTGCCTGGTGGGAACCCCGCACTGGCCCGATCTCGACGGGGCGATCCTTTTCCTCGAGGACGTGGGCGAAGATCTCTACCGGGTGGACCGCATGCTCGCGCACCTGCGCGCGGCCGGGGTGCTGGCCCGCCTTGCCGGCGTCGCCGTCGGCCGGTTCACCCAGCTCCAGCGTCACATGAGCGATGGGGCGTTCGGCTACGACGAGGTCCTCGCGACCTACTTCGAGCCGCTCGGCATTCCGGTCGCCTTCGGCTTCCCGGTCGGCCACATCGATGATCAATGGACCCTGCCGCTCGGCGTCCGCGCCCGCCTCGACGCCGGGGCCGGGGAGCTGGAGCTGCTGGAAGCCGCCGTCGCGTAGCCGCGGTTAGCATACAGCATGGCCACGCCCACCCTCACCAAGCACACCCTGCCCGGCGCGCTGGGCGAGATCCTGATCGATGTCCGCGCCGGCGGCCGGGGATCGCCCCGGCCGGCTGTCGTGGTGGTCCCCGGGTTCAAGGGCTTCAAGGACTGGGGCATGTTCCCGCCCTTTGCGGAGCGGCTGGCCCGGGCGGGACTCAGCGCGGTCAGCGTGAACCTGAGCGGCAGTGGAGTGGACGACGCGGGCGACTTCACCCGGGTCGAGCGCTTCGGACACAATACCTATTCGGCCGAGCTGGATGACACGCTGCAGGTGGTGGACGCGCTCGCCCGGGGTGCGCTGGGTGTGGCGCCGCCGACCTCGCTCGGCCTGGTTGGGCATTCGCGCGGGGGTGGCGTCGCTGTGCTCGCCGCCGCCGAAGACCGGCGGATCACCACACTCGCGACCTGGGCCGCCATCAGCAGCGTCGAGCGGTGGAGTCCGGCGGAGCAGCGGGCGTGGCGGGAGGCCGGCCAGAAGGAGATCGTCAACGCCAGGACGGGGCAGCGGCTCCCGCTGTACCCCGACGTCCTCGACGACCTCGAGCGCCATGCCGGCGGCCGTCTGAACATCCTCGCCGCCGCCGCCCGACTCGCGATTCCCTGGCTCGTGCTCCACGGCGCCGAGGACGAATCGGTCTCCCCCCTGGAGGGGGACGCGCTCTACGCCGCCGCGAAGCCCGACCTCGCGCGCCATCTGTCGGTCGCCGGGGCGGGGCACACCTTCGGCACGGTGCATCCGTGGCGCGGCGAGACGCCGCAGTTCCGTCTGGTCGCCGACGAGACGCTCGGCTTCCTCGCGGCACACCTGGGCTGACGATGGATTGCCAGGGTCGGCCGCTGGCGGGACTGGCCGGAGTCGTGGCGGTGGTGACCGGAGCCACCCGCGGCATCGGCCGGCCGGTGGCCGAGCGGCTCGCCGGCCTCGGCGCGCGCGTGGTGCTGCCGGTACGCGATCCGGCTCAGGGCGAGCGCGTGGCCGAGGCGATTCAGCAGCGGAACGGCCTCGTCGAAGTGGTGCGCGCCGATCTGTCCTCGATGGCGTCGGTCCGCTCGGCGGCGGATCAGATCGTCCGGCGCCATCCCCGGATCGGGCTCCTGATCAACAACGCGGGTGTCATCACCCGGGGCAGGGAGGTGACCGCCGACGGCCTGGAGCGCCAGTTCGCGGTCAACCATCTCGCCCCGTTCCTGCTCACCCTGCGGCTGTTGGACGCGCTTCGCGCGGGCGCGCCGGCCCGGATCGTCAACGTCTCCTCCGGCGCCCACTCCGGACAACGGCTCGATTTCGACGACCTCATGAGCGAGCGCGACTACCGGCGCGATCGGGTCTACGGGCGCACCAAGCTGGCGAACATCCTCTTCACCCACGAGCTCGCCCGCCGGCTCGACGGATCAGGGGTGACCGCCAATGCGGTGCATCCCGGCGTGGTCGCGACCGGCCTGCTTTCCGACTACATGGGAATGCCCGCGGGTCGCCGCAGCTTCGGAACCACGCCGGAGCGCGGCGCCGAGCCGATCCTGTATCTCGCCGCATCACCCGAGGTCGCTGACGTATCCGGACGCTACTTCGATCGCTGCAGAGAGACGAGGTCGTCGGCGGCGTCGTATGACGAGGGCGCGGCCCGCCGGCTCTGGGAAGAGAGCGAGCGGCTGGTCGGCCACGATCCGCTGGCCAACTCGTCGCGGGCGGGCTAATCTCCGGCATGCCCATCTACTCCTACCGCTGCACCGCCTGCGACGCCGAGTTCGACCAGCTCGTCCGGTCCGACACCAAGGTGGCGTGTCCCGAGTGCCGGGGTCGCAAGCTGGAGCGGCGGATGGCGCTCACCGCCCGCCCGGCTTCCGCCGGCACGCCCGCCGATTTCAGCCGCCTCGGCCCACCCGCGAGCGGCGGGTGCTGCGGCGGATCGTGTCACGGCCACCAGCACTGACCACCCGGCTCGCCCGTCTCCGGGAGCGACTTGCCGATCACCAGCCGCAGGTAGATACCGCGGGCGGTCCGCTCATCTGGGCCGCGGTCGCGGTGCTGCTCGCTCCCGATCCCGACAGCCTGCTCCTGATCCGCCGGGCCGAGCGCCGGGACGACCCGTGGTCCGGCCACATGGCCCTTCCCGGTGGCCGTCAGGCGGGTACCGACGCAGACCTCGTCGCGACGGCCATCCGGGAGACGGCGGAGGAGGTCGGCTATTCTCCTTCCCGCTTGCAGCTCGCCGGCAGCCTCGACGACGTGGTTCCCCGCACTCCGGTTCTCCCTCCCATCGCCGTTCGGCCGTTCGTCTTTACCCTCTCCTCCCGGCCCTCGCTTCAGCTCAACCCCGAGGTCGCCGCCACCCGTTGGGTCTCCCTGGATCATTTGCTGGACGCAACCACCCATGACACCCTGGAGCTCGACCTGCGGGGTGAGCGCCGCCAGTTCGCGGCCTACCGGGTGGACGAAGGCGTCGTCTGGGGCCTTACCGAGCGGATCGTGAGCGACCTCCTGCGCCTTCTATAACCTCCCCGGCTTGACGTTCGTACCTGCTCATCCTAGATTTAGGCAATCCTAATTCGGAAGTTCGGATGAACGCAGCCCTGCAGCACGAGCCTCTTACCCGGTCGGTCGAAGACTATCTCAAGGCCATTTACCGGCTTACCCCGGAAGGCCGGACCGCTGGTACGAGCGAGATCGCCAATCTCCTCGAGCTCGCGCCGGCCTCGGTGAGCGGCATGGTCAAGCGGCTCAGCGAGCATGGGCTGCTCGAGCATGTGCCGTATAAGGGGGTCCAGCTCACCGAGGAGGGCCGCCGGGCAGCGCTGCGGACCATTCGCCGGCACCGCCTGATCGAGGCCTATCTGGTGGCCTTCCTGGGGTACACCTGGGACACGGTCCACGACGAGGCGGAGCGCCTGGAGCACGCGGTGTCCGACCAGCTGGTCGAGCGGATGGCCGCGGTGCTGGGCCACCCGAGCGTCGATCCCCACGGGGACCCCATTCCCGATGTCGACGGCGCCATTCACGAGCCGGCGAGCACGCCGATCTCCGAGCTGCCGAAGGGCATGCTCGTGGAGCTCCGCCGGGTCGATGAAAGCGACCCCGAGCGGCTCCGGTACATCGCATCCATCGGGCTCCGGCCCGGCGCCCGCGTAGTGGTGGTGGAGCGGCAGCCGTTCCACGGGCCCATCACGATCGAGGTGGAGGGGCGGTCCCACGTGATCGGCCATGAGCTGGGCCATGTGCTGCGGTGTGTACCGCTGGGGGTGGACGCGTGAGCGCGGCGCCGTCGGGACCGATCGACGAGCTGGCAGGCTGGCGGTATCCCCGGGTCAATCCCAGCCTGCCCGAATCGCACGCCACCGTCCGCATTCCGCGCGGGGTCTCCTTCTGGCGCAAGGCGCTGGCCTTCGTGGGACCGGGGTACATGGTGGCGGTGGGTTACATGGACCCGGGCAACTGGGCCACCGACCTCGCGGGTGGCGCGCGCTTCGGCTACACCCTGCTGAGCGTCATCCTGCTTTCCAACCTGATGGCGATCCTGCTCCAGTCGCTCGCCCTCAAGCTCGGCATCGTGACCGGACGCGACCTCGCCCAGGCCTGCCGCGACCACTACTCCCGGCCGGTGAGCTTCGTGCTCTGGATCCTCTGCGAGATCGCGATCGCCGCCTGTGACCTGGCCGAGGTGATCGGCTCGGCGATCGCGCTCAACCTGCTGTTCGGGATCCCCCTGGTGTGGGGCGTCTGCCTGACCGCGCTCGACGTGCTCCTCATTCTGCTGCTGCAACACAAGGGCTTCCGCTACCTCGAGGCGTTCATCATCACCCTGATCGCCACCATCGGGGCCTGCTTCGCGGTGGAGCTGGTGATGGCGCGTCCCGAGATGGCGGGCGTGCTCGCCGGTCTGGTGCCGACCGCGCAGATCGTCACCAACCCGGCCATGCTCTACATCGCCATCGGCATTCTCGGCGCCACCGTGATGCCGCACAATCTCTACCTGCACTCCTCCATCGTGCAGACCCGGAAGGTGCTGCCCGACGAAGCCTCCAAGCGGGAGGCGGTCCGCTTCGCCACCATCGATTCCACGGTGGCGCTGCTGTTCGCCTTCTTCATCAACGCGGCCATCCTGATCCTGGCGGCCGCCAGCTTCCACCACACCGGCCACCAGGACGTGGCCGACATCGGGGACGCCTATCGCCTGCTCACCCCGCTGCTCGGCACCACCCTGGCCAGCACGCTGTTCGCCGTGGCCCTGCTCGCCTCGGGGCAGAACTCGACCATCACCGGGACCCTGGCCGGCCAGATCGTCATGGAAGGCTTCCTCGACATCAGGCTCCCGGCCTGGCTCCGGCGCCTCATCACCCGGCTCATCGCCATCGTGCCCGCGGTGATCGTCACCGCGATGTACGGCGAGCACGGCGCTGGCGCCCTGCTGATCCTGAGCCAGGTGATCCTGAGCCTCCAGCTCTCCTTCGCCGTGGTCCCGCTGGTGCAGTTCACCGGCGAGCGTGCGAAGATGGGCGCATTCGTCAACGGTCCCGTGCTCAAGGCGGTCGCCTGGGCCGTGGCGGTCGTCATCATGGGGCTCAACGCCTGGCTCCTCCTGGGGACGTTCCGCGAGTGGCTGGCGTGAGCCGCCGGCCACTCGCTCATTCTCGTCTCCCGCCCTTCGCTGCTCTCCTGATCTGGACCGGACTGACGCCCTTTCCACTCCTCGCCCAGGACATCGCCGACAACAGCTTCCTCATCGAGGAGGCCTACAACCAGGAAGCCGGCGTGGTGCAGCACATCAGCACCTTCTCCCTTCCGCGCGAGGGCGGGGCCTGGAACTACGGTTTCACCCAGGAGTGGCCCCTCCGGGGCGTCAGCAACCAGTTCAGCTACACCCTTCCCATGCTGAATCCCGAGGGTGGCACCGGGCCGGGTATCGGGGACATCGCGCTGAACTACCGTTATCAGCTGGTCGCCCGCGAGTCGGCCGATGGCGTGACCGCGGTGCACGTCGCCCCTCGCGCATCGCTGATCCTGCCGACCGGCAGCGAATCGGAGGGGCGGGGCACGGGTGAGGTCGGCATTCAGGCCAACCTGCCGGTCAGCTGGGTAATGAGTTCGGCATTCGTCACCCACTGGAATGCCGGCGCCACACTGCTCGGCTCGACTGTGGGCTACAACCTGGGTGCCAGCGGGATCTATCGCCTCCGGCGGTCCGTCAACCTGCTGCTCGAGGCGACCTGGCTCGACCAGGATGGCTTCTATCTCAACCCCGGCGTCCGCTGGGCCTATGACTTCGCCAGCGGGTTACAAGTGGTCCCCGGCCTTGCCTACACCGTGGCGCTTGGGCCCGACGCCGGTCCGGACGCCTTCTTCCTGTATCTCAGCTTCGAGCACCGCTTCCGCCACCAGTAGCCGCTCCCACGAAACTCAAGGGTCGGACCGGGATACCTTGCAGCCATGCGTGCTCTGCTCTGCGCCGTGTTGCTCTCGGCGTGTCTGGGACGACCCGGTCAGGCTCAGGTGCTGGATCTCGCGCTCGAGCGGGCGACGGCCGCGCACCTCGGCCTGACCGTGGGCGACACCGTCCGCCTGGGCACCGCGCCCGACTCCCTGGTCCGGCTCGGCGTGGTGCGGGCGGTGTACCAGGCCCGTCCCGATCCCGCCGAGATCGCGCGCCGCGCGCTCCGGGCCCGCTTCCATCTGCCCGACCTGGCCGAGCTCCTGGGTGCGCCGGATCGGGTGGACCGGTTCGGCCTGGCCCTGGCGCCCGGTGTCTCGGCCGACTCCGCCGTCGCCGAGCTCAACCGCAGCGCGTTCGGGTTCCGGGCCTATCCTTCGGCGCAGATCGCCTCGGAGTCCTCCCAGACCTTCCAGGTGGTGAGCCGGTTCCATCGGGCCATCGCCATGATCACCATCGTGGCGAGCGCCGTCTTCCTCCTCTGCATCATGCTGCTCAAGGTGGAGGAGCGGCGCCTCGATGCCGCCGTCATGCGCTTCGTCGGCGTGCGGCGGCGGACGATCTTCGTCGCCCTGCTGCTCGAAGCGGCGGTGCTGGCCGTGGCCGGATCGGTGCTGGGCATCGGCATCGCGATCGCGGCGGGTGCCGTCACCAACGCCTACTACCAGCGCTTCTTCGACACCCAGCTGGTCTTCTCGGTGATCACACCGCGGATCGTGGCGCTCGGAGTGGGGCTCTCCCTCGTGCTCGGTCTGGCCGCGGGCGCCATCGCCGCGGCGCGGCTGGTCCGCACCCGCCCCATGGTACTCTGGGGCCGGGCATGACCGGGCTGGGCTGGGGTCTTCGCAGTCTGGGCCGCCACCCGCTTCGAACCGGCCTGTCGCTCGCGGGCATCGCGGTTGCCGCGGCGATGCTGCTGGACATGGTCATGCTCAGCGGCGGCATCGACAAGTCGTTCAGCGACCTGCTCCTTCAGCGCGGCTACCAGATCCGGATCACGCCAAAGGGCACCTTGCCGTTCGACACCGAGGCGTCGCTTCCCGGGGCCGGCCGCCTGGTGCGGACGCTGCGCGCCGATCCGGAGGTCGCCAACGCGGGAGCGATCCTGGGGACGGCCGTCTACGCCCGGACCCGGGATTCCCTGGCGACCCTCTTCGGCTACGGCGTCCAGCCCGAGTCGCAGGGCATCTACCGCGTCGTGGCGGGCGCCGACCTCGCGCCGGGCGATACCGCCGGCCTCCTGCTCAGCGCTCCCGCTGCCGCGCTGTTGGGGGGCGCGCGCCTGGGTGATACCGTCACACTGGCCGGGCGGCTCGATCCCCAGATTGCCGCCGCCGCGGAAGACCGCGCCCTGGTGGTCCGCGGCATGGTGGAGTGGCTCTACGACTACCGCGGCCAGCCGTCGGTCGGCGCCGCGCTGCCGGTGATGCAGCGGCTCTCCCGGCAGCCGGCGAGCGATCCGGCCTCGCTCGTCCTGGTCCGGGCTCGCGCGGACAGCGGCGTCGCCGCGCTGGTCGCGCGGCTTCGGGCACGCCATCCCACGCTGGAGGTGAACAGCGTGGTGGAGCTGGTGGCCCAGGCGCGGCGCCGTCTCACCTACTTCACCCAGCTCTCCCACGTCCTCGGCGCGATGAGCCTGGTGGTCACCGTGCTGCTGATCGGCACCCTGCTCACGATTACCGTGAACGAGCGTCTGGGCGAGATCGCGACGTTGCGCGCCATGGGCATCGGCCGGGCCACCGTCGTGCGCCAGGTCTTGGCGGAAGGCGTCGCGCTCACCGTCATCGGCTCGGGCCTCGGAGTGCTGCTGGGGCTGGCCACGGCGCGCTATCTCGACGCCATTCTCACCAGCTTCCCCGGTCTTCCGGCGGCGTTCTCCTTCTTCGTGCCCCGGGCCGACACCCTGACCCAGGCCGGCGTCGTTCTCCTGGTGACCGGCTCCCTCGCCGGCCTCTACCCCGCGTGGCTCGCCGCTCGGGCACCGATCGCGGCCACCTTGCGGGCGGAGGCCACCTGAGCGCCATCGAGCCGGTCCTCGTCGCCCGCGACCTGCGGAAGGATTATCCCATCGGAGGTGAGACGGTCCACGCGCTGCGCGGAGTGTCGCTCGACATCCACCGCGGTGAGTACGTGGCCATCGTCGGGCCCTCCGGCAGCGGGAAGTCCACCCTGTTGCAGCTGTTGGGCGGCATCGACACCGTGTCGGCCGGCTCGGTGGAGGTGCTGGGCACCCGCCTCGATCGTCTGTCGGACCGGGAGCTCACCCGGCTCCGCCTGCTCCGGCTGGGCTTCGTCTTTCAGCGCTTCCACCTGCTGCCGGTGCTCACCGCCCGCGAGAACGTCGAGCTTCCCTTGGCCGAGGCCGGCGTCAAGCCGGGCGAGCGCAAGGCCCGGGCGCTGGAGCTGCTCGAGTACGTGGGACTGGCCGGCCGGGCCGGGCACCGGGCGACCCAGCTTTCCGGCGGCGAGATGCAGCGGGTAGCAATCGCCCGCGCGCTGGCCAACCGGCCCGCCGTCCTCCTCGCCGACGAGCCGACGGGAGAGCTCGACGCCGCCACCGGCCAGGAGATCCTCGATCTCTTCCGCCGGCTCAATCGCGACGGGGCCACGCTCGTCGTCGTCACCCACGACGAGCGGCTGGCCCGGGAGGCGGGCCGGACGATCAGCATGCTCGACGGCCGGATCGCGGCCTCATGATCGCCACGCTCGCCTTCCGGCATCTCTGGGTCAGGAAGGTGCGCTCAGCCTTCCTTCTGGTCGGCTTCGCGCTCGGAGTCGGCGTGATGGTGGTCCTGCTTTCGGTGGGCGAAGCGATGCTCGACCAGTCGCGCGACGTCTCGCTGGTGGGCGGCGGGGAAGTGACGGTGCTGCCGCAGGGGATCGACGTCGAAGCGATGCGCACCGGAGGCTTGAGCGGGATGTTCTTCACCATCGAGCGCGCCCGCTTCCTCACCCGGCAGGTTCTCGGCGGCCCCCGCGCCGCCGGCACCGTGCGCACGGTCGCTCCCGCGATCGAGGGCAAGCTGGTGTACCTCTGCCCCCTGCGAAGCCCATGCGAGCCGGTGGCCGTGCGGGCGGGAGGCGAGATCCCCAGCCGGGCCGCGGCGGTCGGCGCCGGGCTCGACGTCGTGGCGGGCCGCTGGAGCGATTCTCCCCGCGACAGGGCTTATGTCGCTCCGACCGCGCAGCAGCTCTACGACGAGCTCGACGCCTTCCACATTCCCGCCCAGGCTGATTCCACCTGGGGCGAATGGCAGTACTACAACCTGGTGGCGGCGCCGGACGAGTGGTGGTACATCACCTACCTGGTCGGCGGCGAGCTGAGCCGGCGGCCGGCTCCCGGAGACCGCTGGGGCGGTCGGCTGCTCGTCACCCATCGCCGGCCCGACGGCCGGCACGAGCGATTCACCGCGGATTACCCCGCACCCCGGGTCCGCCTCGACACCGCCGGCGCCGACCTCACCCTGGGCGGGAGCACGGTGCGGCAGCGAGAGGGGATCTATCGTCTCCACGCCACCGCGTCGGGCGCGGCCGGACGCCTGCGTCTCGACCTCACTCTGCGCCCGAGGGCCAACCGGTACTTTCCGCCGGTGGAGCTCAGAGAGGAGGCATTCCGCTCAGGCTACGTGGTCCCCGCGCTCTCGGCGGAGGCTTCGGGTCGGATCTGCATCGGGGCACGGTGCTCCGAGGTGCGGGATGTGCCCGCCTATCACGATCACAACTGGGGCGTCTGGCGGGCGGTCACCTGGGAATGGGGCGCCGGCACCGGCCGCACGCTCAGCCTCCTCTACGGCGGCGTCTACGCCGCCGACCGCACGACCTCGCCCTTCTTCCTTACCCTGGTCGACTCGCTCGGCGTCCGGCGGGTGCTGCGCTTTCGCCGCATCGACTACGCCGGTGCCCAGCCGGCCGACGGCGCGCCGGGAGTCTCGGCGCCGGAGCGCTTCACCCTCGTGGGCGCCTGGGAGCGCGACACGGTCACGCTCAGGGTACGCGTGGCGCACGCGCTCGCCACCGACATGTCCGCCGGATCGTTCCGCCGGACCTTTCTGCAGATGCGCGGCTCGTTCTCCCTGCAGGGAAAGGTGGACGGGGCCGTCGTGGAGGACGGCGGCGAGGGATTCTTCGAGACCTATCTGACGCGCTAGATTGCCCTTCTCATGAGCGATATCGTGGATCGCCTCGCCGCGTCTCTGGCCGGACGCTACGAGATCGAGCGGGAGCTCGGGGCCGGCGGCATGGCGACGGTCTACGTCGCGCGCGACCTGCGCCACCGGCGACAGGTTGCCCTCAAGGTCATGCGTCCCGACCTCCGCGGCACCCTCGGCGCCGAGCGATTCCTCCGCGAGATCGAGCTGGTCGCGGGTCTCCAGCATCCCCATATCGTGCCCGTCTTCGACAGCGGCGCGGAAGGCGCGGGCGGCGACAAGCTGCTCTGGTACACCATGCCGCTGGTGGACGGGGAGTCACTCCGGCGCCGGCTGCAGCGCGAGCGCCGGCTGCCGATCGACGAGGCGCTCACCATCGCCGCGCAGGTCGCCGACGCCCTGGCGTATGCGCATGGCCGGGGGGTGGTCCATCGCGACATCAAGCCGGAGAACATCCTGCTGGGCGGCGGTCACGCCATGGTCGCCGATTTCGGCATCGCCAAGGCGGCCGCGTCGGACTCCGATCCCGACGCGCCGATTACCCAGCTCGGCTTCGTCGTGGGGACGCCGCACTACATGAGCCCCGAACAGGCCTCCGGCGGCGAGACGATCGATGCCCGGAGCGATCAGTACAGCCTGGGCTGCACCATCTTCGAGATGCTCGCCGGCGAGCCGCCGTTTGCCGGCAGCGCGGGCAAGTCGGTCGTCGCCCAGAGTCTCACGGCGCCTCGCCCGCGGGTCAGCGAGCGCCGGCCGGAAGTCGGTGCGTCGCTCGACCCCGCGCTCCAGCGCGCCATGGCGGTCGATCCCGAGGCCCGGTTCCCCGACATGGCCGCGCTCGCCGCCGCGCTCAAGACCGGGCGCGGCGTTGCGGCCACGCGATGGGTCCGGCGCCGGGCCGTCCTGCTGGGCGCCTTCATCGCGGCGGTTGCGGCGGGCGCGGGCGCCTGGATCGGGACCCGTTTCGGCCGCCACACGGTCGAGCCGGCCGCGGAGAATCTGGCCGTTCTGCCATTCACGACCTCCGGACCCGGCGTGGGCTACCTGCGGGAAGGGATGGTGGACCTGCTCTCCACCAACCTCACAGGGGTCGGCGGCATCCGCGCCGTCGATCCGCGCACGGTATTGCGTGACGCGCCCAAGAGCGACCACGACGCGGGGGGACTGGACCAGGCCATCCGCGTAGGCCGCAGGCTGGGCGCCGGATCCGTCGTGCTGGGAAGCGCGGTGGGGACGGGGGACCGAGTCCGTCTGGCCGCCGACTTCTACTCCATCGACGGCGAGCGCCTTGGCCGGGCCCAGGTGGACGGGCCGGTGGACAGCGTGCTCACCCTGGTCGATCGGCTGAGCCTGGCGCTGCTCCGCGACGTCTGGCGCTCCCGCGAGCCGCTGCCCGCCGTACGCCTGGCCTCTCAGACCACCGACTCCATCGCCGCCCTGCGCGCGTTCCTCCAGGGCGAGCAGTACTACCGGCGACTGGCGTTCGATTCGGCCGAGCAGGCGTACAATCGAGCGGTCGAAGTGGACTCTACCTTCGCGCTGGCCCACTTCCGCCGAGCCCTGACTTACGGCTGGACCGGAGGCTACGGCAGTGCCGCCTCGCTCGAAGCCTCGGCCGCCGGCACCCGTTTCGCCCAGCGGCTGCAGCCAAGGGAGCGGCGGCTGCTGGTCGGCTACCGGCTCTTCGACCAGGGCAAGCCCGCCGCCGTCGACTCGTTCCACAGCTTTCTCAAGGAGTACCCGGACGATCTGGACGGGTGGTATCTGCTGGGCGAGGCACTCTTTCATACCCGCGAGTACACCGGGGCCGCACCGGACACCATCAGCGCCGCCTTCGACCGCGTCGTGCGGGGGGACTCGGGTCTGGTCCCGGCCCTGATCCACCCCACCGAGCTGGCGCTGGTGACCGGCGACAGCGCTCGTTTCCGCCGCTACGTCGGCGTCATCGAGCGGAGCGCCCCGGAGCGGGGGCGAATGTGGCGGACGGTGTCCCGCTCGGTCTGGGGGCCGCCCCCGGCCGATTCCGCCGTGCGGGCGCTGCGCGGGCATGACGTGGGCGAGCTCATCGTCGGACTCTACGGCCTCTATGCCGATCCGGCGGCGAGCAGCGACACTATCCTGCAGCGCTTTCGATGGGCGATCGGCGCGATATCGCCCGACCAGGTCTCCCGGGCGGAGGCGCTGCGGGAGACGGCCAAGATGTACGCCGGGTTGGGACAGCTGGTCCGTGCCCGCGCCCTGAGCGATACGGTTCGGGCGGAAAGCCCCAAGGACGCGCCGACCCTGCTCGGCTGGCCGATGGCGCTCGGCCTGGCGCCGGTGGACTACGATCGCGGCTGGCTCGATACCGTGGTGACGGGTATTCCTACCGGCGCACGGCACGACTACGCCGCGGCCATGCTGCACCTGATCCGAGGCCGACCTGCCGAGGCTCGCCGCGGGCTCGACGCCCTGCTCTCCGCAGGAGACACCTTGGACGATCAGGCCAGGGGACAGGCGCAGGCCGCACAAGGCTACCTGATGATCCTGGCTGGCGACTCGGCCGCGGGTATCCGGCGGATGGAGGAGGGCATCCGGCTCGCGGCCAAGCCAGGCTTCGCCCAGGCGCTCGGATGGGACCGCTTCGAGCTGGCGCTGGCCCAGGCCGGCTCCGGCGATGACGACACCCGTGAGGCGGGCATCGAACGGCTCTCCAACGCCTTCATTCAGGAATCGCTGGTACGCCCCCTCAGCTATCTGGCCCTCGGCCGAGCCTATGAGGCGGCGGGCCGAAGGGACTCGGCCGCATTCGCCTATGGCCGGTTCATCCGCCTGTGGGACAAGGCCGACCCTCCCCTCCAAGGTCGGGTGGAGGAAGCCCGGGAGGCGCTGAAGCGCCTGACCGGAGAGCCGCGCTAGCTCACACCGGACACAGGTTTCTGCTGTATGTTGATGGTATGTCCGACCCGGCCCCCTCCACCTCGCTGGCCCCGCTCCCCCCGGCCGACATCCGAACCCTGGGCCGCGCCCTGATCGACAGCTTCGGGCGGGGATGGTCCCGGCCCAACGTCGATCAACTCATGGCTGTATACGCCCCTGGAGCGGTCTTCGTCGAGACGCCCTTCGCCGAGCCGCTCCGGGGTGTCGAAGCCATCCGCCGCTACTGGCTGGACGTCCCATTACATCAGTCGGAAATCGTCTTCTCGTCGGGGGAGATTTACGGTGCCGGTCCCTGGTTCGCGACCGAGTTCAAGTGCGTGTTCCGGCGGAAGCGAACCGGCGAGCTGGTGGAGGCCCGCGGCGCCGTCTTCTGCGAGACGGAAGCCGGGCTGATCAGCGAGATGCGCATGTACTGGCACCGCAACCCCTGAGTGTCCTTCCGGCGGGGACTGGTGTCCTCCGGAGAGGACGGGGGGAACCGGAGTCGATAGCTAAGTGTTGAATTGACAAGCGTCTTATGGCTGGCATGCAGTTCGCGTGCTCGGGATCGATGGCGCTAAACCGTGGTCCCATCGGAAGTTCCAGCCGGTAACAGTGGTAGTCTGGGGAGGCACCTATGAACCCCGCCCTTCTTCTTCCGCTCCTGCTCGCCGCGGCGCCGGCTAAGCCGGCGGCCGGGACGACCCCAGTCCCCCCGATCCAGATCTGGATCAACAACGACCGAAGGTTCTTCCCCGGAGATGAGGGGAAGGTTCAGGTGCAGACGCTGGAGGACGGCTATCTGGTCGTCCTGCACGTCGACCCCGACGGCCACCTGCGTGTCGTGTTCCCGGCGGACCCCACGGACGACAACTTCATCCGGGGTGGAAAGAAGTACGAGGTTCGGGGCCGGGGTAATCGCGCGTCGTTCGAGGTCGACAACCGGACCGGCCACGGAACCATCTACGCCGCCGTCTCCAAGTCGGCATTCCGCTTTGATGACTTCGTGCTCGGCGACCACTGGGACTACAAGACGCTGGCACCCAACCGGCTGCCGGAAAATCCTGAGAACGATCTCACCGACCTGGTCCGCCGGATGGCCCAGGGCAGCTTCGACTATGACCTGCTCGGCTACGACGTGATCGAGCACGTCTACGCGTCGTCCGGCTATTACGACAACTCCTCCTACGCCTCGGTCTACTACGGCAGCAGCTGGTGCTGCAGCGGTATCTCGTTCGGGTTCTCCTTCGGGTATGGGTATCCCTATCGGTACCCCTATTACTACCCCTATCCGTACTACTACTCGGCGTGGTACCCCTATCCCGCGCCGTACTACGGCTACTACCCGTATTACGGCTATGCCTACTACCCGTACTACGGGTATTACCCCTACGGTCACTATCACTACGGCTACTATCCCTATCACGGGTACTATGGCGGTGGGCCGTACTACCGGAGCCGCTATCCGCAGGTGAATCCGCTGGACAACTATCGCTACCGCGGATACCAGACGGCCAACGGGTTCCGAGGAGTGAGCGGATTCCAGGGCGTCAACGGAGATTACCGCGACCGGCGCTACGCCTTCCGGTCGGACAACACGGTTTACAACCCGCCGGGTCGGCGTATCGCAGGCGCGGAGGCCAATGCGCCGCTGCGCCGCTCCATCGACTCTCGGACCTCGGTGGCGGAGAACGCGGCCGACCACTCGACCGCTGGTGCGGGCAGGCGCTCTCCCGAGCCGTCCTCCAACGGCGAGGCACGGCGCAGCACGGGCGGCGAGGCCCGGGGAAACAGCGGGACCGAGGCTCGCCGCAGCAGCGGTAACCAGGAGCGGCCGACTCCGTCGGTAGAACGCCGGCAGGTCGAGTCTCCGGGCAGCATAGAAGCTCGGCGGGCCCGTCCGGTCGACGTGGCCCGGGTCGAGACGCCGGCCGCGGACCGGAGCAACTGGCCGGTTGACGTCAGCCCTCGGCGGAGCGCGGACGCCGGCGAGGGTCGCCGGGCGGAGATCGGCGGCCAGCAAACGGAGATCATTGCCCGGCGGGCCTTCTCCCGTGACGGCTACGATGCAGCGGGCGACTTCAGTCCGGAGCGTGTGGCTTCCCCGCCGCGCAGCGGCGGGAGTGACGACGGTGCACGGCGGGCATCCGCACCTGACAACGGCAGTCGCGGCGGTTCGGACGACTACGGCGGCGCCCGCCGGTCCTCCGGCGGGGACTACGACAGTCCCCGAGCGTCGGGCGGTCAATCCGACGGCGGTCGCCGCGCTTCGGGCGGTGACTACGGTGGGGGCCGCCAGGTTTCGGGCGGAGACCAGGGTGGTGGGCAGCGGGCCTCCGGCGGTGGTGACTCGGGCGGTGGTCGCCGTTCGGCGGGCGGAGGGTGGGGAGGCGGTGGTGCGGGTGGCGGCGGCGGCGGTAGTGCCCGCGCCCCGAGTGGTGGCGGCGGTGGTGGTGGAGGCGGCGGCGGTGGTCGGCGCCGCTGATTCAGGTGCATGAAGGAAGGCCCCCGAATTCTCGGGGGCCTTTTTTCATGCCGTGTCGTTCAGGGCTGGTGCCGCCTGGCGTAATCGACTCCCCATTCCATCAGCTCCGCGCTCCGGAGCCCGACCCGCATGGCCTGACCCACGGCATCATCCTCCTCCAGTCCGTGGTCCAGCATCAGGTAGGGAATGAGCGCGCCCCCGACCCTGCTCCCACTGGCGCAGTGCATGAACACCGTCCTATCGCCCGCGCCCCGAATCGTGTCCAGAATCCGACCCATGGTCGCGTCGCTCAGGGTTCCGCTGTGAACCGAGACGTTCACGTATTCCAGACCGAGGAGCCGTGCGGCGGACGGTTCGTCGAACGGCCGTGGCTCCATCGGATCGCGAATGTCGAGCACGATCCCGCCGCCGACCGCGCGGAAGCGCTCGAGGTCGGCGGCAGAAGGCTGGCCGCCGGTAACCAGGCCCGGCAGAGGTTGGCAGGCGTTCGGTACGTCGGCGAGGGCTTCATAGGGTGTAGACATGGCGAACAAGGTATCAGCCGGATCGCCGGTCCGGCAGACGGCTACCAGATCGCGACGCGCACGCTGTCCGGCCGTACCATCGGGTCACCCGGCTTGCAGCCGAAGGCCTGGGCGAACTCCGGCATGTTCGCCAGCGGGCCGTTCACGCGGAAGGCATTGGGTCCGTGCACGTCCACCGCGAGCAGGAAGCGGGCGAACTCCGGCCGGACCTTGCTGCGCCATACCTGCGCCCACCCCATGAAGAAGCGCTGCTCGCCGGTCAGTCCGTCGATCGGGGCCGGGCGCGGCTTGCCCTGCAGCGAGCGCTGGTAGGCGCCGTAGGCGATGAGCAGTCCGCCAAGGTCGCCGATGTTCTCTCCCAGCGTGTTCTTGCCGTTGACCTTGAGGGTATCGATTACCACGTACTCGCCGGCCTGGGTGACCAGGCGGCCGGCGCGCTCGTTGAAGGCCCTCGCGTCCGTCGAATCCCACCATCCGCTCAGGTTGCCGTCGGCGTCGAACTGCCCGCCCTGGTCGTCGAAGCCGTGGGTGATCTCGTGCCCGATCACGGCGCCCATCCCGCCGTAGTTGACCGCGTCGTCCGCCCGAGGGTCGTAGAACGGCGGCTGCAGGATCCCGGCCGGGAAGGTGATCACGTTGAGGTTCGGGTTGTACGAGGCGTTCACCGTGGGCGGTGAGTACGGCCAGTGCGTCTTGTCGGTCGGCTTGCCGATGCGGGCGAGGTCGGCCGCGGCGTTGAACGCGTTCGCCTGGAGCAGGTTGGTGGCGTACGGCCCCTTGGTGAGCTCGAGCGCGGAGTAGTCCTGCCACCTGTCGGGATAGCCGATCCGGTTCACCATCGCGTCGAGCTTGGCGTATGCCTTGGCCTTGGTCGTTTCGCTCATCCAGGTGAGCCGGGCGAGACGGGCTCGGAACGCCGCCTGGACGTTGCGCACCATCTCGAGGGCCCGGGCCTTGGCTTCCGGGGTGAAGAAGCGGCGCACGTAGGCTTGGCCCAGGATGTCGCCCAGCGAGTTGTCGGCCGAGGTGAGGCAGCGCTTCCACCGGGGGCGCTGCTGCTTGACGCCCTGGAGGACGGAGCCGTTGAAGCGGAAGTTCTCGTTCACGAAGGCGGAGCCGAGCGAGGGCGCCATGGCGTCCAGCAGGCGCCAGCGGAGATAGGCCCGCCACTGCTCCAAGGGGGCATGGGTCATCAGCGAGTCCACGGTCCGGACGAACTCCGGTTGCGCGACGTTGAGCTCCGCCGGCGCCGCGATCCGCCGTTCCTTCACGTAGTCCGCCCACCGGAGCGCCGGCACCTGCCGCTGGAAGTCCTCGCCCGTGGTGAGATGGTAGACCGCTTCGGGGTCGCGCTGCTGCTCGATCGTCATCGAGGCATTGGCCAGCGCGGTCTCCAGCTGCATGACCGCCGTCGCCGCGCTCGCCGCCGCCGAGCTGTCGCTTCCCGCCAACCGCAGCATGCGCGCGATGTGAGCGACGTACTCCCGACGGATGTCGACGGAGTTGGAGTCGGGCTTGAAGTAGTACTCCCGCTCGGGCAGGCCGAGTCCCGCCTGGTCCACCTCGGCGATGGTCCGGCGGCTCTGCTTGGCGTCCGCGTTGGAGCGGAGGAGGAAGGCCGCGTCCACGCCGTGCTGCTGCAGCCGGGCCAAGGCCTGCGGCAGCCGCGAGCGGTCCTTGATGGCCTCGATGCGGCCGAGCTCCTCGGCCAGGGGGCGGATCCCGGCCGCCTCTACCGCCGCCGAGTCCATGCAGCTGGCGTAGAACAGTCCGAGCCTGCGGCTGTCCGGGTCCTTGGTGGTCGTCTGTTTCGCGGCTTCGTCGAGGAGGACGTGGAGGTCGTCGTAGTTCCGGTCCTGCAGCTCGTGGAAGGCGCTCCACCAGGGCTGATCTCCCGGGATCGGCGTCCGCGCGATCCAGCCGCCATTGGCCCAGCGGTAGAAGTCCTCGCAGGCCGCGCAGGTGGTGTCCCGGTTGGCGGGATCGAGCGGCGTCGTCCGCGCGGCCGCCGGTGCGGCATCCTGGGCGGTCAGGCATCGGGGAACGGCCACGAGCGTGACCACCAGGACTGGCAGCGGAAGGACTATGCGGAGCATCGGATGGTCTCGGACAATGATCAGGTCTTACGCGGCCGCGCCGGGATGGTTTCGGACCGGATCACCGCTGCTCGGGCCGGTAGACGATCACCCGGGCCCGCTCGAGCGTGATGAGGCCGCCGCCGATCATCGGGTCGAGCTCGGGCAGGATCTCCTGGATCCGCTCCTCGGTGTCCACGCACTCCACTACGATCGGGAGGTCGAGCGAGAGCCGAAGCACCTTCTCGGTGTGGACCCTGGCGCTGGCGCCGAAGCCCATGATGCCCCGGAACACGGTCGCGCCGGCGAACCCTCGGGTCCGGAGCAGGTGGACGATCGCCTCGTACAGCGGCCGACCCTGGTATTTGTCGCGCTCTCCGAGGTGAATCCGCATCAGGGTGCGCTCGCCGTTCAAGCCCTGCATGGTCGTATCCTTTCCGCCGATCGGCCGGCTCACACCCGCTCGCGGAGGGACACCAGTCCCCGCGCGGCGGCGAAGCCGAGCACGGTGGCCGCCAGGGCGAGTCCGAGGCTAAGTCCCACGTACGCCGCGGCCCGGCTCCACTGGCCGTCCTCCAGCAGGGTCACCGTCTCGTAACTGAAAGTGGAGAAGGTGGTGTACCCACCGCAGAAGCCGATGGTCAGGAATGCCCGCCACTCGGGCGTGAGGGTCGGAGTGTCGACCGCGTACCGGAGGAAGAGCCCCAGCAGAAAGGAGCCGGTCAGATTGACCAGGAGCGTGCCGACCGGGAAGCCGGACCCGGCGGCCCGCTGAATCAGGCCGCCGACCAGGTAACGGCTCACGCCACCGATGGCGCTCCCCGCCGCGATGTACCAGAGCATGGCGGAAGGTATACATTTCCGGCGTGCTCCGCCTCGCCATCGCCCAGATGCGCCCGCGGAAGGGCGCCTACGAGGAGAACCTCTGCCGTCTGGGCGAGCTGTTCCGCCAGGCGGCCGCCTGGGACGTCCCGCCCCAGCTCATGGTGGCTCCCGAGGCCGCGCTCACCGGCTATTTCCTCGAGGGCGGAGTGCGGGAGCTGGCCGTTCCCGCCGAGCGTCTGTTCGAGGACGTCGCCCGCCAGCACCGGGATGCCGGTGCCCCGCCGATCGATCTCGCCATCGGATTCTACGAGCTCCACCGCAACCGGCTCTACAACTCCGCGATGTACGCCACGCTGGGCGGTGCCCGCCCCGGGATCGGCCACGTGCACCGGAAGGTGTTCCTGCCGACCTACGGCGTGTTCGACGAGGAGCGCTTCGTCGAGGCGGGGCGGAGCATCCAGGCCTTCGACACCGGCTGGGGCCGCGCCGCGATCCTGATCTGCGAGGACGTCTGGCACTCCTTCACCTCGACGCTCGCCGCTCTCGACGGCGCCCAGGTCATTCTGGTGCCGAGCGCGAGCCCGGCACGCGGACCGGTGGCGAGCGGGGAAGGGGAGGCCCTTCCGGACAGCCTGGGTCGGTGGGGGCGGATCGTACAGGACGTCGCGGGGGAGCACGGAGTGTTCGTGGCGCTTGCGCAGCTGGTCGGGTTCGAAGGGGGCAAGGCGTTCCCCGGCGGATCCATGGTGGCGGGGCCCCGCGGCGATCTGCTGACGCGGGGTCCGATCTTCGACGAGGCGCTCCTCCCGATCGACCTCGACTTCGAGGAGATCACCCGCGCCCGCGCCGACCTGCCCCTGCTGGCCGACCTGGAGATGCGGTTGCCCCACCTGCTCGGCTCGCTGCATGGGGCGCGGCGGCACGGCATCGCGGCGGCACGGCGGAACGTGGATGCCGGCGAAACTCCGGTGTCGGATGCTGATGCCGACGGCGGCGGTGAAGCCACGCCGCGGGCTGCACTCCCGTACCGCCCGTCCGACCGTCCGACCGTCCGCCCGTCCGACCCTCTTGCCATCGAACCCGAGCTCACCCGGCGCTGGCTGATCGAGTTTCTCCGCGACGAGATCCAGCGCCGCCGCGGCTTCGAGCAGGTGGTCGTGGGCCTCTCCGGCGGCGTGGACAGCTCGCTGGTCGCCTTCCTCGCGGCCGAGGCGCTGGGCCCGGCGAACGTCCTCGGTGTGCGGATGCCCTACCGCACGTCCAGCATGGACAGCCTGGCCCACGCGCAGCTGGTGATCGAGGCGCTCGGCATCCAGAGCGCCACGGTGGACATCAGCAGCGCGGTGGACGGGCTCGCGGCCGCCATCGGCGGGACGCTCGACCCGAGCCGGCTGGGCAACGTCATGGCCCGGACCCGGATGATCACGCTGTTCGATCTCTCGGCGGCGCACCGCGCGCTGCCGGTCGGCACCGGCAACAAGACCGAGCGCCTGCTGGGCTACTTCACCTGGCACGCCGATGATTCGCCACCGGTGAACCCCATCGGCGACCTGTTCAAGACCCAGGTCTGGACCCTGGCGCGCCACGTGGGCGTGCCCGAGGTGATCGTGTCCAAGCCGGCGAGCGCCGACCTGATCCAGGGGCAGACGGACGAGGGCGACTTCGGCATTTCCTATCCCCGCGCCGACGCCATCCTGCATTGGCTCCTGCTGGGGCACCGGACCGAGGACCTGATCGCCCGCGGCTTCACCACGGAAGAGATCGAGCTGGTCCGCCGCCGGCTCGACGGCACCCATTGGAAGCGCCGGCTCCCGACGGTGGCGATGCTGAGCGCGACGGCGATCGGCGAGTACTATCTGAGGCCGGTGGATTACTGAGGTGAAAGGCGAAGAGGGAAAGGGAAGGGATGCAGAAGGAGATCTCGGCATCTCCCCTCCCCCGTTCGCCCTTCGCCCTTCCCCTTTCACCCTTCCTCCCTTCCCCCAGCATATGATCCCCGACTCCCGCCCGATGTCCTACTCCGTCGCCTCCCTCACCAACCTCGTGATGCCGCACATGCAGAACGTGCTGGGAGACCTCTTCGGCGGCCATCTGATGGCACTGGTGGACCAGGCGGCGGCGGTCGCCGCGATCCGCCACGCCGGCGGGCCGGCGGTGACGGCGTCGATCGACCGGGTGGACTTCAAGGAGCGGATTCCGGTAGGCGCCCTGCTCACCTGCAACGCGACGGTGGATTACGTCGGCAACAGCTCGATGGACATTTCGATCGAGGTCTATGCCGAGCGGGTGAGCACCGGGGAGCGGCGGCACACCCACACCGCGCACGCGGTGTTCGTCGCGATCGACCAGCAGGGGAAGCCCAGGCGGGTGCCGCGGCTGGTGGCCGAGACGCCGGAGGAGCGCGAGCGCCAGGTCCGCGCCGAGCAGCATCGGCGACACTACGGCCGCGCGTGACCGGGCAGCCGGTC
>DATEIR010000183.1:0-8177 GCA_035278885.1 Gemmatimonadales bacterium | reverse complement strand
CGTCCACACAGACCTCCCGAATGACGCCGGTGACCTCGGCCTCGATCTCGTTCATGATCTTCATCGCTTCGATGATGCAGACCGTCTGCCCCGGGCTCACCCGCGTGCCCACCTTGGCATACGACTCCGCCCCGGGCTCGGGAGCCTTGTAGAAGGTCCCCACCATGGGGGACTTGATGTCCTTGAGCGGCGACGCCCGCGGGGCTTCCCGCCCATCGCTCTCCGCGGCCGCGGCGACGGGTGGGGCTGCCAGCAGGGGCGCGGGCATCGCCACCGGCGCGAAGGCCGGCGCGGCGGAGGTCCGGGTGATCACCACCCCGGTGCCGAAGAATCCCTTGACCTCGATGGATCCGATCTCCGGCGCGTCGCGGAGCAGCTGGGCCAGCCCCTCGACGTCCTTGAGCTCGATGGACTTGATGCCGGGCACCTTCTGCAGCAGCTCGGCGAGCTGCTTCATCTCCTGTGGCGTCATACGCGCGACGGTCCCGCGGAGTCGCGGCGATCGAGCCAGATCACGGATCCCTCCTGGAAGTCCGGGGCGGCCGCCCGGCACGCGGACGGTGTGTCGTCAGGGACTGCTGGAACGGTGAAGTGAACGACCGCCGGTCTCACGACAGCTCGACCAGCTCGGTGCGCCCATCGCTCAGGCGCTCGGGGCCGTCCGGCCCCAGGTGTACGTCGTCCTCCAGCCGGACGCCGCCCCACCCGGGAAAATAGACACCCGGCTCGACCGTGACCACCGCGTGCGCGGGAAGCACGGCCTCCGCGGTGGGGGCGAGCCGGGGCGCCTCGTGCACTTCGAGACCCAGCCCGTGCCCCAGCGAATGGCCGAAGGCGTCGGCAAATCCCCGCGCCGCGATGACCTCCCGGGCCAGCGCATCGCCCTCCCGGCCCGTCATCCCCGGGCGCAGGTGCTCGAGCGCGCGCTGCTGCGCGCTCCGGACCAGCTCGTACATGGCGCGCTGCCGTTCGTCGGCCCGGCCGCCCACGATGACCGTCCGGGTGAGATCGGCGCAGTAGCCGTCCACCTGGGCCCCGAAATCGAGCAGCAGCCACTCCCCGCGGCCCACGGTCCGGGTGCTGGTGCGCGCATGCGGGAGTGCGCTGCGCGGGCCGGACGCGACGATCGTGGGGAACGGATGCCACTCGCTCCCCCGACGCCGGAGCGCCCCCTCCAGCGTCGCGCCGATCTCCTGCTCGCTCTGGCCCGGCCGCACGCCCGGCAGCACCTCGGCCAGCGCGTCCTGGGCCAGCTCCGCGGCCGCACGGATGGCGGCGACTTCCTCGGGCGACTTGATCGTGCGGAGCCGCTCCACCTGTTCCGCGGTCGGAACCAGCCGGGCCCGGGTCAACGCCCCGACCCGCTCCGCATCGCGGACGGTGAGCGCCTGGCTTTCGATCCCCAGGCTGCCGGTGATGCCCAGATCTCCGAGCACCCGCCCGAGTCGATCCCAGACGCTTTTCTGATCCACCTCGACGACCGCCGCCTGGCCGGCCTCGGCAGGAGCCTGGACCGCGTAGCGAAAGTCGGTGACCAGGACGGTCGCGTCGGCATGGACCACCAGCAGCGCGGCCGACCCGGTGAACCCGGTGAGGTAGCGGACGTTGGGCAGATGGGTGACCAGGAGTGCGTCGAGCCCTTCCGCCGTCAGCCCGCTCCGGAGCACTGCCTGGCGGTCGGCCCGCCGGTCAGGCGGCACGCAGACGGCCCACCAGGGCCTGCAGCGCCAGCACGTAGCTCTGCGCGCCGAAGCCGGTGACCATCCCCAGCGCGAGATCGGCGATCATCGAGTGCCGGCGCTCCGGCTCGCGGGCGAAGATGTTCGAGAGGTGCAGCTCCACGAACGGCACCCGCACCGCGAGCAGGGCGTCGCGGAGCGCGAGACTCCCATGGGTCAGCGCGGCCGCGTTGATGAGCGCGCCGTCCACCCGGCCGCGGAGCCCCTGTACCGCATCTACCAGGGCGCCCTCATGATTGGTCTGGAACCAGTCGATCTCGGCCCCGAGCCCTTCCGCCGCCTCACGCACCAGGCGCTCGATGTCGGCCAGGGTGGTGTGGCCGTAAATCTCGGGCTCCCGCTGTCCCAGCAGGTTGAGATTGGGACCGTTGAGAACCGCGATCCGCATCTAGCGCTTGAGGTTCTGCAGCCAGGTGTGGAATTCGTCGAGGTCGTCGCTCTTGGGCTCGCCCGCCCGGGGGCCACGGGGGGCCTGGGTCGGGTTGGAAGCCCCGTAAAAGTCATCGAATGAAACCCGCTCCCGCTCGACCGGTGCGGACGGGACGGCCGGCGGCGAAGCCGGGGTCTCCTCGCCGAAGACGGAGCTCAGCGTCAGCGCCTCCGCCGCCGGGCGGGTGGGCGCGCCCTCGTCACCCGCCGGCTGGGACTGCCGGACCGGGGGTGCCGACGCCGCCGGGGAGAGCCGCTGCCCCAGCAGGTCCCGCAGCGTGTCGCCGACCGAGCGGCCGCCGGTGTCCGCGGCGGCGTACCTGGTGACCGGGGGCGGTGCCTGGGCCGATTCCAGGTCGGCGACCCGCTGCACCAAGCGTGGGTCACCGCTTCGGCCGGCCAACTCCCGGTACACGCCCAAAGCCTCGGCGAGGTGCCCCTGTTGGAGCAGCACCTCCGCCATCGTCTCCGTGACCACGGGCTCCGGCTCGGGCGGCCGATAGGCTCGGACCGGCTCGGCGGGAGCCGGCGGCGCCTCGACGGCAGGCACCGGAGCTTCGGCCGGAGGCACCGATTCCATGGTCGGCTCGAGCTCCGACTCCAGGTCGGGGGCGGGAGCCGCGGGCGCCTCGTATTCCATGGTCAGCGCCTCGGTCACATCGAGCGGCGCCAGCTCGGGCTCGGGAGCCGCCGACGTCACCGGCTCCGGCTCGGGGGCGGGCGCGGCGAGCGCGGGTTCCGGCGTGGACGCCGCCTGCGGCGCCGGCTCCTCATCGCGCGGCGGCACCATTCCGGCGGCCTCTATCAGAACAGGCGCATAGTCGAGCAGCGATGAATCGCCCCCGCCGGCCACTGCGGGCTCGGACTCCGGCTCCGTGGCCGTCGCGGCATGCTCGGCCGGAGCGGACGGCGGCGGCGGTGGCGGTGGCGGTGGTTCGGCAAAGGGCGAGGCGTCCCGCGCGCGGCCGAACAACTCCTGCGAGGCGTCGGGCATCTGGAACTCCGCGCCGCCCGAGCTCTGGAGCACGATCTCTTCGCTGGTCTCGACCCGGAATTCGTCGGCGATCGGGCCGGGCTCGTCGGTTTCCTGGCCAACCATGCCCATGAGCGGCTCGACCGGTTCCTCGTCGAGCAGCGACTCCGCGGACACCAGGCCTGCCGGACGCTCGATCTCCTCCAGCGGCGCGGGCTCCAGCTCTTCCAGGGCCAGCGGCGTGGCATCCCCCGTGGCCCGGGGTTCGGGCTGTGCGATCCAGGCCGCCGTGGTGGAGGTGAGAGAGACCTCCGGCTCGACCGTCGAAGCATCCGAGGCGACCATCGGCTCGCTCAGCGCGGCCTCTTCGGCCCCCGGGGCCGCGGCACCGGCCGCGGTCGACCGCCGTGCCTGCTCGAGCCGGGTGAGCTGGTCCCGGGCCTCCTCGTTGCTCCGGTCCAGCGAGAGCAGCGTGTTGAGCCAGCGCTCGGCGTCGTCGAACCGGTGCAGTCGCTCGTTGATGTCGGCCAGCGCCTTGAGCGCGATGACGTTCTCGCCATCCAGGGCGAGCACGTGGGTGAAGGCCGTCTCCGCCGCCGGCAGATCGCCGCGATCGAGATGGCAACGCCCGAGCACGATGCTGGCGGGGATGTAATCGGGGTGGTTCTGCAGCCCGGGCTTGAGCAGGTCGAGGGCTCGCTGCACGTCACCGTTCTTGCGGTGGACTTCGGCGAGCGGGGCGAACGTGAGGCCGTTCGGATTTTCGGCGTACCGGCGCTCGAGTTTCTCGATCTCGCTGAGTGCCATCCGGATCCCGGAGTTGCAGGTCTGAATTGGAGAGGGAAAAGCCGTCGTTCAGGGCACGTGGGGGAGTGTGGTGAGAGTAGCCATCCGCCGTCCCGGTGTCAACTGCTAAGCGGCAGCGCGCCTTGAGGTTCTGCGCCCGTTCGACTAGACTTCCTGCTCTTTGTTCCCCGTCTGGAGCTGCGAGCGTTCCCATGATGCAAGCCTTCCGCAACAGCGCGAAGGTGGCCGGTGCCATCTTCGCTCTTCTGATGCTCATCTTTATGGCCACCAGCGTGGACTGGGGGAGCCTGACGCGGTCCACCTCGGCCGGCAAGATCAACGGCCGGACGGTCGACGCGCGGAGCTATCAGCAATTCGTGCAGCAGAGCATCGACAACCGCCAGCGGGAGTCGCCGGCGTCGCTCACCCTGGAAGACCGCAACCAGATCGAAGACCAGGTCTGGGAGCAGCTCATCCAGAACAGCGTGCTGGACGCCGAGTATCGCCGCCGGGGCATCACGGTCACGGAAGACGAGATCGTCGATGCGCTGCGGAATTCGCCGCCTCCCGAGTTCCGCAACGTCCCCGAGTTCCAGACCGACAGCCAGTTCGACATGGCGAAGTACCAGCGCTGGCTCACCTCCAGCGTCGGGGCCCAGTACCTGCCAGCGCTGGAGGCCCAGTATCGCGAGCAGATCGAGCGCTCCAAGCTGCTCCGGGTCGTCACCGCGGACATCTACCTCTCCGACGCGGCGCTCTGGGAGCAGTACAAGGACGAGCACGAGCAGGTCAAGATCGCCCTGACCGCCATCATCGGGCGCAATGCCGTGCCCGACTCCCAGGTCACCATCACCGACGCCGACCTGGCGGCCTACTACAAGGCGCACCAGGAGGAGTTCAAGCGGCCCCGCACGGCGTATCTCAGCTTCGTCGCCCTGCCCCGCCTGACCGACGCGAGCGATACGGCGGAGGCCCGCGCCCGGGCCGATTCCGCCCGCAAGGAAATCGAAGGCGGGGCACCGTTCGCCGAGGTGGCCCAGCGCGAGTCCGCCGACAGCGCCAGCGCCGCGAAGGGCGGTGACCTGGGCGAGTGGACCAAAGGGACCATGGACCCGGCTTTCGACTCGGTCGCGTTCAAGCTGCCGCTCAACACCGTGTCGCAGCCGGTGCTCTCCCAGTTCGGCTTTCACCTGATCGAGATCACCAGCCGGAAGGGCGACAAGGCCAAGGGTCGGCACATCCTGTTCCCCATCGAGGTCTCGGGCGAACACCGCGACCGGCTCGACGCCCAGGCCGACAGCCTCGAGCGGCTGGGGGCCGAGCGGGAGGATGGGGCGGCGCTGGATACCGTGGCCCGAGCGCTCAAGCTCTCGATCGGCAAGACCGCCCCGGTCCAGCAGGGGACCCGGGTCCAGATCGGCAATCTCGTCGTGCCGGACGCCGGGGTGTGGGCCTTCGAAGGCGCCAAGCCGGGCGCGACCAGCCAGGTGATCGAGGCCTCCTACGCGTTCTACGTGTTCCGGATCGACAGCCTCAAGCCGGAGGGCGTGCCGCCGCTCAAGGAAATCCGCCGGACCGTGGAACAGCAGCTCAAGAACGAGCGGAAGGCCGCGCTCGCCCGGGCGGTGGCCCAGAATTACCTCAAGCGCGTCGAGGGCGGGCAATCGATGGCCGAGGCGGCCAAGGCCATGAACCTGCCGGACAAGGAATTCGGTCCCTTCAGCCGGGTGAACCCGCCGCTGAACGATCCGATCGTGGTGGGGGCCGCCTTCGGCCTGGACGTGGGGCAGCGGAGCGGAGTGCTCGACACCAAGGACGGGCTGTACGTCATCCAGGTGCTGGAGCACACCAAGGCCGACTCGGCCGCGTTCGTGAAGGACCGCGAGGCCTACCGCGCCAAGCTGGTCGATATGGCCCGGCAGGACCGGGTCCGCGGCTACCTGACGGCACTGCGCCAGGCCGCCAAGGTGGTGGACAACCGGGGCAAGCTGCAGCAGCGCTCGCAGCAGCAACAGCAGCAAGGTCAGCAGACGCCCACCAGCCAGCTCTGACCCCCGCCGCCACAGGGCGACAAACGCAGCGAGCCCGCACCGAGGTGCGGGCTCGCTGCGTTTCGGGCCGGACGGCTACTGGGAGAGCCGCTTGGGCTCGCCCGAGGACGCCTGGTTCTGGGCGGGAGGCTCGGGCGGACGGGACTGCAGGTTGCGGGACTCGTCGGACCCCATGATGGCGTCCTGCGTGTCGGAGAGGCTCCGCTTGAACTCCCGGATGCCTTTGCCGATGGAGGAGCCCACCTCCGGCAGCCGCTTGGCGCCGAACAGGAGCAGGACCACCAGCAGGATCACCATGATTTCCGTGAAGCCGAGGTTGCCCACGGGACCTCCTAGAAAAGCGAGCGCGCGATCAGGTACGCGAGCAGGACGCCGAGCAGGCTGAGCAGGGAGACATGCAGCCCGATCGGCCCCAGGGTGAAGCTTATCACCAGGAGGTCGGCGGAGACAGGGCCGAAGCTCGCCGTCCAGGTGCTGGTGAAGAACGTCCGGGCCGCGCTGTCGGGCAGGGTCTGCCGCAGCAGGGCCGTCATGGCCCCGCCGGCGACGAAGCCGGTGATGAGCACTCCCAGGTAGAAGCCGGGACGGTGCGGGCCGCTGGCCATCAGCGCCTGCGATCCACGACGTAGGTGATGCTGGCCCGGAGCGCGTCCCGCGCCGGCGAAGGTGCCAGGCAGTCGAGCTCCCGGTCGGCCTGCTCCGCCAACCGCAGCGCCCGGCCGCGGGCATAGTCGAGCCCGCCGGCATCAGCCACCGCCGCCACCACCGCCTGGATCTGCTCGTCGGTAGGCTCGGGCGTGTGCAGCAGCTCCGCGACCCGCGACCGGTCCCGCTCGCCGAACCGCTGCAGCGCCGCAATCAGCGGCAGCGTCACCTTGTGCTCCCGAAGATCGGAGCCGGTCGGCTTGCCGGTGACGCTGGCATCGCCCACGTAGTCCAGCAGGTCGTCCACGATCTGGAAGGCCATGCCCAGGGCCTGGCCGAACCGGCGGAGCGCCTCCCGCTCCGCCTGGCCTGCCCGGAGCGCGCCCACCTCGCACGCGCCGGACACCAGCGAGGCGGTCTTGGACTGGATCAGGAGGTCGTACTCTTCCTCGCTGAACTGCAGCGGGTCGTGGGCCAGGAGCTGGCGCATCTCGCCGACCGTCATCTCGTTGGTCACCCGGCTCATCACCCGGAGCGGCTCCAGGTCGTCCAGGCCGACCAGCTCGATGACCGCGCGGGAGTAGAGATAGTCGCCCATGATCACCGAGACTTGGTGACTGAACAGGGCGTTGACGGTCGGCATGCCGCGGCGGAGCACGGAATGATCCACCGAGTCGTCGTGCACCAGGGTGGCCAGGTGGATCAGCTCGACGATGGCGGCCAGGGTCGTGGCCCGCGGCTCGGGGGTACCGGTGGCCTCGTCGGCGAGCAGCAGGAGCGTGGGCCGGAAGAGCTTGCCCTGCATCTGGAAGAGATGCGAATTCACCTGGGTGATGAGGCCGAAGTCGGCCTCCACGATGCGCCGAAGCTCGAGCTGGACCCGCTCCAGCCGCGACCGGAGCGGCCGCTGAATGTCGGCCAGGGAGACTGGAGCCGTCTGGGAGCTCACTCCTCCCCTCCCCCGGTGAGTCGATGCATGCGTTGGCTCAGGTCCATGAAGCGGATGTCCACCGCCAGCGCGCGCTCGTAGGCGCCCATCGCGTCGGCGGTCTTGCCCTGCGCCTCGGCCGCCCGGCCGAGCCAGTAGAGGAGGCCGATCTTGGCGTCGTCGCCCCCGCCCACGGTCTCGGCGGCGCGGCGGAGCACGGTCTCGGAGATGGCGTACTGCGACTTGTCGAAGAAGCAGATCCCCAGAGCCTCCGAGGTGCGAAGGCGCCCATCCGGCGATCGCAGTGCCTTCTGGAACTCGGCGATCGCCTCGTCGAGCAACCCCATTTCCTTGAAGGCCACGCCGAGATCGTAGTGGGCCTGGTAGTCGTCGCTCTCGATGTTCTGGTCGATGCCGCGCTTGAACTGCTCCAGGATCTCCTGGAACTCCCGCTGCTCGTCGTCGCCCTGGGGCTCCCGCCGATCGACCCGCATGCGGGTGTCGCGCGGGCCCTTGTCCTCCAGCACCATGGACGAGAAGTCCACGAAGTCGGCCCCGGCCGCGCCGGCGGTCACCACCTTCGGCGGCTCGGGCGGCGGCGGAGGTGGTGCCGGCGGGTCAGCTTC
>DATEIR010000182.1:0-35103 GCA_035278885.1 Gemmatimonadales bacterium | reverse complement strand
GAGAGCCAGGGGCAGCTCACCGACGCCCAGGACTTCGCCCGGCTGGTGGTGACCTACCGGAACGGCGCGCCGGTGCGCCTGGGCGATCTGGGCAAGGTGCTGGACGACGTGCAGGACACCAAGCGGGCCAGCTGGTACGATGGGGAGCGGGCGATCGTGCTCGCGGTCCAGCGCCAGCCCGGCACCAACACGGTGGAGGTGGCGGCGCGGGTGCGGGCGGAGGTCGAGGCGTTCCGGCCGCAGATGCCGCCCTCGGTCGAGATCACCAAGATGTTCGACCGCTCCGAGGGCATCGAGGCGTCGGTGAGTGACGTGAAGTTCACCCTCCTCCTCGCGCTCTGCCTGGTGGTGATGGTGATCTTCCTGTTCCTCCGGAATCTGCGCGCCACCGCGATCCCCAGCCTCGCCCTCCCCATGTCCCTGGTGGGCACCTTCGCCGTGATGTACCTGCTGGGATTCAGCCTCGACAACCTCTCGCTCATGGCGCTCACCCTGGCGGTGGGCTTCGTGGTGGACGACGCGATCGTGGTGCTGGAGAACATCGTGCGCCACATCGAGCGGGGTGAGCCGGTCTTCCAGGCGGCCATTCGCGGCAGCCGGGAGATCACCTTCACCGTGCTCTCGATGACGCTCTCCCTGGTGGCCGTGTTCATCCCGGTGCTCTTCCTGGGCGGGTTGATCGGCCGGCTGTTCCAGGAGTTCGCGGTCACCATCGGAGTGGCCATCCTGGTGTCCGGCTTCGTGTCCCTCACCTTGACCCCGATGCTCTGCAGTCGCTGGCTCAAGCCGGGGGCGGAACGGGAGCACCAGGGGCGGTTCTACCGGCTCACCGAGCGGGCCTTCGACCGCTCGCTCGCCTGGTACGAGCGCACGCTGGGCTGGGTGATGGACCGACGGGGCCTGGCGCTCGCGTTCAGCGCGCTCGTGCTGGTCGGCACGGTGGTGCTGGCCCGGGCGGTGCCGAAGGGGTTCATCCCCAGCGAAGACCAGGGGCAGCTGCGGGCCACCACCGAGACCGCCGAAGGGACCAGCTACGACGCGATGGTGCGGCACCAGCAGGCGGCCGCCTCGATCGTACAGGCCGACCCCAACGTGGCCGGGTTCATGTCTTCGGTGGGCTCGGGAGGGCGGATCAGCACCGTCAACCAGGGATCGTTCTTCATCCGGCTCAAGGACCGCAGCGAGCGCTCCATGAGCGCCGACCAGGTGGCCCGCTCGCTCACCCGGGAGCTCTCCACCCTGCCGGGCATGCGGGTCTTCATCTCCAATCCTCCGGTGATCAACATCGGCGGCCGGAGCTCCAAGAGCACCTACCAGTTCACGCTCACCAGCTCGGATGCCGACGCGCTCTACCAGGGCGCCAGCGCGCTCGAGCGCCGGCTCAACGAGGTGCCCGGCCTGGTCGGGGTCACCAGCGACCTGCAGATCAAGAACCCGCAGGTGCAGGTCCGGATCAACCGCGACCGCGCCTCGGCGCTCGGGATCGACGTGAACCAGATCGAGAACGCGCTCTACAACGCGTACGGCGCCCGGCAGGTCAGCACCATCTACACCCCCAACGACCAGTACTGGGTGGTGATGGAGCTCCTGCCCGAGTACCAGCGCGATCTGAGCGCGCTGGACCTGCTCCACATCAGCGGACGGCAAGGCGTGTCCGTGCCGCTCGGCAGCCTGGCGACGATCACGCCGTCGACCGGGCCGCTGACCGTCAACCATTCCGGTCAGCTCCCCTCGGTCACGCTGTCCTTCGACCTGGAGCCGGGGGTGTCGATCGGCGAGGCGGTGACCAAGGTGCAGGCCGCCGCGAATCAGGTCCTCCCTTCGAGCGTCAGCACCAGCTTTGCGGGCACGGCGCAGGCGTTTCAGGAGGCGCAGAGCGGCCTGCTCGCGCTCCTGGTCCTGGCCATCCTGGTGATCTATCTGGTGCTGGGCGTGCTGTACGAAAGCTTCGTCCACCCGCTCACGATCCTCACCGGCCTGCCGTTCGCCGGCTTCGGCGCCCTGCTGGCGCTGGAGATCTTTCAGCTCGACCTCAGCGTCTATGCCTTCGTCGGCATCATCATGCTGATCGGCATCGTGAAGAAGAACGCCATCATGATGATCGACTTCGCGATCGAAGCCGAGCGGGAGCACCACAAGAGCGCCCACGACGCCATCATGGAGGCCGCCAGCGTGCGGTTCCGGCCGATCATGATGACCACCCTGGCGGCGCTCATGGGCACCCTGCCGATCGCACTGGGGCACGGGGCGGGCGCCGAGTCGCGGCGGCCGCTGGGCGTGGCGGTGGTGGGTGGGCTGGCCTTCTCCCAGCTGGTCACGCTGTACGTGACGCCGGTCTTCTACACCTACTTCGACGCGCTGCAGCAGCGCCTGGGGCGGCGGAAGGCCCGGGCTCGGGCGCGGGGTGAAGAACCGGGAGCGGCGGAGGCAGTCGCCCGCTAGAGCCGGCTCAGGGGCGGTCCCGGTCGCCGGGCGTCGCGGGGCCGAAGCTGACGTCGGTGGTATACCCGCCCACGCTCACCAGCGCCGGCAGCAGCCGGCGGGCGCTCTCTTCCGCGTGGTCCGTGAGCGCCAGCTCGCCCGCCGTCGCGACGAGCTGACGCCGGGCGAGCTGGAAGATGCTGTCCCGGTCAGCCGGCCGGAACGGATTCCACAGGCCGCGCTCCTCGTCGTAGGTCTTGAGCTCGGTGATCTCGACGCCGAGCACCGCGGCGTGGGGCAGGGTGACGTGGATCCGCCGCTCCGCCTGGTCGACCCGAACCCCGGTGCCGCGGTCGAGGTCGAAGCCGGTGAGAATCTTCCCGGTGACCACCACCAGCGAGCGTTTGGTCGAGCCGAGCCGGCTGTTCCGATAGAGCACCACGTCGCGCAGCGTGGTCTCGCTGGTCACCAGGTGCGCCACCTCCCGCATCCGCTCCACCACCACGCTCTGGGTGACCGTCGTGCTGCCGGCGGAATGCGTCAGCGATCCCACCGCGGACCGGACCCGTCCGGCCACCAGCAGCACGACCACCACGGCCCCGCCGACCAGCAGCGCCACCAGCACGAGGGCCAGGGACGCGGTCGCGATCCGTCGATCGCGCGGCTCGGGCCGGGGCTCGGTCACCCGCCGCTCAACCGCATTCGTCTCGGAACCGCCGGGCGATGTCGAGCCTGTTCTCCATCGCCCCCGATTGCGCCGAGATCCGCCAGGCATAGTCCAGCCTGGTGGCCGTGGAGTCGGCGCCGCGTGCGACGGCGACCTTCCACTGCGCGCAGTAGGCGGGCAGCTCGCTCTCGATGATCCGGCGCGCCGTCGTGAGGCTGGCCAGGAACGCCTCGCATCCGCCGAACGCCGCCGCCTGTTGCCGGTGCACCGCTTCGTGCGCCTCGATCTCGGCCCGGAGGTCCGAGCGCAGGACGTCTTCCCGGATCTCGCTCACCGCCTGGCCCGAATCACAGCGGGTCACCCCGAGGAAATCGTCGGTCCGGGCGGCGCGCTGGGCGGTGGCGGGCCCGGCCCCCAGTGCCACCGCGCCCCCGGCCAGGACGAGGAGACGACGCAAGACGGCCATGGACGCTAGCGCCAGATGCCCAGGGCGCGGCGGACCACGACCAGCTCGCCCAGATGGTACGCGGTGTGGTCGAGCACCAGGAGCAGCTCGCGCAGCAGCGTCTGACCGCTGCCGTGCGGCAGCGGGGCGGTGAGGTCGTTCGAGGGATCCCGCGCCAGCCCTGCCAGGGCCTCGCGGTCGCGGCGCAGGGCCGCGATGCTGCCCTCCCATGCGCCGGCATCGGGCGGCTCGGCTGCGCCGGGCCAGTAGTCGTCCGGCCAGCGTCGCTCGGTGTAGTCGGGGTTGCGGCAGAACTCGAGGATGTCTTCCTGCGCCAGCCGCATGTGCTCCAGCAGCTGCCACGGGGAGTACGGCAGTCCACCCGGAGCGCGGCCGCGGAACTCCGGGCCGATGCCCTCGACCACGCGGTCGAAGCCGGCATGCGCCTCGTCCCACCCGAGGGCGCGGGCCAGCTGGGCTCGGAGCTCGGACTCGTTCATCGTCGAGGATACTACGGTGCGGGCGTCTTGGGACAAGACCACTCGATGCCCCCGACCCGATCCACGACGGCGAACTTGATGCCGTGCTCGTTGCAGGCATCCTCGAAGTGGTGCTGGGCCTCGAACGAGTTCCGGTTCCACACGTAGGTGGACACCTCCAGCGTGCATCCGGCCCGGTTGGTGAATCGCTTCTGCGCGATCCGCCGGGCGACTTCCTCGAGGTCGTCCAGACCGACCGAGGGGCGTCCCGTCATGTGCACTCCGAATTGCGGGTGAGAGCCTAGGCGACGTCGATCCGGCGGTAGCGGGCCTCGACCAGCTGGTAGACGCCGTAGGCGACCAGCCCGATCCCGGCCGCGGCCAGTGCCCACCGGCCGAAACCGGCCATCGTGAGCAGGGATTCGCGGACTCCACCGGCCTGTCCCGGATCGTGCCGCGCCGCGGCGCGCCCAAGCAGGAATCCGATCAGGCCGAAGACGGCGCCGCGAGCGGCAAGGCCGAACCGACACACCGCGACCAGCACCGACCCGGTGCCCGCCGACACCCGGTTCAGTGCCAGGTGACGCCCCAGCTTGGCCTTCCACGCCCGATAGAGCTGGTACACGCCGTAGCCTGCCACTGCCGCGGCGCCCACCCACACCAGCACCTCGCCCGCGGGAAGTGCCAGCGCCCTGGCGGTCCATCCGTCCGGCCCTTGCGACCTCGCGCCTCCGCTGCCCAGACCCAGCCTGAAGGCCGCGAGTGCCAGGGCGCCGTGGGCCAGTCCGCGGACGGCGTTGCCCGCCCGGATGGCCACGCCCTTGGGCCGGGTGCCGCGATGCTCGGGATCGGTCACCGCCTCGACCAGGCGCCAGAGCCCGTACCCGGCGAGCCCCGCCGCGATCACCAGGAGAATATGGCGCCCGAACGGCGCGTCGCGCACCGCCCGGAGGGCGCCCCGGGTATCGGTGGCCCGGCCGCCGTCCCAGCCGAACGCCGCTCGGGCCGCCAGGAACCCGATGGTGCCGTAGAGGACGGCTTTGGCCGCATAGCCGACCCGAGCCAGGATTTCGATCCATGGCGCTACGTCGCGTACCGCGGCCTGGGCGGAGGCGGTCACCGGCTGCGTCGGCGGGGTTTGGCCCCGGCGGCGATCTGGGCCATCGTCCGACCGGTGGCGACCGATGTTCGATAGCGCTCGACCGGATCCAGGTCGGGGTCCGCGTACTCGTCCCGGTGCTTGATCAGCAGCCACTGATTTTTTCTATCGTTTCTGCGGGTGCGCACCAGTACCCACGAGCCGCGGAGCCGCTTGCCTCGAAGCTCGAATTTGACGTCGCCTTTGCGGTAGGCTTCGCGCAGGGCGGCGGGAGGGTCGTCGCTGTCGCCCGCGTAGGTGTAGGTGCCCCGGTCCCAGAGCATCACCGTTCCCCCGCCGTACTCTCCCTGCGGGATGGTTCCTTCGAACGTGTTGTAGTCGATCGGGTGGTCCTCGACCTCGATGGCGAGCCGCTTGACCCCCGGGTCGAGACTCGGCCCCTTGGGCACGGCCCAGCTCTTCATGACGCCGTCGAGCTCCAGGCGCAGGTCGAAGTGGAGGCGGGTCGCCTCGTGACGCTGAATCACGTAGGCGAGGCGCGCGGCCGGCGCTCGGCGGGTCGTTCCCTTGGGTTCGCGGGTGCGGCCGAAGTCGCGCTTGCGCCGATATTCGGCCAGCCGATCGGAGCGGGTGGTCATGGTCGTCTCAAACCTACGCGCCGCTCTCGTCATCGCCGTGACCTGGGTCGCGCCGGGCCGGTGGCGCGGCATTGCCCGAGCCCCGGGCCCGGACTACTCTCCACCCACCAGGCAGGCCAAGATCCCACCCCTCGGCGGTTACACTCGCGTGCGGCTCAAATCGTTCGGCCTCAATATCCTGCTCGCCCTCGGCGCCATCGTTTTCGCATTGATCGTCCTGGAGCTGCTGCTCAGGCTCATGCCGAGCCTCATGCCGGAAGAGGCGCAGCTTCGCATTCACTGGCGCCAGATGGCGAATGCGGACACCGCCAGGAGCCTGGCGGACCCGTATCTCGGGTTCGTCTACCCGGCCAACGTGCGCTCCACCCTGGTCCAGACCAGCGTCAACTTCGAATTTCAGATGGACTCGCACGGGTACCGGAACCTCGGCCCATGGCCCGACCACGCCGACGTGGTGGCGGTGGGCGATTCCTGGGTGTTCAGCTACGGGGTGAACGACGACGAGACCTGGTCTCACCAGGTGGAGCGCAGCTTGCCGGGAACGCGGGTCATGAATCTCGGCCTCGCCGGATACGGGCCGGAGCAATACACCAGGACCTACGAGCGAGTCGGCATTCCGCTCCATCCCAAGGTGCTGCTCTACGGGATTTTCCCCGGGAATGACCTGGAGGACACCGGGGTTTTTCAGAGTTGGGTGGCGGCGGGCTCCCCGGGGAACTACATCAGGTGGCGCACCCGGGCCCGGGTGCAGCAGCTGAATACCCCGATCGTGGGGAAGAGCTACGTGGTGCTGCTGGTGCGGGAGAGCTGGAAGAACCGCCGTGCGCGCTTCGGCTCACGCACGGTAACCTGGGGGGACGGTCACCACCTGCGGCTGGCGGGCGACCTCTATCGCAAGGACGCCAGGCACGCCGTGCCCGGCGATCCCGAATTCGAGGAGGCGATGGCGGCGCTGGAGCGGGCGCGCTCCCTCGCGGCCGCCCAGGGTACCCGCGTGGTCGTGCTGCTCTTCCCGACCAAGGAAGAGGTCTACCTGCCGCTCCTGAACCATCCGGTGCCGCAGCCGCTGGCCGCGTTCGCTCAGGAACTCACGCGGCGGAAGATCGACTTCATCGACCTGAGCGGTCCCTTCACCGCTCAGGCCAAGGCCGGCCGCAGCGTCTACTTCGAGCTGGACCCACATCCCAACCGGCTCGGGTACGGCATCATTGCCCGCACGGTGAGCGACTATCTCGAGCGCAACGCGGCGGCGCTCGGGCTCACCCTGACGACGCCCCCTCCACGCTCGACCACCCAGACCCACTGAGCCGCCCCGAGGGCGGTGCGGCTCAGAAGATCGTGTAGATGAACGGCGCCAGGGCCGAGCCCTGGGCGAAGACCAGCAGGAGCCCGACCAGGAAAAGCACGATCAGGATCGGCGCGAGCCACCACTTCTTCCGGACCTTCATGTAGGCCCAGAGCTCGCTTCCCAGTCCGCTGTTGGCCACGGATCCTCCTCGAGCCTGCGTTAGAACTGTCGGGTGAGGTCGCCGCGCGGGGTCGCCCGGCGGTCGACCCATCCGCTCGCCTGCCCCGGCTTCGACCGCATCGTGTTGCCGCCGAAGAGGCGGCGGAGCAGCCCCGCCGGGGTGATCACCAGGAAATAGACCACGCCCATGAAGATCGGGGTGGTGACCTTGGAGATGGCATGGGCCATCCCCATCCACCCCCGTTGTACCGGGCCCAGGCGGGTCGGCACCAGCGCGCCGCCGAGCAGGAAGAAGGCGGCCAGCGCGCCGAGGACGATCGGCGCGACTTCCCGGCCCCGCCACCAGGTGATGGCCGTGAGGACGCCGAACGCGGCGGCCAGCGTGAAGCCGAACTTCCGGCCTTCGGCCGGCGTCAGTCGAGCGGGACCGCTTGCCGCCAATCTCCCTCCTCGCGCCAGGCCGGCTGCTCGGTCTTCGCCAGCAGGTAGGGCCACAGCACCAGATAATCGATGTTGGTCCGCATGAAGCAGCGGTAGGCATCCTCGGGGGTGCACACGATCGGCTCGCCCCGGACGTTGAACGACGTGTTCACGAGCACCGGACAGCCGGTACGCCGCTCGAATGCCTGGATCAGGTCGTAATACTCGGCGTTGTCCTGGCGCTCGACGGTCTGCACCCGGGCCGAGTAGTCGACGTGGGTGACCGCCGGGATCTCGGAGCGGCGCACCTTGAGCTTCTCGATGCCCCAGCGGCTCTCCTCCTCTTCGGTGGTCGACAGCCGGCGGTCCTGCTTCACCGGCGCGACCAGCAGCATGTAGGGGCTGTCCGAGTCGAGCTCGAACCAGTCGGCCACCCGCTCCCGCAGCACGCTGGGCGCGAACGGCCGGAATCCCTCACGGAACTTGATCTTGATGTTCATCTGCGACTGCATCTGGGGATTGCGCGGGTCGCCCAGGATGCTGCGGGCGCCCAGCGCGCGGGGACCGAACTCCATCCGCCCCGAGAACCATCCCACCACGCAGCCTTCGGCCAGGATGCCCGCGGTGCGCTCGATCAGCTCCGCCCGGTCGGCGCGATGGTATCTGGCGCCGACGCCGTCGAGGAAGGTCTGGATCTGCTCCGGCGTGAAGTCGGGTCCCAGATACGCGCCCCGCATCGTGTCGCGCGGCCCCGCCGCGCGGGGGCCCTGGCAGTGGCGATGCCAGATGAGCTGCGCCACGCCCAAGGCGCCGCCCGCGTCGCCCGATGCCGGCTGGATCCAGAGCTGCTTGAACGGGCCTTCGCGGAGGATTCGGCCGTTGCCCACGCAGTTGAGCGCGACGCCGCCCGCCAGGCACAGGCGGTCGAGCCCGGTCTGGCGATGGGCCGTCCGCGCCATCCGCAGCATCGCCTCCTCGCACACTTCCTGGACCGAGCGGGCCAGGTCGAGGTCGCGCTGCACCAGATTGGTCTCCGGAACCCGCGGCGGCGCGCCGAACAGCCGATCGAATTCCCCGTTGGTCATGGTGAGACCGCCGAGGTAGTTGAAGTACTTCTGGTTCAGCACCAGCGAGCCGTCTTCCTTGAGGTCGATCACCTCGTCCAGGATCTGCTTCACGTACTTGGGCTCTCCGTACGGCGCGAGCCCCATCACCTTGTACTCCCCCGAGTTCACCTTGAAGCCGAGATAGTAAGTGAAGGCGGAGTAGAGCAGACCCAGCGAATCGGGCCAGTGCAGCTCGCTCTCGATCCGGATGTCGTTTCCGTCGCCGATCCCGATCGAGGCGGTGGCCCACTCCCCCACCCCGTCCATGGTGAGGATGGCCGCCTTGGGAAACGGCGAAGGGAAGAACGCGCTCGCCGCGTGCGACTCGTGGTGCTCCGCGTAGAGCAGGTCCCCGTCGTACCCCAGCTCCTCTCGGAGCGACCGATCGAGGTACAGCTTGTCCTTGACCCAGAGCGGACCCGCCAAGAGGAACGACTTGAACCCCTCCGGCGCGATGCCCAGGTAGGTCTCCAGAATTCGCTCGAACTTGAGCAGCGGCTTGTCGTAGAAACCGACGTACTTGAGGTCCTCGACCCCGATCCCGGCCGCGCGAAGGCAGTACGCCACAGCCTGTCGCGGGAAAGCGGCATCCCCCTTCTTTCGGGTGAAGCGCTCCTCCTGCGCCGCGGCGACGATCTCCCCGTCGCGCAGCAGACAGGCAGCACTGTCGTGATAGTAGGCCGAGATGCCAAGTATGTGCGTAGTCATGACTTATCCCCTACGCCGCCAGGCGAGGGGCCAGAGGTCCATGAAGGAGTAGTCACCGGGGATTCCGGGCTCGAGGCGCCCTGGGATGATTCCCCCAGGGCGTCCCTCCCGTAGGACTCGCAGGTTTCACACCGGAAACGCGGGGCACGACGGTGGAGCGTGCAGCTTCCGAACAGGTCCCGCAAAGCCCGATGGACCTCAGCCGCTGTAGGCGTCCACCGAAACGTTGAGGTCCCGGTTCAGCTCGGCGTCGCCGCTCAGCAGCGTCTGCCAGGTGATCTCGGGGCCCTTGCGGCCGCCCTTGGGCACGATCTTCACCCCTTCGGGTGAGATCGTCACAGTGTAGAGCTTGCCCTCGACCTCGAGCTCCCGCTTGAGCGTCTTGTCCAGACGAGTGGCCATCGGTACTCCTCCCTGTGCGTGATCCGAGGCGGGCGCCCCGGGGCGTGAGTCCGCGAGCGCGCCAGGCGGGGCGTCCGCGCGTTGCCGTAGGATGGGGCCATGACCCCCGATCTTCCACCCCCCGGCCCGAATCGGCCTGTGACCGGGATCACCCTGCCCGGACCGGGTCGACGGCCTCGAGTGCCTCGAGCACTGCCGCCGCGTCCGGGTACCGTCGCTCGCGCGGCTTCTCCAGCAGGCGGGTCACCAGTCGCTGCAGGGCGGGCGACACCTCCGGCCTGAGCTCCGCCAGCGGCGCGGGGTCGAGCGCCTGCACCGCGTGAAAGAGCGCGGCGATGGTGTCCTGCGCGAACGGCCTGCGTCCGGCCACCATCTCGTACAGCACGACTCCGAGCGCCCACAGATCGGTGCGGTGATCCACCTGCTTCTCGCCGGCCGCCTGCTCCGGGCTCATGTATGCCAGGGTGCCGAGCACCATGCCGGTGCGGGTCAGGCTCGCATCGGCCATCTTGGCGATGCCGAAATCGAGAATCTTGACCTGCCCGCTCCGGGTGATGGCGACATTCGCGGGCTTGATATCCCGGTGCACGATGCCGGCGGCGTGGGCGTGACCCAGCCCGGCGGCGAGCTGGCGGGCGTAGTCGAGGACTTCGGCGATCGGCAGCGGTCCTCGCCGGATCCGGCGCTGGAGTGTTTCTCCATCGTAAAACGGCATGACCAGGAACAGGCGGCCGTCGGGCGCCTGCTCCACGCCGTAGATGGTGCAGATGTTGATGTGATCCAGCGAGGCCGCGGCCTTCGCCTCCTGGAAGAACCGCTGCCGCAGCTGGGGCTCGGCGCCCACGGTCGCGGGCAGGAACTTGAGGGCGACCGGCCGGTTGAGCCGGCGGTCCAGGGCCCGGAACACGACGCCCATGCCGCCGCTTCCGAGCTGCTCCCGGATCTCGTAGCTCCCCACCGTCTCACCGGGGTCGGCGGACTCCTGCTCCCGCCGCCGCATCACCCGCGAGACCATGCCCGCGAGCGCGGAGGTCATGGCGGCGTCGTCGCCGTCCGCCAGCAGTGCCTCGACCTCGCGACGCAGCGAAGGGTCCGCGACCGCCGCGCGCGAGAGCGCGGCCTCCCGGTCTCCCGGGGCGAGGTCGGCCACCTCGTCGAACAGCCCCTCCACCTGGCGCCGCCGCTCGGGCGTGAGTGGGAGCCGCACACCCGAGGCTTGGGGAGCCACGCCGAGAAAGTCCCGCATCGCCGTGAGGAATCGGGGCCAGGCCGGCTCGCCTTCGAGCAGCAGGTGATTGCGGCTGTCGAGCGGCACGAACCGAGCGCCGGGAATGCTGGTCGCGATGAGCCGGCCTTCGGCGAAGGGCACCCGCAGGTCGCCCTTGGCGTGAAGGACCAGGGTGGGCGCCCGGACGCGTGACGCGATGCCTCGCACGTCGATCCGGTCGAACGCCTCGAGCATCCTGGCCGCGTTCTCCGGCGTCGCGGAGACCCGCTGCAGCTCGTTGAACCAGTCGATCTGCTCCCGGTTGGCCTCCGGAATGAACAGGGTCGTGAACACCTGGCGGAATGCAGGATGGTCCTGCCCCCATCCGAGGCGGACCATATGGATCATGAGCTCGCGCTCTTCCATCTCCTTGGGCGTCAGACCGCGGTGCAGCCGTCCCCGCAGGTAGCCGCCGTAGAGCACGAGGTGGCTCACCCGCTCCGGATGGCGGACCGCGAAGGCGATCGCGATGGGAGCGCCCTGACTGATCCCGAGCAGAGGGAAGCGTTCCAGCGCGAGCGCGTCCGCGACGGCCTCGAGGTCGCGGACCCAGGCATCCACCGACATCTCGCCCGCCGACCAGTCCGACAACCCGCATCCACGCTCGTCGTAGCGGACCAGCGTGTGATCTCGGCCAAGCTCGCGCAGCCAGTGGCGCCACACCGGGCTGTTCCAGTCGAACTCGAGATGGTTGAGCCAGTTGGCGGCTTTGACCAGAGGAGGGCCGGCGCCAACCGTCGCGAAGGCGATACGCGCGCCGTCCGCGGAGCTGCAGAAGCGGATGGTCTGTCCCGGGAGACTCATGGGCCGGCGCGGCTGAGGAGGGAGCGAAGTTAGCCGCCGGCCACCGCCTCCCTCAAGAGCGGGTGTCCGCGGGCGGACGAAACCCCCGCCGGAGCCCGGCCGTCCTGAGCAGGGTGCCCGCCTCCTCGTCTCATGCCGCTCACGCTCTCAGACTGCGCCACCGGCTCGGGGGGTACCGCGAGTTTCTGCCGCCCGGCGCGCTCGGCGCCGCGGTGGAGTCGGTCTGGACCCACCTTACGCCGCCCGATGCCGGACCGGACGCGGCCCATCGTGTTCTCCCCGATCCCGCCTTGAGCCTGGCGTTCGCCTGCCGCCGCGGCGCGGGCGGGCGGCCGATCGATCCCTGCATGCTGCTGATCGGGCCGAAGACCCGGCCCTTTCTCTTCCAGCCGACCGCCGGCTATCAGCTCGTCGCCGTCCGACTCAAGCTCGAGTGGATGGCGCCCCTGTTCGACCTCGTGCCGGCGGAACACCTGGACAGCCAGCCCGACCTGGCCTCGGTGCATCCCCGCCTCGTCGCATCGGTGCTTCCCCGGCTCGAGGTTACGTGCTCCCCGGACCATGCGCTCGCGGTGCTGGTGGACGCACTGCGCCGCTGGGCGGGCGCCCAACCCCGCCGTCGTCCGGGCGTGGAGGCCTTCGCGCTCGATCTGCTGCGAGCCTCGGAAGGCCGGATGCCGGTGGACGCAGTAGCCGCGCAGGTCGGCATGTCTCCGCGGCACCTCCGGCGCAGCGTGCGCCGCGGCGCGGGAGTCTCGCTCAAAGGCTACGCCAGGACCCTGCGCTTCCTCGCCGCAGTGGCCGAGGCCGATCGCTCGGTCGTGCCGCAGTGGGCCCGTATCGCCGCCGAGGCCGGGTTCTGCGATCAATCGCACCTGGTGCGGGAATCACGCGCGTTGTGCGGCATGGCTCCGGCGGCGGTGGACCGCGAGCGGCGCGCCGAGGCCGAAATGTCCAATCGGAGGCGGGCGTCCTGACATAGCCTTGATTCATGCGCATCCATCTCAGGTGGTCCCTGCTCCTGAGCGGCCTGCTGGCCGCTCCCCTCTCGGCTCAGATCCGCGACGCCGGCGCCCGCATGGAGCGCGTGGGCGACGGCGTCTACGTCATCATCCATGACAACGCAACCGACGAGTGGCCCCACGGCAACACCGGAGTGATCGTGGGCCAGGACGCAGCGGCCGTGATCGACGCGACGTATCTCCCTTCCCGCGCCCGGGCGGACATTGCGCTCATCCGGAAGATCACGCCCAAGCCGGTCCGGTATCTCATCTACACCCACTGGCACTTCGACCACAACAACGGCGGGATCGCCTACCGTGAGGCGTTCCCCGACGTTGCCATCGTGAGCCAGCGGGACAATGCCCGCTTCATCGAGCTGAACGCGATCTGGTGGGCCAGGATGTCGACCCGGCCCGACTCGAAGAGGCGCGCCGGGCTGGCGGAGATGGAGCAGGAGGTCGCTCGCGGGGCGGACAGCAGCGGGCGCGCCCTGACCGCGGACGAGCGCGCGATGCACCAGGGCCACATCCGCCAGCGCCGCGCCGAGCTGGAGGAGCTCAAGACCCTCGAGGTGGTGACCCCCGACCTGCTGTTCGACGGCGAGCTCACGCTGCCGCTGGGCAAACGGGTGCTCGAGCTCCGCGACCGGGGCAAGGCCAACAGTCCGCACGATGTCACCATCTGGCTCCCCCAGGACCGGATCCTGTTCAGCGGCGACATCCTGGTGGCCGACCCGTATCCCTATACCGGCTCGTCCTGGCCCGTCCCCTGGGCGGGCGTCCTCCGCGACCTGGAGGCGATGCCTGTCGCGGCCATCGTTCCCGGTCATGGCCAGGTCTACCACGATCACAGCTACACCCGCCTGGTGCGGGAGATGATGGAGGCGGTCACCTCGCGCGTCGATTCGGCCGTCCGCCGCGGCTACACGCTGGAGCAGGTCCAGGACTCGGTGACGCTGGAGGACCTGCGGACCCGCTGGCCCGCGGACGACCCCGAGGCGCACCGCGATGAGTGGCGGACCATCGTGCGAGTGCTGGTCGAGCGCGCGTGGAGAGGCGTGCGGGGTCAGGGGTGACCCCGGGTGACCGGGGTCACCAATGCCTCGGAAAGGACGGCTTAAGGTTTTCGGTGCTGGATTTACCGAGACCTTGAGCGGGGGCAGACCCATGAAGCCCAGATACTTCGCAGTACCATCCCTGGCGGCCCTGCTGCTGCTGGGTTGCGGCGGATCCAACCGCCAGGACGCCGGCGTGAACACCGGCGCGGAGAGCGGCACGGTGTCGGGTGGAACCGGCCAGATGGATACGATGAGCATGCCGACCGATACCGGCGCTATGCGGACGGACACCGGGATGTCGTCGGATACGGCGATGTCGGCGGATACCTCGAGTGGCACGTCGGCACGCTCCGGCAGCCGGGGCGCCGATTCGGCCAAGGCCAACCAGACCAAATCGGGCGTCACCAATACCAAGACGGGCAAGTCGACGCTGGGGCCCGGCGTGACCCGGACTCGCCCGGACCAGAATCAGCCGGTTACCTCGAAGGGCGACACGATCGGCTCGAGTGCGCAGCCCAATCCGACCTCCGGCGACAGCTCGGCGTCTCGCTGAGGTCGTCACTCTCGTCACCGCCGCGCTGGCGCTCGCCGGTTGCGGCGGTGCTGCGTCTCCGGTCGCGCCGAGCCGTCGGCTCGAGTTCGTGGTGCTGGAGGATTACGACAAGGGCACCGACCTCGCCGAGGTCGCGCGCGATTTCGCACTGATCCGCGAGCTGGGTGCCGGCGGCTGGCGCGGCAGCTTCGGTTGGGATGACTACGAGCCCGAGCCCGGTGGTTACGATTTCGTCTGGCTCAAGCGGTTCGCCGAGCTGGGGCGGCAGTATGGGCTCCGGCTCCGTCCCTACCTGGGCTATACGCCGGGCTGGGCGTCCGGCGGGGGCAGTGAGGACGGACAAGTCTGGAACGATCCCCCTCGCCGTTCCGCGGACTTCGCCCGGTTCGCGGCCCGGCTCGCTACCGCGTTGCGGCCGGCCGGCAGCGTGGCGTCCTACGAGATCTACAACGAGGAGAACACCCGACCCTGGTGGGACGGCACCGCCACCCGGTATGCCACGATCTACGCGGAGGCGGCGGAGTCGCTTCGAGCTGCGGTGCCCGATGTCGCCGTGCTGCCGGGCGGTCTGGTCTGGCCCGACGCGCAGTGGCTCAGGACCGTGTGCGAAGTGGACGGTCCGATCGCGGCCGCCGCGGTGCATCTCTATGCGGAGACCTGGACTCCCGACTCGGTGACGCTCGAACGGGCAATCCGGGATCTTGCCGGTCCCGATTTTCTGGACACGCTGGACGAGGCTTGCCGCGGAGCGCCGGTGTGGGCAAACGAGATCGGCTTTGCGACCAGCGGTGGCAAGACTGAGCGCGATCAGGCCGATTGGTGGGTGCGCGCCATTGCCGGGCTCGCGGCCGATCCACGGGTGACCCTCGTCGGCATCTACGAGATCAAGGACCTCGCGCCGGGTCGCGAGGTGATCGGCGAGCCGGAGAACTTTCATCTCGGCCTCACCCGGGCCGACCGGACACCCAAGCTGGCCTTCTACACCGTTCGGCGCATGCTCCAGCTGTTCTCCCGGCCCTTCACCGCCGAGCCGGTAGGCGTGACGGTGCATCCGTCCACGGCGGCACGCGCGAGGCCCGAGGTTCGGCTGTTTCGCCGCGACGACGGGAGGCGAGTGCTGATCGCCTGGGTCCGGCCGGGCGAAGCTGCCGCGACGATCGATGCGGACTTGATAACACCGGTAAGCCGGGCTATCGGCTACGCGCTCGACGGGGTGGCCTCACCGGTGGCCGTGCAGGGCCGGAGCGTCCAGGGTCTCAGGGTGGCACCTGGGGCTCCGTGCATACTGCTCATCGACCCCTGAGTCGGTCCTCCAGCCCGGCCTTCACCGCGGGCCACTCGTCGGCCAGGATCGAAAAGAACACCGAGTCCCTGGGCGATCCGTCTTCGTTGATCATGTGGCGCCGCAGCACCCCTTCCTCGACTGCGCCGAGCTTCTTCATGGCCCCGCGCGACTGCTGATTGAGCGTACTGGTCTTGAGCTCGACCCGCACCATGCCCAGCGTCTCGAAGGCATGCCGCAGCATCAGGTACTTCGCGTCGGGATTGGCGCCGCTCCGCTGCCATGGGCGCGCGAGCCAGGTCCAGCCGATTTCGACGCGGCGGTGCGCCAAGGCGGCATTGCCGAACCGGGTGCTGCCGATCACCTGGCCGGTGGTGCGCCAGATGGTGACGAACGGGAGGGCCGTGCCGGCCTGCTGCTCGGCCAGCGCCGCGTCGATGTAGCGGCGCATATCGTCGGGGGTCGCGATCCTGCTGACGGTGAGGCGCCAGAGCTCGGGGTCGAGCCCGGCCGAGCAAAGCTGGTCCAGATGGCTCGGGCGCATCGGCTCGAGCCGGACCAGACGGCCTTCGAGGACGCACGGCTCCAGGCGCGAGGTCGTTGCCACAGGGGTCCGGCTCATGAATGTCCGCGTCGAGGGGTGGGCGCCCGACGAGGCGGTCCGTGAGGCGGTTTCAGCGCGTCGGTTGGCCGCGGATGCAGCGACGCACCTCGGCGAGCAGCTCGTCGGGCCGGAACGGCTTGGAGAGCACCGAGCAAGGAGCCTGAATTCCCCGCTCGGCCAGCTCCGGACCGGCATAGCCGGACATCAGGATGATCGGCAGCTGCGGATGAGTGACCGCGAGCCGCTGCAGCAGTTGCACACCGTTGAGCTTCGGCATCACGATGTCGGAGACCACCACGTCGAGGCGACCATTCGACTGATGGATCAGCTCGAGCGCCGCCACGCCGTTGTCCGCTTCGAGCACCTCGAACTCATGCTCGGCCAGGACCCGGCGGGCAAACCGGCGGATGGTCGGTTCGTCGTCGACCACGAGCACGGTCTCGCGCTCGGGCCTCTCGTCGATGGTCACCTGGAAATCCGTTGCAGTGGGAACGCGATAACGTTAACACCAAAAGAGCCACGGTGTCAGGGCTGCTGACAATCCCTGCATTCGCCCGTCGCGCTCCTCTACAGCGTCGAACTCTTGGGAGTTGACGCTCGGCGGTTCCGGCCGGATAGTGAAAGCGGGGCAAGTGCCCCGGCTCCGGAGGACTCGAATGATGGAACGGATGTTCATCGCCGCCGATCGGCGGGTCTGGTTCGTACGGCCGCGGCCCGAGGTCCGACGCCACGAGGCCGACACCCACGTTACCCTCGAGATGATGAGCGATCGTGAAAGCCGCGTGGTGAGCTGCCGGCGCGAGGAGTGGGAGGTGCCGGCGCCCGACTTCGCCGGACTGTTGGCGCGGTCCGTGGCCAGCGGCGCGTCCCGCAACGTCACGCCCCCGGGCGGCACTCCGGTGTTCAACCCCGACTGACCGGCTCGCCCTCCACTTCCCGCAACCGTCGCTCCAGGAATCTCCGCTCCGGCTCCTGCCGGGTCAGCTCCAGCGCCCGACGGTACGAAGCGCGGGCTTCGTCGGCCCGGCCCAGCCGGCGACACAGGTCGGCCCGAGCCGAATGGGCCAGGTAGTACTGGTCCAGGTCGCCCCGGGCCAGGATCGCGTCAACCAGGCCCAGTCCGGCCGCCGGCCCGTCCCGCATGGCTACCGCGGCCGCGCGGTTGAGCTCCACGACCGGTGACGGCTCGATCCGCAGCAGTACCTCGTAGAGTCCCACGATCTGTCCCCAGTCGGTCTCCGCCGGCGTCGCCGCCTCCGCGTGCACCGCCGCGATGGCTGCCTGCAGGGTGTAGGGGCCGAAGCGCCGCGAGGCGAGGGCTCGCTGCACGAGCGCCGTACCCTCGTCGATTCGGGCCCGGTCCCACCGGCTCCGGTCCTGGTCGGCGAGCAGGACGAGATCGCCTTCGGGTGAGGCTCGAGTCTCCCGCCGAGATTCGTGCAGCAGCATGAGGGCCAGCAGGCCGATGGCCTCCGGCTCCGGCAGCAGCTCCACCACCAGCCGGCCCAGCCGGATCGCCTCGCCCGACAGGTCGTGCCGGGTCACCGAGGCACCGGCCGAGGCCGAATACCCCTCGTTGAACACCAGGTACACCACCCGCAGCACGGCGTCGAGCCGATCCGGCAGGTCGGCGCGCGCGGGAATCTGATAGGGGATTCGGGCGTCGCGGATCTTGGACTTGGCCCGCACGATCCGCTGCGCGACCGTGGGGGCCGGCGCCAGGAACGCCCGGGCGATCTCCTCGGTGGTGAGGCCGCAGACCTCCCGCAGGGTGAGCGCGATCTGCGCCTCGGCCGGCAGCGCCGGGTGGCAGCAGGTGAAGATCAGCCGGAGCTGGTCGTCCTCCACCGTCTCGCCGTCACCCGCGGACGGCGCCTCGGCCTCCCGATCGAACTGCTCCACCAGGCGGTGTAGCGAAGCATCGAAGCGCGCCCGCCGGCGGATCCCGTCGATCGCCTTGAACCGGCCCGCGGACACCAGCCATGCCCTGGGGTTGGCCGGCACGCCATCGCTGGGCCAGCGCAGCACGGCGGCCGCGAAGGCCTCGTGCATGGCCTCCTCGGCCAGGTCGAAGTCCCCCAGGAGACGGATGAGGGTCGCCAGCACCCGTCGGGAATCCGACCGGTAGACCGCCTCCACCATCGCCTGCGCCTTATCCGCGTGCTCCGTCATGCGCCTCCGCTACGGGCGATCGAACTCCATGATGGGCCGGACCTCGACGCTGCCCAGACGCGCCGATGGGATGCGGGCGGCCACCTGGATCGCGTCGTTCAGGTCGCGGGCCTCGATCAGATAGAATCCGCCGAGCTGTTCCTTGGTCTCCGCGAACGGCCCATCGGTCGTCGACGTCCGTCCATTCCGAACCCGGACCGTCGTGGCCGTGCTGACCGGCTGCAACGCCTCGCCCCCGAGGTAATGGCCGCTCTTCCGGATGGCGTCGGTAAAGCTGAAGTACTCCTGCATGAAGGCGTCGGTGGCGCCCGGCGACATGGCGCCCATGGTGGCTTCGTCGTCGTAGATCAGACAGAGGTATCTCACGGCTCCTCCCGGCTGGAGTGTGAACGCGGCGGTGGTCGTGAGATAGTCGTCCGGTGGGGTGGCGGATCGACAGCCCTGCCTGGCTACTCGGCCCGGAGCGTCACCCGATACCAGGCGTTGTTCCCGTAGCCCTTCACGTTCCAGGTTTCCTGTGGGGTGGGTGGCTGGGTCTCGCCGTCGGCGCCGATGGCCCGCGCCATCAGGGTGTGCGCCCCGGGCCGGAGCTCCACCTCCACTTCCCAGAAGGTCCAGGTCCACCGCTCGCCGGGGCCCACCTGGCGGGCCTCGCGCCAGGTTCGGCCCCCATCCAGCGACAGCTCCACCCGTGCCAGGGCTCCGCCCCCGGCGCCCATGGCCCAACCGCGGACCAGGTGCCGGCCTGCCGGGAGGACCGCGCCCGTCGCTGGCGCCAGGATCACGCTATTGAGCGGCACCTCGGCCAGGGCCGTGCCTAAAGAGACGTCTCGTGGGTCGGCATGATTGACCTCGCGCGCCATCCGGTATGCCCTGGTCTGGAAATAATTGGGCGACGGCTCGGCGGCGACCTCGATCCGGCCCAGCCATTTGACGCTGCGCGCGCCGATCCAGCCGGGGACCACCGCACGGACCGGGAAGCCGTGAGGCGGCGGCAGCGGAGCGCCGTTGAGCCGGTTGGCGAGCACCACGTCGCCGCGCATCGCCTTGGCCAGATCGATCGAGCCGCCGAAGCCGAACCGGTGCCCGTGGCGCTCGACCTGGTCCAGTCCCACCATCTGGACGTGACTCGCCCCGGGCGCGACGCCGACGGCGCGGAGCAGGTCCGCGAGCGCGATGCCGCTCCAGCGGCCGGTGCTGACCGGCTCCGGACCCCAGGGGAGCTCGCCGGGGAGCGGCCCGAACGCCAGGAACTCGTCTCGCCTCAGGCCGGCGCACACGAGCGTGGCCGCCACCTCGCGCCGCGGGAACGTCCCGAGCAGCTCCTCCAGCGAGAACTGCCGCGGGCGGTCGACCATTCCCTCCACCTGGAGCCGCCAGGAGGAGGCATCGATGCACGGCGTGGCCGCGTGGCTCCGGGTGAAGAACCGGTCGGTCGGAGTGAGGAGGTCTTCGGCTGGAATCGGCCAGCAGGCGGTGTTGTGCCCCTCGGCGTCGCGGATCATCCGCTGCGGCGCGGTCGCCTCGCTCATGCGGCGGCCGGCCGTGGCTGAGGCCGCAGCCACGGCGTGTCGTAGCAGATGAGCAGGATCAGCACGACGGTCATGTGACCGAAGAACCCGTGTCCTCCGACGAGGTGCAGTCCCACATGGAAGGCCAGCGCCGCCGAAAAGAAGGCGGTTCTCCACCGGGGCAGGAAGAGCGACGCCACGAAGCCCACCTCGAACATCACCGTTCCGATCGAGAGCAGGATGGACAGAGTGTGCTGCTGCGCGAGCCAGATGCCCAGCGGGATGTCCCGTCCCAGGGCGTCCTGCAGGGTGCGGTTCTGCAGGGTGTAGCCGTTCATCCACCGCAGCCCGCCGAACACCAGCTTGGTGAGGCCGGTGGAGAGGTACACCAGGGCGAGGAGCAGATGCGCCAGCGCGAAGGGCCACCGCGCCAGGGAAGACGTCGTCACGGCCGGTCGCCCCGCGCGCCGCTTCCGCCACGCGTCCAGCGACAAGTCCTCATTGCAGGGCGACAGCGCCAGCGACATCAGGAAAAGGGCGAACATCGCCTCGGAGTGGTGCACGTCGCCGTAGGAGAACCGGTGCGCGACGAGAAACCAGCTCCCCAGCGCGAACAGCGGCATCGCGACCCGGGTGAAGAGCCCGACCAGCGAGAGCGCGCCCAGGGCCTTGGTGGCCCACCAGATCGCCGTGATCGTCTCGGGCGTGAACCAGGTCTGCCGCGGGAACACGGCCGCGATGACGCGGATCAGGAACTGGGGATGGATGAAATGGGGATTGGATTGCAGCCGGCCGAGCTGTTCGTCGAGCGAGGGAAACAGCCAGAAGACCTGGGCCGCGACCGCGAGAATCCGCGCGACAGCGAGGTTGACCGTCGGAGCCGGGGTGAACCAGTATCGGTCCCACCACTCCGTGAGCTCCCGGAGGGTCGGGATCTTCACTGCGCGCCGGTCACGTCGGGTTCATAGTTCCAGGTCTGCCTTTGCACAGCCATCCCGCTGTCGGTCACCGTATACGACTCGACCGAGAGGCGGATCTTGACCAGCGGGTCGCGGCGCCGCTGGTTGAGCTGGGCAAAGAGGCGGGGAGCGGCGGTGGTGTCCCCCAGCTGCCAGGGGCGGATGAACAGCCGGTTGACCACGAACTTGCTGAGGCCGACCGAGTCTTCGTCGATGACGACCTGATGCCCGGCTTGCGTCAGCCCCGAGAGCCGTCGCCGCTCGCCTTCGATCGGGCCCGCCGGCCGGGAGTCCTTGTACATCGCCCATGTGAGCCAGGGCCACGTGGTCTGGTTCTGGCGCTGCCGGAGGGCAATCGGCACCGCGTGCAGCGTGACGGCGAGTACGATCCAGAGCGAGACCCAGGCTTTGGGAGACCGCATTCCAAAGATATGACGCGGCCAGCGCCGGTTCACAAGGCCGGGGCGTCAGCCCAGGTCGTCCAACACCCGGTGGGCCGCGTTGAACCCGCACATTCCATGCACGCCCGCCCCCGGGTGGGCATAGCTGGAGCAGAGGTAAAGCCGCTCGACCGGCAGGCGGTAGCGAAACCAGGGAAATACCGGCCGGAACAGGAGTTGCCGGTGCCAGGCGTTGGAGCCCCCGCCGAGGTCTCCCCCTACGAGATTCGCATCCATCGCCTGGAGACTTTCCGGGGAAACGACCCGCCGGGCCAGGATGCGCGCGCGGAAGCCGGGTGCCAGCTCCTCGATCCTGGCGTCGATCGCATCCCCCAGCCGCTCGGCCCTGGCCGCCCAGCCGCCGTCGGGGCTCGGCGGCACCCGGGTGTACGCCCAGAGCGTATGTCCTCCGGCGGGGGCCCTGGTCGGGTCGGCCAGACTCTGCTGGCCGATCACCAGGTACGGCCGCTCCGGGATACGACCGGCCCGGACCTCGCTGGTAAAGCGCGCGAGGTCGTCCAGGCTGTCTCCCGCGTGCACCACCGCGCTCTGTCGCGCCGCCTCGGCCGACCAGGGCACCTGGCCATCGAGCGCCCAGTCCATCTTGAACGTGCCCCACCCTCGGGGGTACCTGCGGAGAAAGCGCGTCAGCCGGCTCGGCAAGTCGGCGTCCCGCGCCAAATCGAGCAGCAACGACGCCACGTCCGTGTCGGCCAGGATCACCCGGGCGGCGATCTCCTCACCGCCCGTCACCCGCACCCCCACCGCACGGCCATGGCGGACCACGACCCGGTCCACGCGCGCGCCCAGCCGCACCTGCCCGCCCCGATCGCGCAAGCAGCTCACCAGCGCGTCCGTGATGGCGCGCGCTCCGCCCTCGGCAACCGGGTAGCCACCGGTCGTGGCGGCCATCGCGAGCATGAATCCGATGGCCGCACCGAACCGGTCGTCCGGGCCGACGTCCACATGAAGGGCCAGCGACGGCAGCACCCGTCGGGCGGCAGCGCCGGTAAACCACCGCTCGGCCAGACCGCGGCCGCTGGAGGCGAAGATCCGGGCCAGGCGCGCCGCCTGGATCGGACCCAGCCGGCGGAGGGGTGTGAACGATGGGAAGGGTCCCATGAGGAGCCCGATGACGTCGGGCTCGATGCCGCGGTACCACCCGGCCAAGCGCCGCCACTGCTCGGTGTCGCGAACGCTGCCGAATCCGGGCTCGCTCCCGCTCGGCTCCCGGACAATGGACGCCACGCTTCCGTCCGGAGCCGGATGGCAGCTCTGGATGGGAGCCCACCGCCACCGGAGCCCGTGTCGCTCGAGCAGAAGTGATCGGAAGGCGGGGCTCAGGGCGCCCCAGGCGAAGAACGCCGCCCCGACGTCGTGCACGTAGCCGGGGCGAGTCGCCGCCTCACTGCCGACGGCGCCGCCTGCGCGCTCCGGGTGCGCTTCGAGCACCAGTACATCCAGCCCCGCACCGGCCAGCACGCACGCCGCCACCAGCCCGTTGGGTCCCGACCCGATGACCACCGCGTCGGGATCCCGCCCCGCGTCGCTCATGGTGCGGCAATATAGCCCGCTGAATCATCCTTACTCCGTCGCCCGTCATGACATCTGACCGTTTCGATCTGCACCACTCGCCCGCTGGGAGACGATTATGCGCCTCACCTCTGTGGTGTTCGCGGCCGTCGCGGTCGTCCCCGCAACAACGGGACGGGCTCCAGTTACCTGCCGGTACCGCGTCGAGTATCGCGGCAGCGTCGTCCGGATTCAGGTGGCGCATCACAGCGTGAGCCACGAGACGATCCCGATCCACTCCGCAGGAGTGTTGACTGTGCAGCTCACCGACTCGGTTCCCGTTCGTCGCCTGGAGCTCGTCCTCGATTCGCTGCTCGTCACCCGCGCCGATGGCAGTCCCCTCCCGGACGCGGCCGGCGGCGCGGGGAGCCGCTGGCAGGGCCGGGTCGAGCCCGATGGCGACGTCGTGGGATTGACCTCGCCCGGGTTGGTCCCGGGCGTGCGCCCGCTCGACCGGTTCGCCCGCTTTCTGTTTGCCCCCTGGAAGCGCGCGGACGGCTCGGCGGGTGCGCGGGTCGACACGACGGCCTGGGTCACCAATCAGAACGGGGAGACCGGCTCGGAACGGGTGATTTCGACCTACGCGCCGCCCAGGGTCGAGCGTTCGGGTGGACGCGAGCACCGGGTGCTGACCGCGGCGTGGACCGGGAGCCGGAGCGGAACCGTTCCGGCGGGTCCCGAGCGGATGACGGTCAGCGCGGCGGCGGCCGGCCGGACCGAATACGCCTATGTCGCGGACGACGCGTGTCCCCTGGCGGCGTCATGGCTGGGGAGCACGACCCAGACCCGGATGGCACCGGCCTTCCCCGCACCGCTCACCACGACCGGCGGCGACAGTCTGACGCTGACTCGATTGCCGTGACTCCCGGTGCGCGGTGGGCCGACACCCTGCAGCCGCTGTGTCGGGCGGCCTTTCTCCTTCCGGCCGGCCGAGCTAAATCCACTCCATGGACTGGTTCGCGGCGCCGGACTACTGGTTCGCCCGGCTGGTGCTCGAGCGCGGGCTCGCGGCAGTGTACCTCCTGGCGTTCGCGAACGCGCTCCACCAGTTCCCGGCGCTGCTGGGGGAACGCGGGCTGCTTCCGGTCCCCCGATATCTCGCGCAGACCCGGTTTCGGGACGCGCCCAGCCTTTTCCACTTCGGCTACTCCGATCGCCTGCTCCGGCTGGTGGGATGGACCGGTGTCGTGCTCGCCGCGGCGACGCTGCTCGGACTTCCCGCCGCGGCGCCGCTCTGGACGTCGGTGCTGGTCTGGCTGGTACTGTGGGCCTTCTATCTCTCCATCGTCAACGTGGGGCAGCGGTTTTACTCCTTCGGGTGGGAGAGTCTCCTCCTCGAGGCCGGGTTCCTCGCCGTCTTCCTGGGCAACGCCCGCATGCCTCCGCCCCTGCCGATCCTCCTCCTCTTCCGCTGGCTCGCCCTGCGGGTGGAGCTCGGCGCGGGACTGATCAAGCTCCGCGGCGACCGCTGCTGGCGGGATCTCACCTGTCTCGACTACCACCACGAAACCCAGCCGATGCCGAACCCGCTCAGCTGGTTCGCGCACCGAATGCCGAGCTGGTTCCACCGGCTCGAGGTCCTCGGCAACTACCTCGCCCAGCTGGCCGCGCCGGCGGCGCTACTGCTGCCTCAGCCTATCGCCGGCATCGGCGCCGTGGTCATGATCGCCACCCAGGCGTACCTGATGCTGAGCGGCAACTATGCCTTTCTGAATCTGGTGACGTTGGTGGTGGCCTCGTCGGCGCTGCCCGACGGGTTCGTCGGAGGCCTGGCGCCGGTTTCGCAGCACCCGTTCGCCGCTCCGACCTGGTTCGTCGGTGCGGCCGCGACGCTGACCGCGCTGGTCGTGCTCCTGAGCTATTGGCCGGTGCGCAACCTGTTCGGCCGGCACCAGCTCATGAACTTCAGCTTCAACCGGCTGCACCTGGTGAATACCTACGGCGCGTTCGGGAGCATCACGCGGCGCCGGAAGGAGGTCGTGCTGGAGGGCGCGGGGGCCGAGCGGCCCCGGGAGGAGGACTGGCGGGAGTACGAGTTCTTCGGCAAGCCGGGAGATCCGCGCCGCCGCCCGCCCCAGATCGCGCCGTACCACCTGCGACTCGACTGGCTCATGTGGTTCGTGGCGCTGGCACCTGCGTACGGCGACGGCTGGCTGTTGCCGCTGCTGCGGCGATTGCTCGAGGGCGACCGGGCCACACTCCGGCTGTTGCGGTACAACCCTTTCCCCGCCGCACCGCCCCGATGGGTCCGGGCCCGGCTCTACCGCTATCGCTTCAGCACTCGTGACGAGCGCCGCGCGACTGGCGCCTGGTGGATTCGGGAGCCGGCGGGGATTCTGGTCGGTCCCCTGGCGCTGCGACCGGCAGATGCCGCCGCTGACGTCGGATCAGGGGTGAAGTGAGTCGTTGCCGCTAACAGGGCCCGGCGAAGGTGTCGGCCTGGGGGTCCCAGAAGGGATCGGCCAGCCCGATGCGGGCAAAGATGCCGCGGATCTCGTCGGGTCCCGGACGCCTCGCGTTCGGCTCCAGGCGGGTGCTGTACCACGCGTCGGCGAGATGCCAGAGCTGCGGCATGGTCACCAGCGGGCGGGGGTCGACGCCTCGCCGGCGGCACCACTCGCTGACCCGCTCTTCCGACCGGAAGAGGAGCATCGTGCTTCAGGTAAAGACGAGGTCGACCCACCATCTGGCCGCCGGAACCAGGCTATGAAACAGCCAGTCGCTGGGCTCCGGACCCCGGCTCCCGATCTCGAGGCGGAGCGGCTCACCCGACAGGCCGCACTCGGTGTACACCACAGCGCTGCGGTGCAGCGCCGCCGGAATCCCCAGCGCATCCCAGGCACAGTTGGCGAAGTACCAGCGGCCCGCCGATTCGACGCGGTGCGGCGTGGGCACGCCGGAAAAGGGTGGTGCCATCCGGATGGTGGAACCGTCTTCCTCGAGCAGCAGAACCCGCTGCAATCGGAGCCTGGTGTACGCGTCGACCACCTCGGCGCTGTCGCAGCCGAGGCGTCCGGCGACATCCACGGTCGACGGTGCCTCGCCGGTGTCGGCAAAGTGGCGGTACACCGAGACCTTCACCTGGCTATCGAAATCCATCTCCTCCTGCCTTAGGGCTGGTCTACACCAAGGTCATGAGAAGTGATCAGTGCTACTACTTCCCTGCCCTTCGATTCCAGCATCGCCCGGCCCCCTTCCCCCCGGTCGACCACCGCGAGAATGCCAAGCACAGCCCCGCCTGCCGATTCCACCGCGTCGATTGCCTTCTGCGCCGAGCCACCCGATGTGATCACGTCCTCGATCACGACGACGGAATCGCCCGGACTGAAGTTGCCTTCGATCAGGCGCCCGGCCCCATGCTCCTTCGCCTCCTTCCGCACGCTGAATCCGTCTAGCACGAGGCCGCCGCCCCAGCTCGCGGCCGCAATCGCGTAGGCGACCGGGTCGGCCCCCATGGTGAGGCCGCCAACCGCCTTGGGGCGCCAGGCTCGAGCCTGTATCGCTTCCAGCCCGAGCCGGCCGATCAGTGTCAGGCCCTCGGCGCTCATCGTGCTGGGCCGGCAGTCTATGTAGTAGGAAGAGCGACGCCCGGATGCGAGCGTGAAGTCGCCGAATCGTACCGATCGCTCGAGCAGGAGCCGGCGGAGCCGGTCCCGGTCGGCATCGGTCACTCCTTGCCCTTGCCGAAGATCGACGAGAGAAAGCCGGAGCGCTTGGGCTCCGCCCTGACGGCGGTGCAGAACGCCTTGGCGAAATCGTCCACCGTCTTGAACCGCTTGCTCAGATCCCGATCCAGCCCCCCCATGACGGCGGCTTCGATCTGGGGAGAGAACCGTAGTCCCTTGACCGCTTGATTGATGGGAATCGGGGCCTGAGTAAGTAGTTGCTGGAACAACTCCCGAGGGCTCTTCCCGGCAAAGGGGTGCGTTTGCGTCAGCAGATAGTAGGCGATCGTGGCCAGGCTGTAGACGTCCGCCTGCTCGTTCACCAACTCGCCGCTCAACGTCTCGGGAGCCACGTACTGCAGCGTGCCGACGAAGAAGCCCGCGCGAGTCAGCCGCTCCTCCGGACTCAGCTCCGCGTCCCGCGCAATCCCGAAGTCGAGCAGCCGGGCCCGCTGTTCGGCCGGGTCGTACATGATGTTGGCCGGCTTGAGGTCGCGATGAATGATCCCGGCCTTGTGCGCGGCGCCGAGGGCGCCCCCCAGCTGCTCCACGATGGTGGCGACCAGGGCCGGGGCCAGCTTGCCGGAGCGACTGACGAACTCCTCCAGCGGCTCGCCCTGGGCCCACTCCAGGGCCAGGTAGTGCAGGCCGTCCGCCTGCCCGTAGTCGAAGGTGCGGACGATGTTGGGATGGGTGACCCGGGAGCCGTATTCCGCCTCCCGCAGGAACCGCTTGACCGCGATCGGGTCCTGCGCCAGTCTCGGGCGCAGCAGCTTGACCGCGGCCGATCCCTTCTCGGGGTGCTCGGCTCGATAGACGGTGGCGGTCCCGCCCTCGCCGATGTACTTCGCGAGGTGGTACCCGGCGACCGTGCGACCTACCATGTTGTCGGCGCTCATGGATCCGCCAAGCTAGTTAATCTCGCACCGGGCAGCAAGTTGGCTGCTTGACGGTGCTCCTCGGCCGGGGCTAACCTTCGGCCACCGCGCTCCGCGCGGCTCACCTCGCCCCTTGGGGGTTCACACTGATGCGTCGGCTGGTCCTCGCGCCGGTCATGGTCGCCGCACTGGGATGCGGCAACTGGAAACGGGTCGGCAGCGAGCCGCAGCCTCGTCCCACCGAGACCCTCACCGCGCTGCTCAACGCCCAGCAGTTCTATCAACGCCTTGGGCGACTCGCCGCCGGCGATCCGATGCCGTTCGTCGGCAGCGTGGCGTTTGCGGCCGGAACCGGGGATTCGGTGGTGGCCGTGCTGGGGCTCTCCCTGGAGAACCGATCCTTCGCGTTCCAGCGCGAGGGCAACACCTTCGTGGCCCGCTATCGGGTGAGCATCTCCTTCGCCCGCGATGGATCTCGGCCGGTCGAGCTGGCGCGCGAGGAGGTGGTCCGGGTCGCGACCTTCCAGGAGACCCAGCGCGCCGACGAGAGCGTCCTCTTCCAGCAGATCTTGCGTCTGGTGCCCGGCGAATACAAGGTCACCGTCACCGTGCGTGATGCCGGCTCGACCGCCGAGAGCAGCGCCACCGGCTCCTACACCGCGCCCAAGTTGGGTCACGCCACGACCAGCTCTCCCATCCTGGTGTATCAGGCGACGGGGCGGGGAAACCGGGCCGATCCGGTCAACCTGGTGCTCAATCCCCGCGGCGCGGTCGGCTACGGTAGCGATACGCTGCTCGCGTACATCGAAGGCTACAGCTTCAACGGTCCGACCACCGTCCCGTTCGAGGTCTTCGACGAGCAGGAGAAGCCGATCTACCACGACTCGCTCCGGTTCCGCGGGGGCAGGGAAGTCGAGAGCCAGGTGATCCGGCTCGCTCCGGACAGCGTGTCGCTGGGGGAGCTGAAGCTGGTCATCGGCGGCGGCGCCGGCGAGAAGAGCACCTCGGCCCTGGTGTCCTTCACCCAGGCCTGGGTGGTCACCAACTTCGACGAGATGCTGGACCTGCTGCGCTACTTCGGGCAGGACGACCGGATCAGCGCGCTGCGCCGCGCGCCGCCGTCCGAGCGCGGCCGGCTCTGGCGCGAGTTCTACGCCGCCACCGACCCCAACACGGCGACGCCGGAGAACGAGGCGCTCAACCAGTACTTCGGTCGGATCACCGGCGCCAATCAGCGCTTCAAGGACGAGGGCGTTCCCGGCTGGCGCACCGACCGCGGCGAGGTGTACATCACGCTCGGCCCGCCCGACGAGTCGATCGAGAATACCCCCGGCACCGGCAATCGGGTGGTGCGCTGGAGCTACACGAACCTCCGGCTGGATCTCTACTTCTTGGACGAGACCGGGTTCGGCCGCCTTCGACTCACGGCGGGCTCGCGGGCGGAGTACGAGCGAGCCCTGATCCGGGTCCGACGGGAGTAAGTCCACCTCCACGATGGCCCCGCGTCTCTTCCTGGTCGACGGCTACGCGTTGATCTATCGCGCCTTCTTCGCGATGATCTCGCGTCCTCTCCGCACCTCCAAAGGCGAGAATACCTCGGCCGCATGGGGCGTGGCGAACTTCCTGCTTCGGCTCCGGGAGAAGTACCGCCCCGACTACGTCGCCTGGATCAACGATGCCGGTACCTCGTTCCGCGAGGCGCGGTATCCCGACTACAAGTCCACCCGGGAAAAACTGGACGAGGAGCTTCAGGCCGACTTCGACCGGGCCCTGGAGCGCATCCGCACCCTGCTCGCGGCGTTTCGAGTCCCCCTGGTCACCGTTCCGGGATATGAGGCCGACGACGTGATCGGCACGCTGGCGACCGCGGCCGCCGACGCGGGAGTGCAGGCGGTGATCGTCTCGGGAGACAAGGACTTCTACCAGTTGATCGGGCCGCGCGTGGCGCTGCTCAATCCCGGCCGCGGCGGCCCCGCGGCGGTGGAGGAGACCTGGGTCGACGAGTCCAACGCCAACGAGCGCCTGGGCGTGCCGCCGGGCCAGGTGGTGGACTACCTCGCGCTGGTGGGCGACAGCTCCGACAACGTGCCCGGGGTCAAGGGAATCGGCGAGAAGGGCGCCCAGAAGCTGCTGCTCGAGTATGGCGATCTCGACGCCATCCTGGCCCACGCGGCCGAGGTGAGCGCCAAGCGCACCCGCGAGGCGCTGCTGGGGCAGGCGGATAACGCCCGCCTGAGCCGGGAGCTGGTCACCATCAAGCGCGACGTGCCGATCGAACTCGACGTCTCCCGTCTCACGCTGCAGGAGCCCGACCAGGAGGCCGCCGTCAGGATCCTGACCGAGCTGGAGTTCTACAGCCTGGCGCGGAAGCTGGCGGGGCAGGGTGGTGTACCCGCCGCGCCCGCCGGCGACGGCACCGCCGCGGGGGCCACGACGGTCGCGGAGGCGGCGGAAGCGGATGCGGCGGAGCCGGCCTCCTCCAGCGGGACGCTGACCGCCGGCGATTGGCTCGCGCTCGACTCGGCGCCGCAGCTCGAAGTCAGCGTGATCGAGGACCCCGCCGAGATTCCGGCGCTGGTCGAGCGGCTCCGACGCGCGCCGCTGGTGGCGCTCGACGTCGAGACGTCCAGCATCGAGCCGCGCGACGCCGAGATCGTGGGACTCTCGCTCGCGGCCAGCCCCACCGAGGTCTGGTATCTCCCGCTCGCCCACCGGCCCGTCGGTGGCGAGCTCGCCGCGCCCAGTCCGGTGCGGAACCTGCCGCCCCTGTCCGACCCGGTGATGGCGCCGCTCCGATCGCTCCTTTCCGATCGCTCGGTCCCCAAGGCAGCCCACAACATCAAGTACGACTGGCAGGTGCTGCGGGGCGTCGGCATCGAGCTCGATGGCGCGGCGTACGACTCGATGCTCGCGAGCTTCGTGCTCGATCCGGGTCGCCGCTCGCACGCCATCGACAATCTCTGCCTGGAACACCTCGGCCGCGCGATGAAGACCTACGCGGATGTGGCCGGGCGGGGAAAGGCGGAGGTCCCCTTCGCCGAGGTGGCGATCCTCGCGGCCGCCGAGTACTGCGGCTCCGACGCGGGCACGGTGCTGGCCCTGCACGAGTTCTTCGCCCCGTCGCTCCGGGAGATGGCGGCGGACCCGCTGCTGCGGGAAATCGAGATGCCGCTGGTCGAGGTGCTGGTGGACATGGAGTGGGAGGGCATCCGGGTCGACCGGGATCTGTTCACCCGGATGGGCGGCGAGCTGGCCGCCGACCTCCGCCGGCTGGAGGAGGACATCGCCCGCGTGGCGGGCGTGGACCTCAACCTGAACTCGCCGCGCCAGCTCGCGACCGTGTTGTTCGAGAAGCACCAGCTTCCCGTGCTGAAGAAGACCAAGACCGGCCCCTCGACCGACGCCGACGTGCTGGAGCAGCTCGCGGCGATGGGGCACGACCTGCCCCGGCTGATCCTCGACTACCGCGAGCTGCAGAAGCTCAAGAGCACCTACGTGGACGCGCTGCCGGCCCGGATCAACGCGCAGACCGGCCGGATTCACACCAGCTACAGCCAGGTCGGCGCCGCCACCGGCCGGCTGAGCAGCTCCGAGCCGAACCTGCAGAACATTCCGGTCCGCACGCCCCGGGGCGAGGAGATCCGGCGCGGGTTCGTGCCGAGGGAGGGCTGGGTCTTCCTGGTGGCGGACTACTCTCAGATCGAGCTGCGCCTGATGGCCCACCTGTCCGGCGATCCGGCGTTCATCGAGGCCTTCCACCAGGGCGGCGACATTCACCGCCAGACCGCCGCGCTCATCTTCGGCGTGCCGGTCGAGCAGGTCACCTCGGAGATGCGGGCCCGGGCCAAGACGATCAACTTCGCCACCATCTACGGACAGGGCCCCTTCGCGCTGAGCCGGCAGCTCGGCATCAGCCAGGAGGACGCGAAGGCGTTCATCGCCCGGTACTTCGAGCGCTTCGCGGGCGTGCGGGCCTTTCTCGACCGCCAGGTCAAGCTGGCTCGGGAGCAGGGCTACGTGGAGACGCTCTTCAATCGGCGGCGGTATATCCCCGAGATTCGCGATCGCAACTTCAACCTGCGGGCCTACGGAGAGCGCACCGCGCAGAACTCCCCGCTGCAGGGGAGCGCCGCCGATCTCATCAAGCTCGCCATGATCCACATCCACGATGCGATCCGCGAAGAGGGCCTGGCGAGCCGGATGCTGCTCCAGGTGCACGACGAGCTGGTCTTCGAGGTGCCGCCCGCGGAGCTCGACACCATGCGCGCCCTGGTCCGCACCCACATGGAGGGCGCGGCGGAGCTGGCCGTGCCGCTGGTGGTGGATCTGGGGGTGGGGTCCAACTGGCTGGAGGCCAAGCGGTGAGCGGTCGGTTCCGCTTCGCCAACCCGCCCGCCGGCGACTTCGAGCTTCCCGATGTCGAGGCCGTGCTCGACGCTCTGGAGTCGGCGGTGGTCACGCCCGAGACGCCGGTGTTCGACGCCGCGCGGCAGAGCTGGCAGCCGGTCGGCCGGCACCCCGAGGTGCGCGCCGCCTGGGCCGAGCGCGCCCGCTACCTGCCGCCGGGCGCGGGCCTCGGGGAGCTGATGCCCGACGCGGTCGACGAGCCCGACGAGCCGGCGCTCCGGCGCCAGGCCTGGGAGATGGTCAAGCGCGGCAATCGGGTTCCGCTGCCGGAGCCCGCCACCGAACGCGAGGATCGTCGGCGCGGGTTCGGCGCGGTGGCAGTGGCCGGCGTGCTGATGCTGATCGTGCTGCTGGGGTGGGGACTGGTCACCCTGGCGGGCCAGCTGTCGCGAGTGGGGAAAACGATGGTTCGTACCGAGCTGCGTCGCTGACTCAGCCGACCGGCGTGCCCCTGGGCCGCCGCTTGGCCGGGCCCGCCGCCCCGACGCCCGGCCACCAGTTCCACCGCCCCATCGCCTGCATGAACGCCGGCACCAGCACCATCCGGATCACCGTGGCGTCGAGCAGCACCGCCACCGCCAGTCCGAACCCGAGGAGCTGCATCACCAGCACCCGGGCGAAGGCGAAGATGCCGAACACCAGGATCATGATCAGCGCCGCGGAGGTGATGACCGAGGCGGTGGCGCTGAGTCCCTCCATGGTCGCCTGGGTGTTCCGGCCCGAACGGTCGTACGCCTCCTTGATCCGGCTCAGCAGGAACACCTCGTAGTCCATGCTCAGCCCGAACACCACCGCGAAGACCAGCACCGGCACCACCACGAACACCGCCGAAGTGGGTCCATCCAGCCCGAACACCGACGAGCCGAAGCCAAGCTGGAACACCAGCACGATGAGCCCGAACGTGGCGCTCACCGAGAGCGTGTTCATGATGATGGCCTTGATCGGGACGAGCACCGAGCGGAACGCCAGGGCGAGCATGATGACCGTGGCCGCCAGGATCAGGCCCACCAGCTCCGGAAACAGCTCCAGCAGGTCCTCCTGGAAGTCGTACGCCGCCGCGGCGTACCCGCCCACCTCGATGCTCAGGCCCCGGGTGCTCCGGAGCGGCGTCCGCGCCAGCTCCCGCGCGCGCACCACCACGCGCTGCGCCGAGGTGAGCGAGGTGGTGTCCGCCAGGATGACGTCCATCAAGGCGAGCCGGCGGTCGCTGCTGAGGTAAGCGTCCAGGAAATCCGGGTAGTCCCGCCGGGCCGCTTCGAGATCGCTGTACAGGACCGAGTACGCCAGCAGCGACTGACCGGGGACCAGGTCCACCAGGCTGCGCACCTCGCGTACTCGAGGGTCCGCCCGGAGCGAGTCGCTGAGGGCGCGCAGTCCCCGCAGCGATTGCGCCTGCACCATGGTACGCGGCTCGGGGGCCTCGACCAGGATCCGGATCGGCTGGATGTAGCCGGCCACACCCATCCGGCTGAGCACGTCCAGCCCTCGGCCGGCCTCGGTGCCGCTGGGCCACCAATTCCGGGATGGCAGGCCGATGCGGATCCAGAACGCCGGCAGGGTCAGCAGGGCGATGGTGAGGCCGCCATACCCCATGGCGCGGATCGGGTGGCGGCTCAGCGTGCGGGCCCACTTCTCCCACACCTGCGGCGCGTGGTACCACGCCAGCCGGCGTGCCATCCATCGGGGGCGATCGATGTCCCGGCCCAGCAGGGCGAGCAGGGCGGGGAGCAGGGTGACCGACAGGAGCACCGCCACCGCCACCACGATGAGCCCGCCGAGGCCCACGCTGCGGGTCTCGATCGCGGGGGTGAGGAGGAGAGCGCCGAAGCCGACGACGACGGTGAGCCCGGAGGTGATCACCGCCTCGCCCGCGGTCACCAGCGTGGCGATCGCCGCCTCGCGGCGCGGCAGGCCGCGTCCCAGCTCCTCCCGGAACCGGGTCACCACCAGCAGCGAGTAGTCGATCCCGACTCCGAGCCCGATCATCGTGGTCATGTTGAGCACGAAGACCGACATCGGCGTGACCCGAGCGATCAACCCGATCAGCGTGAGGGAAATGGCGATGGCGAGAACGCCGACCACCAGCGGCAGCACGGCCGCGACCAGCGCGCCGAAGGCGAGCACGAGGATGACCAGCGTGAGCGGCAGGAGCTTCTTCTCGCCGCGGGCGCTGTCGTCGGTGACGACCGAGCGCACATCGAGATCGAGCGGCGCTCGTCCGGTGACCAGAGCCGTGTAGCGCGGGCCGTCGGGAATGCGGGCCAGGATCTCGCGCACGGCCGAGCGGGCCACCGGCACCAGCGCTCCCGCGCTGTCGCTGGTGGGCAGGTTGAGCGCGACGATGACGAAGGTGGAGCGCCGGTCGCGGCTGAGGAAGGTGCTGTCGTTGGTGCCGGGATACGACACCAGCCCCCGCACGTACGGCTGGTGGGCCAAACCCTCGATCAGGGAATCGAGAACCACTCGGCCCGCGCCCTGGTCCAGGGGCCCGGGCCCCTCGAGGGTGACTGCGAAGAACTCGCCGATGGGCCGGCTGAACCGGGCGTTGAGCTGGGTTTCCGCCCGCGAGGCCTCGGTCTCCCGAGCGCTGCCGCCGCGGATGTTGAGGAGGGCAGGGGTAGCCGGTGCGCGCACGATCGCCACCGCGCCGATAACCGCCCAGACGGCCAGCACCACCCACCGCCAGCGTACCAGCACGCGGGCAAAACGCTCCATCGGCTTCAGTCGGTCCTCCGCGCGGTCAGGCCGCGCACGACCGCGCGGGCGGCGGTATGTTAGGCATCTGTGCCACCTTGCGCCAGCGCTGCTGGCGGGGTGGCGCGGCCTTTGCCCATATTCAGTTGACCATGCGTCGCCTTGTACTTCCCCTGACCACTCTGATCCTCCTCACCCTGGTCCTGCTGGACCGGGTGGGCGATCTGGCCCAGCGCATGGGCGAGGCGGAGCCCGCGGTGCAGGGGGCCAGCGCTCCGCAGCCGACCTCGGCTCATCCCGCTGCGGGTAAAGAGGATAGTCGCTTGGGTGCTAAAGCTGCCAGGGTGCCGACCGCAGATGAGGCGCGGCTCGCCCGCCTCTCG
>DATEIR010000181.1:0-12197 GCA_035278885.1 Gemmatimonadales bacterium | reverse complement strand
CCCTGACCGGCGGGATCGCCGGCGTCGAACACCGTGATGTCCGTCCAGACGTTGAGATACGGGAACGCGCCTTCATCGACCAGGTCGAACCAGTGCAGCGACCACTGCACGCCGCCGTCGAACGGGGCCACGTTCGTCGCCTGCATGAACCGGGCATCCCCGATGAACTTCCAGACCGGCATGGTGAACCGCGGCTCCTCGGGCAGCTGCGCCTCTGCCGCCGTGATCACGACATAGGAGGTCGACTTGATCGCATCCCAGTGGAGGGTGTAGATCCCGTGCCGAGCGGCGTCGCGCCAGAGCACCCGGTAGTGAAGCGGCATGGCTCAGCCCTCCCGTGGGGCGGTCGGATCCGGAAGCTCCCCCGGCTGCGGAGGACGCATCCGGAGACGACCGCGCAGTGGTACGGCCATGAGCAGCAGGTCGAAGGACCCGTCCGGCCGGCGAAGCGCCGTGCCGACGCGCTGCTCCCAGGCCGCGCGGGGCGGTGGTGTCGCGGTGGCCTGTGGCGGCGCGGTATCGGGGTGAACCGTGACATGGTGCGTCGGCGCGTCGTGCACTATGACGATGGGCATCCATCCGTGCGATTCCATGGCACACCTCCGTCCGCGGGTCTGTGAATCAACCCTTCCTCTGTTCGGCCGGCCGGAGGCTGACTCGCCTACTCGTTCGGCCCTTACCTGCTACCGACGTACAGAGCGTCCTGCCGATCTCGCCGGGCGCGGCTCCCCCAGGCTAGGCCCATCCGGAGACCAGCGCGATTCCCAAAGCGAGCAGGACCACGCCGCCGGCCCGGGAGATCCGGGCACCGGCCGGCCCGAGCTTCTCGGCCAGAATGAAGAGCGTGAGGACGCCGACCCAGGCGAGATTCATGACGCCGACCACGAAGAGCACGAGCATCAGCGCCCAGCAGCAGCCCAGGCAGAAGATGCCGTGCCGCCATCCCATCAGGAATGCGCCGCTCGGTCCGTCGCGCCAGTGGCCGATCAGAAATCCCAGCGGACTCTGGCATCGGGCCAGGCATCGGTTCTTGAGCGGGGTCAGCTGATACACGCCGGCCACGATAAGGATGACACCGGCGATCGTGGTGCTCGTGGTCGCCATCGTGGATGAGAGCAGCGCCCCCTGGTGCAGGCCCCATTGCGCGGCGGTCGCACAGGCGCTGAACCCCAGCCAGACCACCAGGTAGCCGACGCCGAACGACGGCACGGCCGGGGCCATCCCGTGATCCCGCTGCGCGTGCATCCGGGCAAAGAGGAGGAGGACGGGCAGCGCCGACAGGGCCATCATGCCGACCATCATCACCGACCACATGACGAACGTCAGCAGCAGATCGCCCGCGCCCCACGGCCTATCCATCACCATGCCCATCGCGGCCATCGTCGAGTGGCCGTCGGCGGGGGACACCATGGAACGATTCAGGTGAACCAGGTAGGCCCAGGCCAGCGCGGCGATGAGGACAACGCAGCTCGCGATGAGGACGCGGCTACGCGCTTCGCCAGGAGAAGGGAGCGTACTGGCCGTGGTTCTTTCCGCTTGTGTCATTCCAGCTGACCCCCAGAGCGTCCACATGGCTCTTCAGTGCACGAGCGAGGGCAAACCGGCTGGCGGCAGGATGGCCCGTGTTCTCCAGATGGATCGGCTCGGTGTTGGCGGGGTCGAGCCCCATCGCCCCTTCGGCGGCCATGTCGACCAGCGTTCCCGCGGTGACCGACCATTTGGCGCCGGCGCGGTCGAACCGGATCGGCGCCGACTCCACGCCCAGGAACTTCCCGACCAGGGCGGAGAGGGCCGCCATGGGCCCGCCCGCGGACCCGCTCGCGATCGAGGCGATGGCGGCGTGCTGCTCGGCGCTCGCCCGCGCGTCCGCGATGACGCCGACCGACCAGTTCCCCTTGCCCATTTCCTCCGGTGTCCAGAGGAGCACGATGAAGCCGAGCCCGTCGAGCTCGACTGAACCGTAGACGCCGCGCTCGATCTGAAACGCCATCGCCACCGTGCAGAACCCTTGGGTCGGCCTCACTGCCAGGCCACCCGGGACACAGGAACAGACGAAATCGCAGCTGCAGGTTTCGTAATATTGACCCGAGACCTGCCATGATGGTGCAGCCATGTTCCACCTCTTGAAGCGAGTCGGATCGATCGATCGCTAAAGGTGAAGGAGCCGGGGCGGGAGCGCCAGCAGCTCCGGGCTCACCAGACGCGCGGGCCAGGTCGGGGCCGACGGCACACGAGAGAAGAGGGGGCGGTCAGGCGGCCGGGCCCGGTGTGCTGTCGTCCGGGTTGATCCTGCGCGAGGCGATCTCGAACGCTCCCGTCAGCGCGTCCACCAGCACAACCACAGTGAGGACCACTACCAGGCCGCCGGTGAGCGCCGGAGCCAGGCGGCCGTCATTGTGCTGGGCCAGCTCCTGCAGGAGAGCCTCGTGAGAGAGGCCACGATAGTGCGTCATGGTCGTGCCGTCATTGACGCTGCTCCACCATCCCATCAGCGCGCCGACCATGCTGATGGCAAGACACCGCACACCGGACAGGCGGATCATGGCGGCACTCGTTGTGGGAGGGATAGCTCAAAGATATGGGAACCGGCGTAGGACCGGAAGCTGAGTCCCGAGGCCGCGAAGTGTCGGAAATGCGACAGGAAAGGCACCCACAGCGTCGCAAATGCAGCCTCGTGCAGCCTTGGCCCCGGAACGCGGTGCTCGGGACTCGTCCCCGGCTACGTCCGCGTGCTAGGGAGTGCCGGCCGCGATGATCGCGACCGCGATTCCCAGCGTCAAGGCCAGCGGGGTATAGACTCGGCGGTCCCATCGCGCGAACCGGGTATCGCGGTTGCGCCGGAACAGGCCCATGAGGCGAAAGTCCCCGATACCGCGCAGCAGGAATGCTGCCGCGACCGCCCACGTGCCGACGTGGGTCAGGCTCCCGATGTGCGCCGCCGGTCCGAGCCCGACTCGACCGAGGACCACGACAGCGGCTAGCGCGTGCAGTGCGGCCACCAGCAGCGTATTCCCCAAGCCCGGCTCGAAGGCGGGCCGCCCGTCCCGCTCGGGGAGTGCGGCCGAGTGGCCCCAGCGGCCGCCCGCCGCCCAGTAGAGGTGCAAGCCGCTCATGCCGCCGAGGGTAGCCGCGATCAGAATGGCCAGCTCGAGAATGGACGCTCAATCCTTGAAGAAGAGATAGAATCCCAATGCGGTCATGCTGAGGCGAAGGGACAGCCACGCGCAATAGCGGAGCACTTGTCCTTCAGGTCGGAAGTAGCTCGGGCTCTCCACGAAGATCGGCGCGATCAGACAGGCGAGTCCCGAGACGTCCGATTGCCGATAACGGGCCACGGCCACGAATGACAGCACGATCCATAGGACCATGCCCAGCACAATGCCGCCCAGGGCTAGCTGGCTCATGAGCACGTGGACCTCTGGTTGGTGAGCCCGACAGCACAGGTGGCTATGCCCAAGCTCGCAAAGCTCACCGTGCCACTGGATTTGCGCGGGACGTCTGCTGTCCCAACTGTTCGGCCAGCCCGATGAGGATTCCCTCGGGTCCCCGTATGTAGCAGAGCCGATACACGTCTCTGTACCGTACCACTTCACCGACGAGCTGCGCGCCGCGCTTGCCGAGCCGGGCGAGCGTATCGTCGAGGTCGTCCACGGCGAACATGACACGCAGGTAGCCGAGGGCGTTGACGGGGGCGTTCCGATGATCGGCGATCACGGGTGGCTCCAGAAATCGTGAGATCTCGAGCCGGCTATGCCCGTCGGGAGTGATCATCATGGCGATCTCGACGCGTTGGTCACCCAGTCCGGTGATGCGTCCGGCCCATTCTCCTTCGACCAAGGCACGCCCTTCCAGCGTCAGGCCGAGCTCCGTGAAGAACTCGACGGTGGACTCGATGTTCTCCACCACGATGCCGACGTTGTCCATGCGGTTGACGGTCACTCTGTCGCCTCGGCGGTTGTCCGGCTCACGGCCCCGCCGAGCGCCCCCACGACGAAGCCGATCGGGCCCGTGATCAGGATTCCGAGCAGGGGACCCAGGCTCGCCTCCGGGTCGAGCACCAGAGGGCCCACGAAGCCGACCCCCAGCCCGGCCATCCCGACCCCCCACCCGGCCCGCCAGCTCGCCCGCAGGCGAGCACGCGATCGGGGCGCGCGACTCCCGAGCGCGGCACACCACCAGAGCAGGCCCATCGTGACCAGCCAGAGCGTGACGGGTACCCAGAACATCCAGCCATCGTGGGTGGGCAGCGACAGGTTGCGCAGGGCCAGCCAGGCGGCGATGCCGAGCAGGGCTGTGCCCACGGCAGCGGAACCGAGACGGCGCACCGGCCACGCCGCGCGACTAGTCATGCGCACGCTGCATCAGCCACTCGAGTCGCCGCTCTGGAAAGACCCCATCCCGCTGCTCCTGGGCGAAGGGGTGCTCGACGCCGTCGTCGAAGGTGAAATCCGGCGGCGTGCTCGGCCCGGTGAGCTGAACGCGGCCTCGCAGGCCCACCGTTTCAGGGTACCCCCTGATGCTGTTGGCGAGCACACCAGGGAACGGCGGCTCGCCGGCCTGACCGGCATCATCCCAGCGGTCCCACGCCGTCTTGAACGCGGCGGCGCTCACCTCGACCCAGATGCCCCACCGGCATTCCCGCTGCTCGCCGCGAATCGGGATGGGCAACAGGACACGCAGGAAATACCGCCGCTCGGTGTCGGCCGCATCACGGATCCGGCAGTCGCTCTTCCCGGCAAGCGTGCGCTGCGGGCGCTCCGCTTCGGGGACGGCCCAGTAGGCATCCGGGCGCTCGAAGCTGGGCTCCATCGCGCTCCAGTCGTGTTCTTCTCCGCAGAAGGCACAGCGCATGGGAACTCGGTGGTTGTCTGATCGGCAGCGGCGCATCAGCTGCAAACGACCCACTACAAACGAACGTATCCTTTGTCTCGCCAGCCGGCTTCGGCGGCAGGGCGGCGGGCCGCCGCTGCCCGCCCCGCGTGTCTCGGCTGCATGCGCGGGTTAGCCCGCGGCCTGCGCGATTCCCCAATGGCTGACTGCCAGCCCGATTAAGAGACCGCCGAGGGCGCCCATCCCGACGATGGGGGCCCATGCCTTCGTGATCAGCGCCTCTGGAATGCTGAGGAGCAGCCCGAACGTCAGCCCCACCAGCCAGCCGGGCCACGCCAGCTCGGCGGCCCCGATGGCGAATCCGATCGCAAAGCGGTTGAGGAACGCCGCCGCCAGGGCGGCGCGTTTGTCGGGGAAGTCCAGTGGCAGCATGCTCAGGACCGCGATGCCGCCGAACATCATACCGCCCAGCACACCGACCGCGAAGCGGGACATGAGGTTCTCCGGGGCGGGGCCTGCCTGTGTTTTCGGAAGGTCGTCTGTCGGCCTAACGACTTGCGCATCAGCTGCGGGCTCTCGAGCCCGTGGCCGCACAACCCTATGTTCCGCTCTCCGCCATCGGCGGCCGGAGCCCGAGCGGAGCTCGGGACCGACCGGCCTGTCGGCTGCATTTGCGGGTTAGGCGTCAGGCCCACCCCGACCCCGCGAGCCGATTGCCACTCGAGCGCCTCGTGCGCGAGGCCACTGGGAGCTTCTGCCCGGCGGCGCCCGACCTGGAGCGGGGTGGCCTCCGGGGCCGCCGGCTCAGCGGACCTGCGGCCAGCACGGCTCGACGCCCATCCAGCTCGAGCGTGCCCGCGGTTGACACTCTGTGAACCGCACCCCGCGCCTGCACGCCTAAGTGGTGGACCCGCGTCGCGCGCCGCACCAGCGTGAGCAGCTTGGGTGCGGGAGCCGAGGTCGGAGTGGTGAGCATCTCCAGCAAAGGATACGGCGCGCCCGAGCAAGGGAAAGGGTGAAAAAATGCGCATGCCCACACAAAACCCCCTACGCCGCCGGCGGCTCCATCCACCCCAGCCCCCCACACTCCGGACACACCACCCCCCGACTCGTCGCCGTCCCCAGGATGTAGCTCCCACCCGCGCAGCGCGCACAGGTCGGCGCCGCACCCGGCCGCTCGGGCAGCAGCTGCGCCACCTCTGGCACCCGCTCGGCGCCCAGCACCAGCGCGCCCCAGCGCTCCACCCCATGGGCCTCGCGCCACTCCCACTTCGGCTTCGGGTCATCCCAGTTGGCCGCGGCGCAGATCCACACGCTGCCATCCGGCCGGAGGACCGCGTCGGAGCCGATCGTGCCGAACAGGAGCATGCCGCCGGCCTCCTGCAGCCATCGGGCGTGGCTGGGATTCCGATGCTCGAAGTACGTCAGCTGGGCCTGATACAGGCGCTCGATCCAGGGATGCATGCTGCTCCGAGGCTGGTCGCCTTGGGCACGTGAGGAGGGGGTTCTTGCACGCTACGAACGACGGTCCCGGAGCGAAAGGGGAAAATCGGTCGAAAATCAGCGAAAATGCGACAAGATGTCCGCCGGAGCGCCGACTTTGCGCAGCCCCCAGTGCGACGCCGTCGTCCGATTGCGCATCCGCTCGGCGACCCACTCGCCCGGAGCATACCATGCGCTTGTCTCTCTATGAGTTGAGCTTCGTGCTCCTGGCGGCGGCCGCGGCCCCGAGAACCGCGAGCGCCCAGACGCTGCTCCATCTCCCGACCGCCGACCGGGTCCGTCTCGCCGAAGGCCGGCGGCTCGCCGCTCGGGTCTGCGAGCAAATCTGGCCCGGCTGGGGGCACACCGAGTTCCAGGTCCTGTTGGTCAGCGACTCCGCCGAGTTCCTCGTCGCCCCCCAGCGCCACCCCCGCGACTTCACACCCCTGGGCCGAGACGCCCTGCTGCGCGCCGAGGTCTGGACCCGCCCGCGACAGTTCCCGCCCAACCTCCTGGCGACCTTCCCGGCCGTCGGCGGCGTGCCCACCGTCGTCATCGGCACGGCCGAGCGCACCGGAAAGTCCTCGACCATCTGGGTCGTGACGCTCCTGCACGAGCACTTCCACCAGTGGCAGTACGCTCGGCCGGACTACCAGGCGGGCGTCGCGAAGCTCGACCTGGCCCGGGGCGACAGCACCGGTCAGTGGATGCTGAACTACGCCTTTCCGTACGACTCGCTTCCGGTTCAGCGCGCCATGCGGAGCCTGGCGACTGCCCTCGCCCGGGCCCTGGATGCCGGCCCGGAGGCTAGGCGGGCCGCGATCGTGGAAGTCAGCCACGACCGCACCGCCCTTCGCGCGCTCCTCAGCGAGGCCGATTATCGGTACTTCGAGTTCCAGCTCTGGCAGGAAGGCGGGGCGCGCTTCACCGAGTATGCCGTCGCGCGCGCGGCCGCAAAGTCAGGGGAGCCCTCCGCCGATTTCCGGCGGCTCCCGGATTACGTCCCCTACGGCCAGGCGGCCGAGGAGGCCCAGGCCGATCTGCGGCGTCAGCTGCAGCAGCTCGACCTGTCCGAGAAGCGGCGGGTCGCCTTCTACCCCATCGGCGCGGCCTGGGCGCTGCTGCTTGACGCGACCCGCGCGGACTGGAAGCGGGAGTATGTCGAGGAGCCGTTCGAGCTGCCCGAGCTCGGGGCGCGGTAGGGGGCGAGCGGTGTATACGGCTCGCCCGCGGCCAGCGTCACCTCCGCCTGCCCGCCCACCACGCAGCTGTTCCCGTTGATCGCCTCCACCCCGGGCGCATAGCCCCAGTCCTGGCTCCCGCCGAACACGTGGAGCTTTGCACCCACGACCGCGCGGCGAGGGACTCGCGGGCGAACTGCATCTTGGCCCGGGGCTGCGACGGCAGTCGCGCCGACGCGGGGCCGGGGAGCGGATCTCGTCCCCGCCAGCCGCCCGTCACGGGCCCCCTCATGCGAAAAGCCCCTGGAAAACAGGGGCCATGACGGCGTCGAGCCTGGAACCTTTGGCCCACCCTCGGCATTGCAGCGTCCATCGAGTGGACAACATCACCCAGGGAGCGACGAGCCATGAGAGCGATGACGTGGATGGTACTCGCGGCGGGACTGCCCGCCGTGGTGAGCACGGCGCAGGGACAGGTGACCGAGTCGAAGCGCACGCTGACGTTGGAAGGGGCCAAGGCGGCCGCCTCGGCGGCCACCGCCGAGGCGAAGAAGGGCAACGAAGGCGCATCGGTCGCCGTGGTGGACGACGGCGGGAACCTGATCTACCTCGAGCGGCTCCAGCCGACCTTCGCGATGGGTGCCACGATCTCGATCGAGAAGGCCAAGACGGCCGCGCTCTTCGGCAAGCCCAGCAAGCTCCTGGAGGACGCGATCGTGGGTGGCCGCACCCCTCTCCTCAACGTCTGGTCCGCCCCGCTCAACGGCGGCGAGCCGATCGTGGTGGAGGGCCAGGTGGTCGGCGCCATCGGCGTGAGCGGCGCCTCCAGCGCCGCCCGGGACGCGGCCATCGCGCTGGCCGGCGCGGCCGCGCTCGGCGGCAAGACCAGCGCGGCGCGCTAGGAGGGACCATGCGCGATGCGACGCTGTTGCTGTCGGCGGTCGGCCTGGTGGTGTCGCTCGGCGTGGCGGGATCACGGCCGGATGACGGCTCGGTCCGGTTCGTCGGCCACGACGAGGTCCAGGCGGCTTTCGCCAAGGGCATGCCCCTGATCGAGGTCGGTGACTACAAGATCCACGCGAGCCGGCGCGAAGGGCCCGGCATGGTCGAAATCCACACCCGCGATACCGACATCGCGTACGTGATTCATGGGTCTGCTACGCTGGTCACTGGAGGCACCGCCGTGGGCGTCAAGGACATCGCCGCGGAGGAGCTGCGCGGGACCGCGATCCAGGGTGGCGAGACCCGCCAGCTCGACGTCGGGGACGTCGTCGTCATCCCCAACGGTGTGCCGCACTGGTTCAAGGAGGTGCGGGCGCCCTTCCTCTATTATGTGGTCAAGGTGAGGCAGGCCGACCGGCAGACGGCGGCGGGAGCGCAATGATGCCACAACTCGACCTGATGGCGCTCCTGGCGGGACTCTCCGCGGCGCTGGCGCCGGCCACTGCCGCCGCGCAGGTGACGACGGACGTGCCGGCCGTGCTTCCCGCGGCGGTGGTGGATCTCCGGACGGACGAGGGCGCGGCGCTGGTGGCTGCCACCTGGCGCTATAGCGACGTGAAAGTGACGGAGGCGGGCGAGACCGACGACATCAGCCCCCACGCCGAGGCGGCGGACTACGACGATTCCGGGTGGGAAGCCATCGCGCCGGGGTCACTGGAGACCCGGCGCTCCAAGGGGCGTCTGGCCTTCAACTGGTATCGAACCAGCATCACTCTGCCGGAGAAGGTGGGCGGATTCGGCGTGGCCGGCTCGACCGTCGTGCTCGAGCTGGTCCTCGATGACTACGCCGAGATCTGGGTGGACGGCCGTCTGCCGCTGGTGCTGGGAGAGACGGGCGGGCAGCTGGTCAAGGGCTTCAACGCGCCCAACCGCGTGGTGCTGACCCGCGACGCGCGTCCAGGCCAGCGGGTGCAGCTCGCGATCTTCGGGGCCAACGGCCCGCTCTCCCGTCCTCCGGCGAACTTCATCTGGATCCGCTCGGCGACGCTCGACTTCTATCGCCCGGCGCAGGTGGGGGGCGCCGAGGCGACGACGGGCAAGGTCGTCCGGCTGGACCCGGGCCTGGACCGGGTGATCCCGCCGGGTAGCCGGCTGGAGAAGCTCGCCGGAGGATTTCAGTTCATCGAAGGGCCGGTCTGGCATCCGGATGGGTATCTGCTGTTCAGCGACCCCAACGCCAATACCATCTATCGCTGGTCACCGGAAGGGTCGGTGTCGGTGTTCCGCACCAAGAGCGGCTACACCGGCTTCGACATCGGCGACTATCACCAGCCGGGCTCCAACGGCCTCACGCTCGACGGCAACGGGCTGCTCACCATCAACGAGCATGGCAACCGCCGGGTCACCCGGCTGGAGCGCCGCGGCGACGTCACCGTCCTGGCCGATCGATACCGGGGGAAGCGTCTCAACAGCCCCAACGACCTGGTCTACCGGTCCGACGGGACGCTCTACTTCACCGATCCCCCGTTCGGCCTGCCCAAGGCATTCGACGACCCGCGCAAGGAGCTGCCGTTCAGCGGGGTGTATATGGTAAAGGATGGCCGGGTGACCCTGCTGACCAAAGAGCTCAGCGGACCCAACGGGATCGCCTTCTCGCCCGACGAGGAGTACCTGTACGTGGATAATTGGGACCTCGCGCGCAAGGTGCTGATGCGCTACCGGGTCCAGCCGGACGGCACGATCGCGGAGGGGACCGTCTTCTACGACTTCACCAGCGATCCGGAGCCGGTCGCGCTCGACGGGATCAAGGTGGATCGAGAGGGCAACGTCTACGTCTCGGCACCGGGAGGAGTGTGGATCCTGTCCCCCGAGGGGAAGGCCCTGGGCCGGATCGTCCCGCCGGAGCACGATGCCAACTTCGCTTTCGGCGACGCGGACGGGAAAGCGCTTTACTTGACCGCCAGCACCGGCCTGTACCGGATCCAGACCGGCATACCCGGGATCCGTCCCGGGTCCAACCTTCAGGCGGCGGCCCGCTGAGCGCGGGCCGCCCTGGAACCTTTCCGGCCCCACCCGCATTTCAGCCTCGGCGACAGCCCGCAGCCTGACGTCCGCTATCCCCCAAGCGATGCCGCGGGGCCGGCGCCGAGCCGAACCTATATCGAGGCGCAAGATGAGCGAGTCTTTGGACCGGATGACCTGCGAGTCGGCGTTCCGCCGGCTGGACGATTACCTGGACCGGGAGCTGAGCCCGGAGGAGATGCGCCTGGTCGAAGCCCACCTGCAGGTGTGCGAGGTGTGCGCGAAGGAGTTCGTGTTCGAGGCCGGCGTGCTCGACGGGGTGCGTCGGAAGCTGGAAGGGATCGCGGCGCCGGCCGACCTGCTGGCGCGGATCGCCGCTCGCCTCACCCCTCCGCCACCTCGCAGTAGACCTTGATGGCGCCCTTGGCATTGGTCAGCGTGTCGAGCAGGCGCTGCCAGTTCTCCAGCCCCTTCACCGGATGGGTGAGCAGCTGATCGAGCCACCCGGGATACTGCGCCTCGGCCTGGGCCAGATCCTTGACTCCCATCTCGAAGTACTCGCGGTTCGCGTTCACCGTCCCCACCATCACCTTGTTGCCCAGCACGAACTCGAGGTTGATCCGGTCGGCCGGCACCTGAATCATCCGGTCGCCGCCGGTGACGCTGGAGAGCACCAGCACGCCGTTCTTGGCCAGCGCCTGCATGCTCTCGAATACCACCGAGGAGGCGCCGGTGGCCTCGAAGATGAGGTCGAACGGTCCGTACTTCCGGGCACCGTCGAGGATGGGAAGCTCGGCCGTGGACAGGTATCGGGCGCCCAGCGCCTCGACGAGGTTCGAGTTGAGGTAGGGCTTGGGTGTGAGGCCGAAGACCGTGACGTCGAGCCCCCGAAGCCGGAGCGCGAGCGCGGCCAGCAGCCCGATGGTGCCGGCGCCCATGACCGCGACGCTGTGCGGCCGCCAGACCCGGAGCCGCCGCTGGATCTCATAGGCCTGGGCGATACCCTTCTCGACCACCGTGGTCGGCTCGAGCAGGACGCCCACGTTCCGGAGGCCGGCCGGCACCCGCACGATGTACTCGGGGTCGTCCACGTAGTACTCGGTCAGGTAGCCGTGCAGCAGGTTGATCCCGCGCTCGTAGTACACGTCGTCGGTCGTCATGTCGTAGGTGCCGATCCGGTCGTAGATGCTTGAGCCGGGCCGCCGCACCGTCGCCACCACGTAGTCGCCCACCGCGAGCTGGCACTCGCTGACGTGGGGGCCCACCGCCTCGACCCGGCCGAAGCTCTCGTGACCGGTCACCAGGAAATCGAATCCCGGCGGCGCCGCGCCGTACTCGGCGGCGTTGATCTCCTTGTCGGTGCCGTCCACCCCTACCCGAAGGACCTTGACCAGGACGCCCCGGCCCTCGGGGACGTCATCCACCGACGGCTTGGGGAGCCGGGCCAGATGCATCGAGTTGGGCTTGCCGGGATGGACGGCGATGGCCTGCATCATCGCCGGGCCGGTCTTCGCCTGGGTGTCCGCACGAACGGCAGTCGCCACTCCGGCGCCGCCCCGATCAGTGCTCCGCATGTGCCGCTCCTCGATCCTCTATCAGTTGAATCGCGTGACCGTCCGGGTCGCGCACGACGAGTGCGTCGCCGGTGCCAAGGGAAACCACCCGAAATCCACCGCGCCGGATGTTGTGGGCCGCCGAGACGAGATCGGGAACCAGAACGGTGGTCTGCCAGTGCACCAG
>DATEIR010000180.1:0-30440 GCA_035278885.1 Gemmatimonadales bacterium | reverse complement strand
CCGAGCTCCGCACCGAGCTCAACGCCACGCTCCGGCCCGACCTCTCCGAGCTCGCCTCCGGCTTCCTCCGCGACCTGACCAACGGGCGCTACACCGAGCTCGAGCTGGACGAGGACTACGGCACCAGCCTGCTGGACGACGGAGATCCCAAGTCGGTCATCTCGGGCGGCGAGGAGGACGTCGCGAACCTGGCATTGCGTCTCGCCATCAGCCAGATGATCGCCGAGCGCGCGGGCCAGCCGCTCTCGCTGCTCATCCTCGATGAGATATTCGGATCTCTCGACGAGGACCGCCGCTCGGCGGTGGTCGATCTGCTGCGCAGCCTTGCCGACCGGTTCCCTCAAGTCATCCTCATCACCCACATCGATTCGGTGCGGGAAGGCTTCGACCGGGTCATCCGGGTCGGCCTAGACCTGAGCCGTGGCGTCGCCATCGTCCGCGACGAGCCGGTGGGAGGGCAGGATGTGGCGGCCTGACCGGAGCGTGCGCGGGCCCGACCGGCCCTCCTATCGCGACATCGACCCGCTCAACCGGGTCTTCGCCGAGGCCTTTACCGATCGGTACAGCCGCGACGGACTGGTCGGGGTGCGGGTGCCCCAGCTCAACCCGCTGGTCTGGCGCTACGCCATCGACGATGCGGGCGGCGGGGCCATGGTCTGGCGCGACGCCGACGGCCACCTCGTCGCCTTCAACATGGTGCACCGCTCCGGCAGCGAAGGCTGGATGGGGCCGCTGGCGGTCCGCCCCGATCGCCAAGGTGAAGGACTCGGCTCGCTGATGGTGCGCACCGGCATCGACTGGCTCCGCGCCCAGGGCGCCCGCACCATCGGCCTGGAGACCATGCCCCGCACCGTGGACAACATCGGGTTCTACAGCCGGATCGGTCTGGTGCCCGGACATCTCACGGTGACCCTGGTGCACGACGTGAACCGCCGGAGCGCGGCCACCGCGGTCGAATCACTCGGCGTCGGCCCGCGAACGGCGGAGCGAATCGAGGAATGCCGCCGCCTGACGGACGAGCTGCTGCCCGGCGTGGACTTCAGCCGGGAGCTCGAGCTGACCCGCGATCTGGCCATCGGCGACACCACGCTGGTGCGCGAGGGTGGGGAGCTCTCGGGCTTCGCCCTGTGGCACTCTACTCCGCTCGCCGCCGGCCGGCCCAAGGACGAGCTCCGCGTGCTCAAGCTCGTCGCGCGCGATGGTGCCGCCCTCGATCGCCTGCTCGACGCGCTTCCCGCGGCGGCGGTCCAGGAGCGGGTCGGGCGCCTGGCCATCCGGTGCCAGACCGAGTTCGCCGCGGCGTACCTCCTCCTGGTCGGACGAGGGTACCGGGTGCACTGGACCGATCTGCGGATGATCCTGGACGGCGCCCCTCAGCGCGCGCCGCGCTCGGGCATCGTCATGTCCAACTGGGAGATTTGAGCGGGTCAGGCGTTCTCGGCCGCGGGATGGTCGTAGTCGGGCGTTCCAGGGAGGAGCTCCTGCACGGCTTCGAGCAGCCGCGAGGGCAGGAATGGCTTGCGGAGGAGGGGTATCCCCGCGTCGTAGAGATCGTGGGCCTCGAGGTAAGTCCGCGGATAGCCGGAGATGAACAGCACCGGCAGCTCCGGCATGTGCGCCGACGTCCAGCGGGCAACTTCTCGGCCGCCCACGCCCGGCATCACCAGATCGGTGATCACCAGGTGAACGGTCTCGCGCCCGCTCTCGAGCAGGGCCAGCGCCGCGGCGCCGTGCTGCGCCTGCACGACGCGGTACCCGACCTCACGCAGGGCCCGCGCCACCAGCGCGCGCACGATGTCCTCGTCGTCGACGACCAGAATCGTCGGCGCACGTGAGCCCGTAGTGGACTGGCCCGGATGAGTCATTGGAGCGGTACATCCCCGGTAGGCGTCCTGCTAGATATCCGCGTGTTGGTTGGCGTACCGTGATCCACATCACCAGCACGGCGCAGCTCGATCCCACCACACTGACCGATGAGCCCGTGAGGCAAAGCCGTATGCGGCGCATCCAGCGCGTGGGCAGGCAAGGCGCGGACGGCTACGCGACGGCGGCGGCCCGTGCCGGTCCCGTCACCACCGATTGGTAGACGGCGAGGGTGCGGGTGACGCAGTGCTCCAGGGTGAACTGCCGCTCGTACAGCGACCGCCCCGCCGCGCCCATGTTGCCCCGCAGCGCCGGCTCCGCCAGGAGCCGGCCGATCCGGTCGCGCACCCGATCCACCGCGCCTCGGCCTACCAGATAGCCGGTCTCACCCTCCCGAATGGTTTCCCCGATGCCGCCGACGTCCGAGGCCACCACCGGGAGCCCGGCGCGCATGGCTTCCAGAATCGAGAGCGGCAGTCCTTCCCAGTTGGTGATCAGCGTCGCGACCTGAGCCTGCGCCAACAGGCGTTGCACATCCATGCGCTGGCCGAGAAAGCGGATCCGGTCGCCGATGCCGAGCTCTGAGGCGAGCGCCCGAATGTCCGGCATGCCGGGACCCTCACCGATCAGATCGAGCTCCCATGGCTGCGCGGCGAGCCCGCCCAGGGCGCGGATGAGGGTGGCGTGGTCCTTCTGCGGCTCGAACCGCGCCACCATGACGATGCGCGGGGGTGTTCGCGTCGGATCCGCCCGGAGGTCGGACGCGACGTCCGGCATTCCGTTGTGCACGGTGACGATCCGGTCCGGCTGAGCAATGCGGGCGTCGAGCGCGAGACGCCGATCGAACTCCGACACCGTGATGAGTCGGCTGGCCAACGGACCGACCATGCGCTCCAGCCGGCGGTAGACCGCCGCCCGTGGTCCGGGCACGCCGGGGGTGAAGGCCCAGCCGTGGACCGTGAAGACCACGGGGATCCGGAGGGAGCGGCCGGCCAACCGGCCAAGAATTCCCGCCTTGGAGGAGTGCGCCGCGACCAGGTCCGGTCGTACCTCCGCGAGGGCCGCCCGGACTTCGCGCAGTGCGCGCACGTCGCTCACCGGACGGATCGGGGCCGTCAGGTGGCGGAGCACGTAGACGGGTATCCCGGCCTGTCGAAATCCGTCGATCAGGGGTCCCTGACCACTAGTGATGATCGCGGGGTGATGGCCATGATCGCGGACTGAGAGTGCCAGATCCCGCACATGAATTTGGGCTCCTCCGATCGGATCGGCCCGGGTGACCAGATAAGCGATTCTCACGGGCGCTCCGGACCCGTCGGGAGGGGGGTCGGAGTGCCGGAAATGGCGTGAAAACCGGGCATGATTCTGCACCCGAAACTGGTCGCTGCAGGGGCCTGCCGAGGCGGTGTCAACGGGGTACCTGCCGCATAAATTGTTGACGGTATTTTGTTACAATTCACGTACGCTAGCTTCGGTAAGATACTGGCGCTGCTTAGCAAATCCATCTGCCTGTTACATAGAAAACGTCAGTTCGTCTAATTATTGACTATTGAGTCGATCTGGCCGGCGGCGTAAATAAGGCATCCCCAAGGGCGGTGGTGGCGGACGGGAACGGTTGGGGCGTCAGCAAGGAGAGCGATGAAAGGGTAGAACCCATGACGTACACCTTCAAGCTGTCGCGGAGACTGGCGGTCTCACGATACGCCATGCTCGCGGCCGCGGCCCTGCTGGTGGGCTGCGACGGCGAGACCACGGCTCCTGAACCCGATCTGGATCCGGTGCCGGCCCTGGCCCGGGTCAAGCTTGTTCCCAGCAGAGTCACCGTAGAGACCAATCAGACCGTTCGATTCCGCGGGCTGCGGCAAAGTCCCCGCGGCGACCGGCATGAGCTGCCCTTGACCTGGCACGCGTCAGGCGGCTCCATCGACGACGACGGCATCTTCGCCGCCACCACGCCCGGGACCTATAAGGTCATCGGGAAAGGCCGTGGCCGCCAGAAGTCCGACACGTCCATCGTCGTGGTCGTGCCCCCCCAACCCGATATCGTGGCCGTGTCGGTATCTCCCGACACCGCCACCCTCGGCCCCGGTGGCACCCAGACCTTCGCCGCCGTTGGCGTGCTGAGCGACGGGACCACCGTAGCGGTCGGCGTCAACTGGCAGGCGACGGGCGGCTCCGTCGATGCCGGTGGCGCGTACACCGCCGGCACCACGGCCGGCAGCTATCGCGTGATCGCCGCCAATACCGACGGGACGCTGGCGGACACCGTGGCGGTCACGGTTACCCAGGCGCCACCCCCGCCGCCCGCGCCCACGCTCGATCAGGTGGTCCTCTCGCCGGCGACCCTGGCGCTGACCACCGGAGCGACTGCACGGTTCGCGGCATACGGCCGCAACAGCCTCGGCGACAGCGTCGCCGTGGAGGTGACCTATAGCGCGAGCGGCGGTTCGATCTCGAGCGACGGGCTCTACACCGCCGGCTCCTCCGGCGGGAGCTTCCGCGTCATCGCCTCGGCGGGCACGGTGGCCGACACGACACCGGTGACGCTCACGTCACCCTTCCTGCCGGCTCCGCCTCCGTCGACCGGGCGCTCGATGCCCTTCGGCGCCTCCCAGGTGTGGAATTCGTTGGGCACCTCGAGCACCGACGCGTACGATCTCGCGCACGAGGGTGTCCGGGCCGGCGGCATCATCCAGCGCATCGCCGATGCGCGCGCCAGGCACGTGCGTCTGCTGCTCAACATGACCGGCGGCCACGACCCGTACATGAGCACGATCGACGGCGTCCTGCAGTTCGACATGCAGAAGTGGCGCGACTCGATGCGGACGTACAACTCGGCCGACATCAAGGACGCCGTCGCCAAGGCCGTGGCCGATGGAGTGATCATCGGCAACAGCGTGATGGACGAGCCGCACGTCATCGGACTCGGTGACGGCAACACCTGGGGCCCGGCCGGCACCATGACCAAGGCCCGGGTGGACTCGATGTGCGCGTATGTAAAGACGATCTTCCCGACCATGCCGGTTGGCGTGGTGCACCAGCACCAGAACTTCGAGCCGACCAAGAGCTATCGGGTCTGCGAGTTTCTGGTGGACCAGTATCAGCAGAGTTTCGGCGACGTGACGGCCTGGCGCGACGCCGGCCTGGCGATGGGCCAGCGTGACAACATGCGGATCCTCTTCGGCGCGAACGAGCTCAATGGCGGCCCGAAGGACAAGGACGGCACCTGGGACTGCAAGGACCAGGGCGGCCTCAAGGGGCAGTACAGTCCCCTGTGTCAGATTCCGCCGGACAGCCTGAAGCGGTGGTATCCGATTCTGGCGCGCGGCGGCTGCGGATTCCGGATCTGGCGCTGGGATGCCGTACGGCTCAGCACGACGACCTACCGTGAGGCTCACGAGGCCGTGCGGGATTCCCTGGTGGGCCTGACCGCTCCTACCTGCGGTCGCCCTTAGCCCGCAGGCATAGGCCCGCGAAGTTCGAGTTGAATGCGCCGGCCGGAGGAAATCCTCCGGCCGGCGTGTTCGTATCCCCGGCGTCGGCGTGCGCTGCTATTCTTTCTCCATGATGCCGCTACTGGTGCTCTTCCTGACGTGCCTGGGCTCGGGCGGGGCCTGGGCTCAAGCCTCCGCCGGGTCTGCGGCGGGGGTCGCGGATGGTGGACGCGTGTCATGGCGGGCCACCGGGGGCCGCATCGACGCCTCGGGCCTGTACCGGGCGGGCGCCGAATCCGGCAGCTACCGTGTGATCGCCGTCCTGACGAGCGCCCTCGCGGATACCGCCGAGATCGCCATCACCAAGGGGCCGGCGCCAACCACCCTCGTCTCACCCCCGCGACCCCTCGCGAAGGTGGAGAAGGGGACCCGGAGCATTCCCTTCGGGGCCTCCCAGATGTGGAACGCCGTCGGCCGGACCGGGACGGAGTCGTTCGACCTGGTGCACGAGGGCGTGCGGGCCGGCAACATCGTCCAGCGGATCGAGGAGGCCCGGCGCAAACACCTCCGGCTGCTCCTCAATATGACCGGCGGACACGACCCCTACATGTCGTCGATCGGCGGGATCCATCAGTTCGACATGCAGCGCTGGCGCGACTCCATGGCCACCTACGACACCGAGCGGATCAAGGCGGCGGTGGCGGCAGCGGTGGCGGACGGCGTCATCATCGGGAACAGCGTGATGGACGAGCCGCACGTGATCGGCCAGGGCGACGGGAACACCTGGGGGCCCAAGGGAACGATGACCAAGGCCCGGGTGGACTCGATGTGCGGCTACGTGAAATCCATCTTTCCCACCATGCCGGTCGGCGTGGTGCACCAGCACCAGCTCTTCGAGCCGGGCAAGAGCTATCGGGTCTGCGATTTTCTGGTGGATCAGTACCAGCAGAGCTATGGCGACGTCACCGCCTGGCGTGATGCCGCGCTGGCCATGGCCCATCGCGACGGCATCCAGATTCTGTTCGGCGCCAACGAGTTGAACGGGGGCCCCAAGGACCGGGACGGCGAGTGGGATTGCAAGGACGAAGGCGGTTACAAGGGGCAGAGCCGTCCCAACTGCCAGATCTCTCCCGACAGCCTCGAACGGTGGTATCCCCTCCTGGCTCGGGCGGGGTGTGGCTTCCGGGTTTGGCGATGGGATGGCACCCGGACCAACGACCCGGCCTATCGGGCTGCCCGTCGGGCCGTTCGCGATTCATTGGCTGCCTGGAGCGCCCCGACCTGTGCCCGGCCCTAGCCGGTTCGCCTGGCGCACCAACGTCACAATGTGATCCAGGCGTGTCTCCCCGGTGCCACAACTGTGTGGTGGGACTCGCTGCTATGCCACGAGGCATGCGACTCCCGCCCGAGGGCGACCGGTGCGCGAGCGCCGGCGCAGGGGGGAAAGCGGTCCGGTGTTCTTACGGATCTAGTTGTGGTAAATTGGGTTAGCAGGTGGGCTCGGGGCGGCATCCTCCGCCCTGGGTGCAAGGCATGGATCGTGCTCGGTGCCGCACGACAACCCGCTGCCAGATCAGGGGCTGGTCAACCTTCATCCGACGTATCGAGGACTATGCGAATCCTGGCCTCCCTGGCGATCCTTCTGGCGTCCTTGGTGCTTGCCCAGCCGACCTTGGCGCAGGAGGCCACGCCGAGAGCGGAGCAGGCGGTCCTCACCCCCGGCGACTCCATCCGGATCGAGGTCTGGCGCAAGCCCGAATTCAGCGGCGACTTCCTGATCGCCCCCGATGGGTCGATCAGCCATCCGCTGTATCGCTCGGTGCGGGTCGCGGGAGTGCCGTTCGCCACGGCCGAGACCAATATCCGGCGCTTCCTGACCGGGTTCGAGGAGAACCCTCAATTCGTGATGGAGCCGCTCATCCGGGTGGCGGTGTCTGGCGAGGTCAATCGACCGATGGTGTTCGCGACCCGGCCGGAGACGACGGTCGGCGAAGCCCTGGCCCGGGCCGGGGGTGCCAATACGACCGGCGCCCGCAACCGCGTGCGCCTCATCCGTTTCACTCCGGCCGGTCAGCAGCAAGTCTGGCGGCTGGATCTCGAAAACTCGAACAGCACCGACTTTACCGTCCCGGTGCGCTCGGGTGATCTGATCGTGGTGGACAAGCGGAAGTCGTTCACCAAGGACATCCTGCTCCCGACGCTCGGCGTCATCGGCTCGATCGCCTCGGTCGGCCTCCTGATCGACCGCATCGGGCGCGGCAGAAACTAGGTCGCCATGTCACAATTGCCTCCTCGCCCCCGCATGCTCCCCGGCACCGTCGAGCCCCAGGCCGTTCCCGTGCATCCAGCGGATTACGGCGACCAGGGCGAGTCGATGTCGTTCCGCCAGGCGCTCACCGTCGTGCGCCGGCGGGCGCTCCTCATCCTCCTGATGACGGCCATCGGCGCCGGGATCGGGCTCTATCTCGCCTGGGATATGCCGGCCTACTACACCGCCTCCGCCATGCTGCGGATGGCGGGCGAGCGGCAGACCCTCACCGGCGACAACGAGGAGGCTCCGGGGCTGATTCGGACGGCGGATCCGATCATGTCCATCATCCAGCTCATCCGGAGCCGGAGCGTGGCGGCGGAGGTCGTGGACAGCCTCGGACTCCAGCTTTCCAGCCAGACCAAGGACTTCTCCACCGGCGATCTGGAGCGGGTCAAGGTAGACCCACGCGCGCAGGGCGACTCGGTGGTCCTGACCTTCGGCGAAAAGGACGTCAACGCCCGCCGGGGCGACCGCGCGGTGACCGCCCGCTACGGTCAGCCGATCAATCTCGGCACGGTGCAGTTCACCGTGACCGCCCGGCCGTCGATCGAAACGGCGACGCTGTACATCAACTCCCGCGAGTCCGCCATCGACGGGCTGGTCAGCGGGCTCGGCGCGACCCGGCGCGAAGAGACCGACGTCATCGACGTGACCTATCTGTCGGAAGACCCGCGGGTGGCCCAGCGGATCGTCAACACCAGCGTGCAGGCGTTCCAGTCGCTCAGCGTGCAGTGGGCCCGGGAACGGTCGCGCCGGCGCAGCGAGTTCCTCGCCGAGCAGCTGGCCCAGACCGACAGCATGCTGGCCCGCGCCCAGGCCGATCTCAGCAGCTTCCGCAGCCGGCAGCAGCTCGCCAGCTCGGAGAGCAAGATGAACGCGACTCAGACGGCGATCCTGCAGCTGGACGCCCAGATCGCGCAGCTCCAGGCCGACCGCCAGACCTTCGGCTCGCTGCAGAACCAGCTCAAGAGCTCCGACGAGACCATCCGCGACCAGGCGCTCCGCGCCCTGGCGACCTCACCCGCGATCGCGGAGAATCCGACGGTCTCCGGGCTGTACAGCAACGAGCTCAAGTACCAGCAGCGCCTGGACTCGATGACCACCGGGCCGTGGCGGAGCTCGGCCAACAACCCCGACCTGGTGCAGCTCAAGTCGCTCGCCAAGACCAACCAGAACCAGCTCGTCGAGGCGGTCGGCAGCCAGGTGCAGACGATCGATGCCCGGATCCGTTCGTTCACCGATCTGCGGAACCGGACCGGCGCCTCGATCCAGATCCTGCCGGCGATGGCCGAGGAAGAGATGCGGCTCGACCGTCGGGTCAACTCCCTCGCCAACATGGGCGACGAGCTGCGGAAGGACTTCCAGAAGGCGCGCATGGCCGAGGCGGTCGAGGCCGGCGACATCGACGTCGTGGCGCTGGCGCCGCTGCCGACCGATCCGGGCGTGAGCGGCTCGGCCCTGCGCATCGGACTCGGCATCATCCTGGGCCTCATCCTCGGCCTCATCCTGGCCTACGTCCTCGAGGCGCTCAACACCTCGATCCGGCGGCCCGAGGATCTGGAGGCGGTGCTGCACGTGCCCGGTCTCGCGGTCATTCCCCGGATCACCGCCGGCTCGCGCGGCGCGCAGGGACACTTCCGGCGCATGCTCGGAGCGGGGAAGACTGGCCAGGAGGTCGGCTCCCCCATGGCCGGCAACCAGACCTTCTCCATCGGGATCGAGGCCTTCCGGAACCTGCGCACCAGCCTGACCTGGTCCGACGGCGGCGAGGCGCTCAAGACGCTGGTGGTGACCAGCGCGGTCCCGGGCGAAGGCAAGACCCTCACCGCGGCCAACCTGGCGGTGACCCTGGCGTACGACGGGCTCAGGGTCCTGCTGATCGACTGCGATATCCGGCGCCCGCGGGTCCACGGCCTGTTCCGGCTGCCCCGCGCGCCGGGCCTCATGGAGCTGCTCACCGCCTCCGCCAATCCGGGCAGCCCGCCGCCGCGCGCCATCCGGGAGACCTCGGTGGCTCGGCTCTCGGTGCTCCCCTGCGGCGCCTTGCCGATGAACGCGGCCAATCTGCTGAGCAGCACCCGCATGCGGGTGCTGCTCCAGGAGCTCCAGGAGCAGTACGACATCATCGTGCTGGATACGCCACCGGTTCTGGCGACCGCCGATGCCGGCATCGTCGCCTCCCTCACCGATGGAGTCCTCCTGGTCGTCCGGGCGGGCGCCACCGATCGCAACGCGGCCCAGCGGGCCTACCAGCAGCTGGCCAATGTGGGCGGCCGCGTGGTCGGTACCGTGCTGAACGATCCGGGCGGCGAGGTCGCGAAAGAGGGCTATTACTACTACCCCTACGACTACGCGGCGGAAGAGCAGTGAGAGGTCTCCGGCGCTAGCCCCCACGCACTCGGCACGCAGTTGATCTCGACGCGATCCGCGGATGCCCGCCGGCCTCGGCCGGCGCGGGGCGCCGCGGCGGGAATCGGATTGTGGCACCCCGGGCCGGTCGTGCCGGCTCACCGACGATCACGGAGGTAGGTCCACGCGCATGTCGTCTTCTATCGCTCCCCTCGAACCGGCTGTGGCCGCCCCCACGGGCGCCCAGCGGATGAACATCGTGATCGTGGGCCACGTGGATCATGGGAAGAGCACCGTGATCGGACGGCTCCTGGCGGATACCCACTCGCTCCCCGAGGGCAAGCTGGAGCAGGTGCGGGCGCAGTGCGAGCTCAACTCGAAGCCCTTCGAGTACGCCTTCCTGCTCGACGCGCTCAAGGACGAGCAGGCACAGGGGATCACCATCGACGCGGCCCGCGTCTTCTTCAAGAGCCGGCAGCGGCCCTACCTGATCCTCGATGCCCCCGGCCATATCGAGTTCCTCAAGAACATGATCACCGGCGCGTCCCGGGCCGAGGCTGCCCTGCTGGTCATCGACGCGGCGGAGGGCGTGCAGGAGAACTCGCGGCGGCACGGGTACATGGTGTCGCTGCTCGGGCTGCGCCAGCTCGCGGTGGTGGTGAACAAGATGGACCTGGTGAACTGGGACCGCGCCGTCTACGACCGCATCGTGCGGGAGTACGGGGCCTTCCTCGACCAGGTCGGCATCAAGCCCTCCGCCTTCATTCCCGTGTCCGGCCGCGGCGGCGACAACATCGCCGACCGGTCCACCAACCTGCCCTGGTATAGCGGCCCCACGGTGCTCGACGCGCTCGACGCCTTCCACACCGAGCCGCCCCCGGTGGAGCGCTCGTTCCGCATGTCGGTGCAGGACGTCTACAAGTTCACCAAGCAGGGTGACGACCGGCGCATCGTGGCCGGGACGATCGACTCGGGCGCCGTGGCGGTGGGGGACACCGTCGTCTTCTATCCCTCCGGCAAGAAGAGCCGGGTCAAGACCATCGAGGCGTTCAACCGGCCGGCCCAGAGCCGCGCCGTCGCCGGCTCGCAGGTCGGCTTCACCCTCCAGGAGCAGATCTACATCACCCGCGGCGAGCTCGCGGCCCTGGAACGGGAGCCTCGGCCGCAGGTGACCACCCGGCTTCGGGTGAGCCTGTTCTGGCTGGGCAAGGACCCGATGGTCAAGCGCAAGGAATACCTGCTCAAGCTGGGGACGATGCGGGTCACCATGCGATTGGAGGAGATCCTCCGGGTCATGGACGCTTCGACCCTTGGGGCCACGGAGCAGGCCGCCGCGGTCCAGCGGCACGACGTCGCCGAGTGCGTGCTCAAGCTGGATCGGGCGATCGCCTGCGATCTGGCCGAGGACGTGGCCGCGACCAGCCGCTTCGTCATCGTGGACGATTTCGAGATCCGGGGCGGCGGCATCGTGCGCGAGGCGCTGTCCGACCGGCAGGCCGCGGTGCGCGACCGGGTCATGCTCCGGAACTACAAGTGGGAGCCGAGCATCATCCAGCCCGAGCGTCGGGCCGAGAAGTACAATCAGAAGGCTGCCCTGATCCTGGTGACCGGCGAGCACGAGCACGACCGGAAGGGCATCGCCAAGGCCCTGGAGGGGCGGCTCTTCGATGACGGCAAGGTGGTGTACTTCCTCGGCATCGGGAACGTGCTCTACGGCGTCGACGCCGACATCGAGCGGAAGCAGGAGAACCGGCTCGAGCACATGCGGCGGCTGGCCGAAGTCGCCAACCTGATGCTCGACGCGGGCATCATTCTGGTGGTGGCGGCGGCGGAGCTCACCCAGGACGATCTCGAGGTCATCAAGACCGCCGTCCAGCCGGACTGGATCGATACCATCTGGGCGGGTGACAGCATCACCACCGATCTCTCGGTCGACCTGCATCTGCCCGGTGGCGCGGTGCCGGAGGCCGTGGACCGCCTCAAGGCCCACCTGCAGGACAAGGGGATCATCTTCCGCCCATGGTGAACCACCCACTGCGGTCGGAGGTGGCCGAGCTCGCGCGCGAGGCGGGGCGCGCCACCATGACGTACTATGGCGACGTCGAGTCGGCCGGGGTCCGCGAGAAGGCCGACCAGAGCCCGATCACCCTGGCCGACGAGGCCGCGCACCGGATTCTGGTGGACGGACTGCGGCAGCTCGATCCGGCCACCCCCGTGGTCTCCGAGGAGAGCGCCGCGGAGGGCTACGAGGCCCGGCAGAGCTGGCGCCGGTTCTGGCTGGTGGATCCGCTCGACGGCACCAAGGAGTTCATCAAGCGCCGGGCCGAATTCACCGTCAACGTCGCCCTGATCGAGGACGGCGAGCCGGTGCTCGGGGTGGTGCTCGCGCCGGCGCTGGAGCTCCTGTACTGGGCGGTCAAGGGCGGGGGCGCGTGGCGGGAAGAGCGCTCGGGGCCGCCGCAGCGGATCTACTCCACGGCGCCCGCCCCCGGTACGCCGCTCACGGTGGTCGAGAGCCTCTCCCACCCGTCCGCCGAGCTGGAGGAGTATCTCAAGACCATCCCGGTGGGCCGACGGGTGAAGGCGGGAAGCTCGCTCAAGTTCTGCTGGGTCGCGGAGGGGAAAGCGGACCTCTATCCCCGGCTCGGGCCCACGATGGAATGGGACGTCGCGGCGGGCGACTGCGTGTTCCGCCAGTCCGGGCGGGACGGAGAGCGTCCTTCTCCCCTCACGTACAACAAGCCCGACCTGCGCAACCCCAGCTTCGTCATCGGCCTGTGAGCGCGCCGGCTCGCTCCGCGCCGCGAACGGGAACCGCCACCCCCGCACCGGTGTTGTGGTTCACCGGGCTGTCCGGATCGGGCAAGAGCACCATCGCGACCCGGGTGCACCAGGCGTTGGAGCGTCGGGGTGTGGAGGTCGAATACATCGACGGCGACGCGCTCCGGGAGGTGTTCCCGAACACCGGGTTCACCCGGGAGGAGCGGGAGGAGCATCTCCGCCGGACCGGCTACATGGCGAGTCGACTGGCGGCGCACGGCGTCACCGTGGTCGCGTCGTTCGTCTCGCCCTACCGGGAGTCGCGCGACTTCATTCGCCGGCTCTGTCCCGGGTTTCTGGAGATCTTCGTGGCGACGCCGCTGGACGAATGCGAGCGGCGCGACGTCAAAGGGCTGTACGCCCGCGCCCGGCGCGGGGAAATCCGCAACTTCACGGGCATCGACGACCCGTACGAGCCGCCCGAACACCCCGAGCTGACGCTCGATACCCGCGCCCTGAGCGTGGACGAATGCGTCGATCGGGTGTTGGCACGCATGGAGGGAGACCGCTGATGGCAGGCGATCTGGAGCATCTGGACGCGCTGGAAAATCGGAGCGTACACATCCTGCGGGAGGCGTACGCCAACTTCAAGAACCTCGGCATGCTGTGGTCCATCGGCAAGGACAGCACGGTGCTGCTCTGGCTGGCCCGCAAGGCCTTCTTCGGGCACGTGCCGATTCCGCTGATCCACATCGACACCTCGTACAAGATTCCCGAGATGATCGAGTACCGCGACCGGCTGGCCCTGGAGTGGAATCTGACCATGATCTACGGTCAGAACCGCGAGGCGCTGGACGCGAAGCAGACCTACCCGGATGGCGCCATCGACCGGATCGCCTGCTGCAAGGCGCTCAAGACCGACGCGCTCAAGCACACGCTGAGCGGCGAGTGGGCCCGGTACCGGCTCAATCACTCCACCCGGAAGTACGAGGTGGACCGGAACACCGAGCCGTTCACCGGCGTCATCGTGGGCGCGCGGGCCGACGAGGAGGGCAGCCGCTCCAAGGAGCGCTACTTCTCACCCAGGAACAAGCAGTCGGGCTGGGATGTCGGCGACCAGCCCCCCGAGTTCTGGAACCAGTTCAAGACCGAGTTCGCGCCCGGCACCCACCTGCGGATCCATCCGCTGCTGGACTGGACCGAGCTCAACATCTGGGAGTACATCAAGAAGGAGAACATTCCGACCGTCTCGCTCTATTACAACCAGGGGACCGGTAAGCGCTATCGGTCGCTGGGGTGCTACCCCTGTACCCTGCCGGTCGAGTCGGATGCGCGGAACGTGGACGAGATCATCACCGAGCTGCGCACGGGCAAGTTCGCCAACATCGCGGAGCGCTCGGGGCGAGCCCAGGACAAGGCCGGCGGTGGCGGGCTGGAAACGCTCCGGCGCGACGGTTACATGTAAAGAGGTGGCGGCCCCGTCGGTGCGGCGGGGCCGAGCCGTTTCCTTCGTACTCGAGCAGCCATGCTATCCCGAAAGACCAAGTACGCTCTCAAGGCGCTCATCGCCCTGGCCGAGCACGGTCCCGAGGCGCCGATGCGCATCGCCGACCTGGCGCGCGAGCAGCAGATCCCGCCCAAGTTCCTGGAGCTGATCCTGCTCGAGCTCCGGAACCAGGGCATCCTGCGGAGCCGGAAAGGGAAGGGGGGCGGATACCTCCTCGCCCGGGACCCGGGCGCCATCTTTCTGGGCCAGATCGTCCGGATGTTCGACGGCCCGCTCGCGCCCGTTCCCTGCGCCAGCCAGACAGCCTACGTCCCTTGCAGCGACTGCCGCAACGAGGCGGTGTGCGGGGTTCATCTGGCGATGAAGAAGGTGAGGGACGCCACCGCCAAGATTTTGGATGGGACGAGCTTGGCGCAGCTGCTGCAGCAGATCGACAACGCCTCCTTGATCGCAATTCCATAATCGCTTAGCTGGCAGTCACTTCCACTTTGCACCACTGCGGCACACGGTTTGCCTATTTACTCTATCAGACAGATAGAGTATATAGGATTATGGCTGCCAGAACCCAGATAACCGAGCCGTCGCCCGATGGCCCCATGCCCGAGCTGCCGCTCGAGCCGGCCTTGGCCCGTGAGCTGGCCATCGCCCTGCGCTCGATCCGCTACGGAACGATCGAGCTGGTGATCCACGAAGGGCGCGTGGTGCAGCTGGAGCGGCGGGAAAAACTCCGCTTCCAGCAGGAGCCCCGCGGCGGGCGGTAGCCGCGAGGACGGCATTCACCGCGGGGACCTCGGTTCTCGCTATCCCGACCGACCGGACCACCGGACGTCGATCTCACGATGTGGCGCACAGGAGAATACGCATGAGCGCGGTCCGGCAGTGGGTCGGTGGGTTCATCATCATCGCGGGGACGGTCTCGATGGCCCCGCGAGTCATGGCGCAACAGGAGGGGACTACCCCAGACAGCGTCCCACTGGCTGCCCGGGTGGACGATCTGGAACAACAGATTCGCGTGCTCAAGCGCCTGCGGGAGCTCGAAGGCGACAGCATCGCGGCCGCCGCGAAGGACAAGGCGACGGTCACGGCCAACGGCAAGGACGGGTTCAGCATCAAGTCGGCCGACGGCAAGTACGTGCTCAAGCTCCGCGGGTACGCCCAGGCCGATGGCCGCTTCTACGGCGGCGACGAGGCCAAGGCCGTGCCCAACACTTTCTTTCTCCGTCGCGCCCGGCCCATCGTCGAGGCCACGGTCGGGAAGTACTTCGGCTTCCGCATCATGCCCGACTTCGGTGGGGGCCAGACGGTGCTCACCGACGCCTACGGCGACATCAATCTGACCCCCTCGTTCGCGTTCCGCCTGGGCAAGTTCAAGCCGCCGGTCGGGCTCGAGCGTCTGCAGTCCGCTACCGACATCGTCTTCGCCGAGCGCGGCCTGCCGACCAACCTGGTGCCCAACCGGGACATCGGTCTCCAGCTCGGGGGCGACATCCATACCGGCGTCCTCACCTACGCCGTCGGGATCTTCAACGGCGTGGTCGATCAGGGCAACGGCGACGGCGACCTGAACGATTCCAAGGACCTGGATGCCCGCGTCTTCCTCCAGCCGTTCACCCAGGGCTCGCTCAAGGGCCTCGGCTTCGGGCTCGCGGCGACCACCGGTACCGAGCAGGGCGGCCTGGCCGGGACCACGCTCAATTCGGGGCTGCCGTCCTACCGCTCGCCCGGCCAGCAGACCGTCTTCCGTTACCGTGTCGACGCCGCGGCGCCGCTCAATTCGGTGATCGCCGACGGCCGGCGGAGCCGGCTGGTGCCACAGGGCTACTTCTACAGCGGGCCGTTCGGCCTGCAGGGCGAATATGCCATCTCCCGGCAGGAAGTCCGCCTCGGTCCCTCGACCGCGGAGCTCACCCACAAGGCCTGGCAGGCCAGTGGCTCGTTCTTCTTGACGGGGGAAAAGGCCGGCTTCCGCAGCCCGACGCCCAAGAAGGTGTTCGATCCCAAGGAACACGGGTACGGCGCCCTGGAGCTGGTCGCGCGGTACGGCGAGCTCGATGTCGACGACGATGCGTTCCCCATCTTCGCCAGCCCCACCAGCTCGATCTCGAAGGAGAAGAGCGCTGGCGTCGGCCTCAACTGGCACCTGAACAAGCAGATCAAGGTCGCGGTCAACTACGAGCACACCACGTTCGACGGCGGCGCCGCCGACGGTGACCGCAAGTCCGAGGACTTCTTCGTGACCCGGTTCCAGCACTCGTTCTGATCCCGACTCCGACTCTTCACGAGGCGTGCACACGACCATGCGTACCCGATTCGCCGTTCCCGGATCGATCCTTCTTCTCGCCCTGAGCGCCGGCGCGGCCCCGGCCGCCGCCCAGGGTGGAGGCAAGGCGGTCACCCTGCTCAACGTGTCGTACGATCCGACGCGGGAGCTTTACGAGGACTTCAATCAACAGTTCGCCCAGTACTGGAAGCAGAAGACCGGCCAGGACGTCACCGTGCGGCAGTCGCACGGCGGCTCGGGCAAGCAGGCGAGGGCGGTCATCGACGGCCTCGGTGCCGACGTGGTGACCCTCGCGCTGGCCTACGACATCGATCAGATCGCCGAGAAGTCGGGGATGCTGCCGGCCGACTGGCAGTCGCGGCTGCCCAACAACAGCGCGCCCTACACCTCGACCATCGTGCTCCTGACCCGCAAGGGCAACCCGAAGGGCATCAAGGACTGGGGCGACCTGGCCAAGCCCGGCGTTTCGGTGATCACGCCCAATCCCAAGACCTCGGGCGGGGCGCGCTGGAACTTCCTGGCCGCGTGGGCCTGGGCGCTGCGCCAGCCCGGCGGCAACGAGCAGACCGCCAAGGAGTTCGTGACCAAGCTCTACAAGAACGTGCCGGTGCTCGACGCCGGCGCGCGGGGCTCGACCACGACCTTCGTGGAGCGGGGGATCGGCGACGTGCTGATCGCCTGGGAGAACGAGGCGCTGCTCGCGATCGAGGAGCTCGGCCCCGGCAAGTTCGAGGTGGTGGCCCCCTCGGTCAGCATCCTGGCCGAGCCGCCCGTGGCGGTGGTGGAACGGGTGGCCGGCAAGCACGGCACCAAGGCGGTGGCGCGGGCCTATCTCGAGTACCTCTACACCGATGTGGGGCAGGAGATCGCGGCCAAGCACTTCTACCGGCCGCGGAACCCCGCCATCGCGGCCAAGTACCAGGCCCAGTTCCCCAAGCTCAATCTGGTCACCGTCGGCGACGTGTTCGGCGGATGGAAGAAGGCTCAGGCGCAGTTCTTCGCCGACGGGGCCGTGTTCGATCAGATCTACCAGCCCGGGCGCTGAGCCCGGCTGTCTACCCCTACGAAGGGATGACGATGCGACGTACCGCCCGAAGCGTGCTCCCCGGGTTCGGCGTGAGCCTGGGGATCACCTGCACCTACCTGAGTTTGATGGTGCTGCTCCCCCTGGCCACCATATTCGCGCGGTCGGCGGACCTGTCCTGGGCGGAGTTCTGGGGGACCGTGACGAACCCCCGTGTCGTCGCGTCGTATCGGGTCACCTTCGGCGCCTCCTTCCTGGCCGCCCTGGTGAACACGGTCTTCGGCCTGCTGGTGGCGTGGGTGCTGGTGCGCTATCGCTTTCCCGGCCGCCGCCTGGTGGACGCCATGGTCGATCTGCCCTTTGCCCTCCCGACCGCGGTGGCCGGCATAGCTCTCACCACGCTGTACGCCGGCAACGGCTGGGTCGGCCGCTATTTCGAGCCCCTGGGCATCAAGGTCGCCTACACCTGGGTCGGCATCACCGTGGCGCTGATCTTCATCGGCCTGCCGTTCGTGGTCCGCACGGTCCAGCCGGTGCTGGACGATCTGGAAGTCGAGGTCGAGGAAGCCGCGGCGAGCCTGGGTGCACGCCGCTCGCAGACCTTCCTCCGGGTCGTGCTGCCGACCGTGGCACCGGCGCTCCTGACCGGCTTTGCCCTGGCCTTCGCCCGGGCGATCGGGGAGTACGGCTCCGTGGTCTTCATCTCGGGGAACATGCCGATGAAGACCGAGATCGTGCCGCTCCTCATCATTACGAAGCTGGAGCAGTACGACTACGCCGGGGCGACCGCGGTGGCGTTGGTCATGCTGCTGGTCTCGTTCGCGCTGCTCCTGGGCATCAACCTGCTGCAGTGGGCAGCCCGGCGCCGAGTGGAGGCCTGAGATGGCCACCATCGCCGTTGCCCGTCCCGCGACCACGGCCCCGCGCGCCATCACACGGGCGACCGGGGAGTCGCCCGCGGTGCGGTGGACCCTCACCGCGATCGCGCTGGCGTTCCTCGCGCTGACGCTGCTGCTGCCGCTGGTGTTGGTGTTCCACGAAGCGCTGTCGAAGGGGATAGAGGCCTACCTCTCGGCCATCCGCGAGCCGGACGCGCTGAGCGCGGCCAAGCTGACCCTGCTCATCGCGGCCATTGCGGTGCCGATCAATCTGGTGTTCGGTGTGTCGGCCGCGTGGTGCATCGCGAAGTTCGCCTTCCGCGGGAAGAACCTGCTCATCACCCTGATCGACCTGCCGTTCGCGGTCTCGCCGGTCATCTCGGGCATGATCTTCGTGCTGCTGTTCGGCATGCACGGCTGGTTCGGCGGGTGGCTCTTCGACCACGACCTCAAGATCATCTTCGCCGTCCCGGGGATGGTGCTCGCCACGACCTTCATCACCTCGCCGTTCATCGCGCGGGAGCTCATCCCCCTGATGCAGGAGCAGGGAACGGAGGAGGAAGAGGCGGCCATCGTGCTGGGCGCGGGTGGCTGGCAGACGTTCTGGCGGGTGACCCTTCCCAACATCAAGTGGGGCCTGCTGTACGGCCTCATTCTCTGCAACGCCCGCGCGATGGGCGAGTTCGGCGCCGTGTCCGTGGTGTCGGGCCACATCCGGGGCGAGACCAACACCCTCCCGCTCCACGTGGAGATCCTCTACAACGAGTACGCCTTCGCCGCGAGCTTCGCGGTGGCATCGGTCCTCACCCTGCTCGCCTTCGTGACGTTGGCCCTCAAGACCCTGGTCGAGTGGCGGCAGGCCCGCGCCGACGCGGAGCAGTCCGACGTCGTTCCTCCCCCCGAAAGGATCGCCGCATGAGCATCCAGGTCCGCCATCTGCGGAAGGCGTTCGGCGACTTCGTCGCCCTCGACGACGTGAGCCTCGACGTGCCCGGCGGCGAGCTGGTGGCGCTGCTCGGCCCCTCGGGGTCGGGCAAGACCACGCTGCTCCGCATCATCGCCGGCCTGGAGCCGGCCGACCAGGGTACCATCCTCTTCCACGGGGAGGACGCGACGACCCAGCCGGTGCGCGAACGGCAGGTCGGGTTCGTCTTCCAGCATTACGCCCTGTTCCGTCACATGAGCGTCTTCGAGAACGTGGCCTTCGGGCTCAGGGTCCGGCCCCGCGCGGTGCGCCCCTCCGAGGAGGAGATCCGCGACACCGTCATGGGGCTGCTCAAGCTGGTGCAGCTCGACGTGCTGGCCCGCCGGCGCCCGTCGGAGCTGTCCGGCGGTCAGCGCCAGCGCGTCGCGCTGGCCCGTGCGCTCGCGGTCAAGCCGAAGGTGCTGCTGCTGGACGAGCCGTTCGGCGCGCTCGACGCCAAGGTGCGCAAGGAGCTCCGCCGCTGGCTCCGCCGGCTGCACGAGGAGGTGCACGTGACCAGCGTCTTCGTCACCCACGACCAGGAGGAGGCGCTCGAGGTCTCCGACCGGGTGGTCATCATGAACGAGGGGAAGGTCGAGCAGAGCGGTACGCCGGAGGAGGTGTACGAATCGCCCGCCACCCCCTTCGTGTACGGCTTCCTGGGCGACGTGAATCTGTTCCATGGCCGGATCCATCGCGGCCGGGTGGACATCGGACCGGGCCAGCTCGAGGCCCCCGGGTGGGCCGATGCGACCGACCAGGCAGGCCGAGCCTACGTGCGGACGTACGACGTCGAGCTGGGACCGGCGCCGTCGGGACCGTCGTCGCTCTTGGCGGTAGTGCGCCACGTGCGGGCGTTCGGGCCGGTGGTGCGTCTGGAGCTGGACCTGGTGCACGGCGGCGGGACGATCGAGGCGCACGTATCGCGCGAACGGTTCGACGCGGCGGCGCTGGCCAAGGGCCGTCAGGTATACGTCTCGCCCACCAACGTCCGGGTGTTCGCGGAGCCCGCCTGAATCAGGCGACCGGCTCCGGCGGGCGGCGGTCGAAGAGGCGGACGGTGAGACGGGCGGGGAGCGCCAGCGGGGCAGGGGTCCGATTCGATGCCCCGATCGAAAGGCGGCCGCCGTGCTTCCCTTCGTGCTCGCCCCCGATGGTGTGCGCCGGCCGAGGGGTGAGCACCGCGTCGTCCCAAGGCAGGCCCACATGGGCCAGCACCTCGCCCAGGACGGCCTGGGGATCCTGGACCAGCCGTTCGTAGGTGATGCGCGGCACCCGAAGCCCGGCTCGTTCCGCCACCCGCGCCATCTGGGCGGCCTGTCGCTGCGCCAGGCGCCAGGAGAGCGCCGTCCTGAGCGCCGCGTTGCCGTGCCGGATCTGGGACCGGATCACTCCTTCCAGGCTCCGCGTGAGCCACACGAACTGGAGATCCACCGCGCCCGACTTCCACAGCCACCACGCGCGAGCGGCGCCCTTGGAGGTGTCCACCGCCATCTGGGCGCCGGCTTCCGCGATCGTCGCCGCGTACATCGCCGCGGCCGCGGCCGCCCACCTGGGCAGCTCGCTGCCGGGCTCGGTGAGCCAGGGTGCGTACCGCCGCCACCCCATGCTGGGCGAGAGCGACGTACCGTCCCGGGCCAACGCGGCCAAGGATCCCGCCCGCCTGGCGACACCCTGCCAGTAGGGGCACTGGTCGAGCGGGAGCGCGCACCCGCAGGCCCTCGGCGCGATGTACGTGGGCCCGGGCACGAAGGTAGGAAGGGTGGAAATCTCGCCCAGATTCACCAGACCCGGATGCTGTCCCAAGGCCATGCCCAGGACGGTCGAGCCCGACCGTCCGTAGCCCAGGACGTAGAGGACGCGCGGCTTCAGCATGCAGACTTCATCGACGAGCTCCGGAGATTGATCTGCTCGACCACGTCTTTACCGGCGCGGCCTCAGTAGGATCGCAGGACCCGCGAACCGGCGCAATGCGGTGTATCGCGGGCATGGTTCGGGGTGCCGGCGGCCGTTAGTTTCAGGGCCATGCCCCTTCCCACTTTCATCATCGTCGGCGCCGCCAAGGCCGGCACGACCGCGCTGTACTGGTATCTCACCGAGCATCCCGCGGTCTTCATGAGTCCGGTGAAGGAAACCAATTTCTTCGCCTACGGACGCGATGCCTCGGGCAAGCTGCTCTACGGCGATCCCGAAGTGCATCACTTCCCGATCCAGACGACGGCCGAGTACGAGCGCCTCTTCGACCAGTCGGCCGATGCCCAGGCGGTCGGCGAGGCCTCGCCGATCTATCTCGAGTGTCCGCAGGCGGCGGGCCGGATCCGGGCGGCGCTGCCTGACGTCCGCCTCGTCGCGAGCCTGCGCCATCCGGTGGAACGGGCCTACTCCGACTACCTCATGTACCTCCGTCACCGCGGCGAGCGCTTCGACCCCGCCCGTGACCTGAGCCCGACCGCGCCCTGGGCCACTCCGGATTCGCGCTGGATGCAGGTGAGCCGTTATCACGGCCAGCTGGAGCGCTACTATAGCACGTTCCCGCCTTCGCAGGTCAAGGTCGTGCTTTTCGACGATCTGCGGCGGAATGCCCTGGGCCTGGTGCAGGACGTCTATCGGTTCGTCGGGGTCGATGCCGCGTTCGCCCCCGACTTCGATACGCCGCACGCCCAGGGAGGTCTGCCGGCCAGCCGGGCCCTGGAGGGGCTGCTCACCAACCGAACAGTCGGTGCGGTCATCCGGCCCCTGCTGCCTTCGGGCGTCGCCAACTGGGTGCGCCGCATGCGGGCGCGCAACCTGAAGAAGGCGCCGGCCCTTCCCGCCGACCTCAGGCGCGAGCTCACGATCCCCCTCAGGGACGATATCGCCGGCACCGCGCGCCTGATCGGGCGGAGCCTCGACCACTGGATGTAGCCCTGGCTGGCGCCGGGAGCCTGGCCTTATGTTGCGCGTTGGCAACAGACCTGCCGGGGTAGGTCAGGCAGCCGAGTCGATCGAAGGCACCGAGGTGGCCCCGAGGCCCACAAGTCCCTGTCAGGTCGATAGTTTACGGCATGGTTCGTGCTAATCTAGCCCGGGCTTGGACCTTTCCACCCCAGGGAGACACGCCCCGCTGCCGATGAAACCGATCGCCAAACCCATCATCCTGGTCGGCACCGGCCGCTGCGGCTCCACGGTCTTCCATCGGATCCTGGCCACCCACCCGCAGGTCATGTGGCTGTCCGGGTTCGCGTACCAGTTCCCGACCCGTCCCGGCGTCAACCGTCGCGCGGTCGAGGCCATGGGCAATCCGCTGCTCCGGCGGCTGTTCGGCCATCGGATCCGGGCCAACGAGCACTACCGCTTCTGGGACCAGTACACCCACGGCGCCTTCTCCGAGCCTTGCCGGGACCTGGTGCGGAGCGACGTGACGGCCCGGATGAAGAAGCAGGTCCTGGGGGCGTTCGGCTCGATGCTCACGCCCGAGCGGCATCGGCTGCTGGTCAAGATCACCGGCTGGCCCCGGATCGGCTTTCTCGACGAGATCTTCGAGGACGCCAGGTTCGTACACATCATGCGGGACGGCCGCTCGGTCGCGAGCTCGCTGCTCCACGTGGGTTTCTGGGCCGGCTGGTACGGCCCGCACGGCTGGCGGGCGGGTCTGCTGTCGCCGGAAGATCAGGCGACCTGGGAAGCCTACGACCGGTCCTTCGTGGCGCTGGCCGGCATCGAGTGGCGGATCCAGATGCGCGCGATCGAAGCGGCGCGCCGCCTGCTCGATCCGGCCCGGTTCATCGAGATCAAGTACGAGTCGTTCTGCGAGCAGCCGATGGATACCTACCGGCGTGTGCTCGATTTCGCCGAGCTGCCGTGGACCCCCGCCTTCGAGCGTGAGATTTCGGCCGCCTCGATCCGGAGCCAGCGCGATCGCTGGCGGGGAGACCTGACCCCGGCGCAGCAGGGGCTGCTCGACGAGCTCCTGGCCGACGATCTGCGGCGCTACGGTTACGATCCCGAGCACCGGTCGGTGCCGGCCCGGGAGCCCGTCGCCCGCTAGCATGTCGGAGAAACCCGCCGAGGGCGCGACCGGCAGGCGGGGCCTGGCCCGGCAGGCCGTGGGCAACATGGCCTGGGTGGCCTGGGGCACGGGCGCGGTATCGCTGCTCCGGATTCTGGTGCTGGTCGTCCTGACCCGCCTGTTGTCCCCCGCCGATTTCGGTCTGGTCAGCGCCGCCCTCGTCGTCATCAGCTTCTCCCTCAATTTCGCGCAGCTCGGTCTCGGCCCCGCGCTGGTCCAGCGCGCGGACCTCCAGCCGCGGCACGTGAGCACCGCGTTCTACGCCTCGGTCGTCTTCGGCCTGCTGGTCTCGGCGATCATCTGGTTCTCGGCGCCCCTCATCGCCCAGTTCTTCCGGATGGAGCATCTGACGCCGGTGGTGCGGGTCCTCGCGCTGGTGTTCCCGATCAGCGGCCTCGCCACGGTGCCGGACAGTCTGCTCCAGCGCGAGCTGCGTTTCCGCTTCCTGGCCAACCGCGAGATCGTGGCGTACGCCGTCGGCTATGGCGTGGTAGGGGTCGGACTGGCCCTGCTGGGCTGGGGGGTCTGGGCCCTGGCGCTGGCCCAGCTCACCCAGGTCGTGGTCCGCACGGTCATCCTGCTGCGCTGGTCGCCGGCGTTGATCCCCGCCAAGCCCACCTGGCGGAGCTTCGTCGAGCTGATGGACTATGGGGTGGGCCAGAGCATGTCCCGGGTGGGCATCATCCTGGCGAATCAGAGCGACAACCTGGTGGTCGGCCGCTGGCTGGGCGCGGTTCAGCTGGGGAACTACAGCCGAGCCTACCAGCTGATGGCGGTGCCGGCCGGGCTGCTGGGCGACGTGCTGGACAAGGTGCTCTTTCCCACCATGGCCAAGGTGCAGGACGATCCCAAGCGCCTCGCCACGGCCTTTCTCCGGGGCACCGCGCTCCTCGCCTTGGTGACGCTGCCGGTCGGCGTGGTGGCCGCCGTGATCGCGCCGGAGCTGGTGACGGTGGTGTTCGGCCACCGCTGGGTCGGGCTGACGGCGCCCTTTCAGGTGCTCGCCCTGGGCATGATGTTCCGGACCTGCTATCGCATGAGCGATTCACTCTCGCGCGCCACGGGCACGGTATATCGCCGCGCGTGGCGGCAGGGTCTGTTCGCCGCGCTGGTCTTCGGCGGATCGCTGGTGGGACAGGCCTACGGAATCGTCGGCGTCGCCACCGGCGTGCTGTTCGCCTTCTTCCTCAATTACGTCTCGATGGCGCAGCTCAGCCTGGGGATCACGCAGGTGTCCTGGGGCCGCTTCTTCCAGGTTCAGCTCCCGGCGGTCCGCTTGAGCGTGCTGGTGGGCGGGATCACCATGGCGGCGATGCTGGCCACGCGGCACTCGGGGATGCCGCCGATCGTGGGGCTCGTCGGCGGGTCCCTCGCGGCCGTCGGCTCCTGCCTGGTGGCGGCGTGGGTGGCCCCGACGTTCGCGCTCGGGCCCGACGGCGTTTACGCCTGGAAGATGCTGCTCGGGCTGCTGCCGGCGATCCGGCGGCGCTTCGTTCCCGGAGGCGTCTCGTGAGCCGAGGCCGGATCGCCTTCTTTCTGCCTTCGGTCCGGGGCGGCGGTGCCCAGCGGGTGATCGTCAATCTGGTGCAGGGCATCGTCCAGCGGGGCGAGCCGGTAGACGTGGTGCTGGCCATGGCGGACGGGGTGTTCATGGACCACCTCCCACCCGAGGTCCGCGTGGTGGACCTCGGCGGCCGTCGGCTGATCGGCGGGTTCGTGCCGCTCATCGGCTACCTGCGCCGCGAGCGGCCGAGGGTGGTGGTGTCGTCGATGAGTCACGCGAACATGCTGGCGCTCTGGGCATCCAGGCTGGCGGGGCGGGGCACACCGGTGATGGTGACGGTGCACAACACCATGTCCGAGTCCGGCGGGTCGGACGGCGGCCTGGAGCACCGGCTGCTGCGGACCTTCTATCCGTGGGCCACCTGGATCGTCGCGGTCTCCCGCGGCGCCGCCGACGACCTGGCTCGCACCACCGGACTGCCGCGCTCCCGGATCGATGTGGTCTACAACCCGGTGATCACGCCGGCCATCATGACCGCGGCCGAGCGCGAGCCGGACCATCCCTGGCTCGCCCCGGGCCAGCCGCCGGTGATCCTCGGGGTGGGGAGACTCACCCGGCAAAAGGATTTCCTCACTCTGGTGCGCGCCTTCGGCGAGCTTCGGCGTCGGCGGCAGGCGCGGCTGATTATTCTTGGAGACGGTGAGGATCGTCCCGCGCTGGAGGCGCTGGTCGCCGAGCTCGGCCTCCAGGAGGATGTCGCCCTGCCCGGCTTCCGCGACAATGCGCCGGCCTACATGGCGCGCTCGGCGCTGTTCGTGCTGTCCTCCGCCTGGGAGGGCCTGCCCACGGTGCTGATCGAGGCGCTGGCGGTCGGCACGCCGGTGGTATCCACCGACTGCCGCAGCGGCCCGCGGGAGATCCTCCAGGAGGGACGCCTGGGAGCGCTGGTGCCGGTCGGCGACGCGCCCGCGCTCGCCCGCGCGATGGAGCGCGGGCTCGAGTGCCCCGATCCCCGGCTGCCGCCCGATGCCCTGACGGTCTACACCCTGGACGCCGCGGTCGATCACTATCTCCGCCTGATCGAGAGGGCGCCTGCATGACCTCCATCGCCTACGCCGCGCTCTGGTTGTTCGTCTTCGTGCTGCCGTGGGAAGGCGTGATCCGCATCGGCGGGACCGCCATCGCCAGCCGCGCCACCGGCGTCCTGGCCATCGGCTGCACCATGTTCGCCGTGCTGCTCTCGGGCCGGATCCGACGGCTGGGCATGCTGCACATCTCCGCGCTTCTGTTCGTGCTGAGCGCGGGGATCGAGCTGTTCGTGTACCACGCCGGCGACCGTTTGCCCAACAAGTACTTCACCTTCGTGCAGCTCCTGCTCGTGCTGTGGATGATCTGGCAGCTCTGTCCGACCCGACAGCGGATCAATAACCTGTTCCTTGCGTTCGTCGCCGGGTGCTACGTCTCCTCCTTCCTGACCATGCTGTTGTTGCGCAGCTCGGGAGGAAACCTGAACCGCTACGCGGCGGGCGGGGTCGATCCCAACGATCTGGCGATGACGCTGGCGCTCGCCCTGCCGTGCGCCTGGTACCTGGCGAGTACCTACCATCGCCCGCTCCTCATCTGGGTGACCCGGGGCTACATCCCGGTCGGCATCGTCGCGATCGGCCTCACCGGCTCGCGCGGCGGCCTGCTGACCAGCGTGCTGGCGCTCAGCATCGTGCCGCTCACGATGACCAGGCTGTCGCCCAAGCGGATGGTCACGATGATGGTGATGCTGTTCCTGGCGGGCGGGCTGGCCGTGGCGTACGTCCCGGAAAAGATCGTCGAGCGCCTCGCGACCACGTCGTCCGAGGTGGAGGACATGAAGGCGGGCGGGCGGATCAAGATGTGGAAGGCGGGGTTCGAGGTCTATCCCCAGCACCCCATCCTGGGCTTCGGCACCTCCGGCTTCGTCCGGGCGGTGACGCCGGTCCTGGGCTCCGAGGCGCTGGTGGCCCACAATTCCTTCATCTCGATCCTGGTGGAGGAAGGCATCATCGGACTGTCGCTCTACCTGCTGATGTTCGTGGCGGTGTACCGCGGCGTGCGGCGGCTGCCGCGGTTCGAGCGACGATTCGGCCTGGTCCTGCTGGGGACACTCCTGCTGGCCATGACGCCGCTCACCTGGGAGGACCAGAAGCCGGTCTGGTTCGTTCTGGCCGCGCTGATGGGCTTCGCGAGCACGCGGGTCATCCCCGCGACCACCGGCGCGCGGCCGGCCCGTCCGATGCCGACGGGCCGCCCCCTGGTCGGAGGCCCCATCACTCGCCGGCCGCCGGCGAGCGTCGCGGCTCCGCCGGGAGACGCCGGGACGTGACGCCGCGCGTCAGCGTGGTGGCGACCGTGTACAACGGCGAGCCCTACTTCGATCGCGCGGTACCCGGCATTCTGGCTCAGACGTTCGAAGATTTCGAGTTCATCCTGGTGGATGACGGCTCGAGCGATCGGACGCTCCCGCTGCTGCGCGAGCTGGAGGCGCGCGACTCGCGGGTCCGGGTGTTCGCGCCCGGGCGGCTGGGCGCGGCCAAGGCCTACAACTATGGAGTGGAGCAGGCCCGGGGCGAGTATGTCGCGCGGCAGGACTTCGACGATCGGAGCTATCCCGATCGCCTGCGGCTCCAGGTGGCGCTGCTCGACGCCCGGCCGGAGGTCGGGATCGTGGGCGGCGCGTACCTGCTGGTGGACGAGCGTCGAAGCGAGCGCTACGTCCGGATGCCGCCGACCGACCCTGCGGCGCTCCGCGCCGCGATGGCGCGTTACGTTCCCATCGCCCACACGGTGGCCACCTTCCGGCGCCAGGCCTGGCTGGATGCGGGCGGATATCCCCTGGTGGAGAACCTGATCGACCTGCGCTTCTACCTGCGGGTCGCCAAGCGGGGATGGCAGTTCGCCAACGTGGCGGAAGTGGTGGGCGAGCACTACGTGCACGACTCCAGCTGGTTCCACCGGCGACACCGCTACGTGGAGCGACAGCGCGACCTTGCGCGGGTGCAGGCACAGAGCATCCGGGAGCTCGGGCTGCCCCGGTGGATGTACCTGTACTCGCTGGGGCGGCACGTCTACGCGTATGTCCCTCCTGGATGGAAGCGGGTGCTGCGGCGCGGGGCGGGGCAGTCGCAGGAGCGCGACCAGTGAGAATCCTCCTGCTCTCGACCAGCATGGGGATGGGGGGCGCCGACCAGCAGCTGCTCTCGGCCGCGCTGGGACTTCGCCAGCGGGGGCACGAGGTACGGATCGTTTCGCTCACCCCGCTGGGAGAGATGGGCGCGCGGGCCCGGGCTGCCGGCCTGCCGACCGAGTCGCTGGAGATGCGCCGCGGCTTCGCGGACCCGCGCGGGCTGGCCCGGCTGGCTCGGCTGGTGCGCGCGTGGCGGCCGGTCGTGCTCCACAGCCACATGCTGCACGCCAACTTCCTGGCACGGGCTGTCCGCCTGGTCGCGCCGGTGCCCGCGGTCGTCTCCACCATCCACAACATCTACGAGGGCGGACGGCTTCGCATGCTGGGCTATCGGCTGACCAACGGGCTGGTGGACCACATGACCATCATCAGCCAGGCGGCGGCCGAGCGGTTCGTAGGGGAAGGCATCGTGCCGGCCGCCCTGCTCGAGGTGGTGCCGAACGGCGTCGACACCGAGCGGTATCGCCTGGTGCCGCCCGGCACCCGCGAGCGGCTGCGGCAGAGCCTCGGCTTGGGCGCCGAATTCACCTGGCTGGCGGTGGGACGCTTCGAGGCCGCCAAGGACTACCCCAACATGCTGCGGGCTTTCGCGCGGGTACGGGCGGCGAGGCGCGAGGCGGTACTGCTCCTGGTCGGCCGCGGATCACTCCAGCCGGAGACGGAATCGCTGGCCGCGGAGCTCGGACTCGAGGGCGCGGTCCGATTCGTGGGCACCAGGGAGGACGTGCCGGAGTTCATGACAGCGGCGGACGGCTACGTCATGTCTTCGGCCTGGGAGGGCATGCCGATGGTGCTGCTGGAAGCGGCGGCGGCGAGGCTGCCCATCGTGGCGACGCGGGTCGGCGGGAATCAGGAGGTGGTGCGAGACGGCGAGACTGGCTTGCTGGTGCCGCCCGGCGACGACGAGGCGCTGGGGACCGCCATGCTGCGCCTCATGGCGCTGCCCGAGGCCGAGCGCCGGGCGATGGGGGCCCGGGGTCACGATCACGTCCGCCAGCACTACGGCCTGGCACGGGTGGTGGACCGCTACGAGGCGGTCTATCGCGAGGTGCTCCGGCGCAAGGGCGGCGCCGCGGCCGACGCGGCCTGACCTAGCTGCCGGACGGCCTTCCCGGCGGGCAGCGATACACCTGCAGGTACTGCTGCCGCAGGTCCACCCGTCCGCGCCCGAGCGTGTTCTGGAGCTGGCAGCTGTTGTACATCCAGTGGCGCAGGCCGCCCTCCTTGAGGGTGGCGCGGAAGGCGTGCGACGCGGCGGGCGCCACCAGCCACATGCTGGATCGGCCGCTGCGCTCGAGGCTCCGGAGCGAGTCGGTGAGCGGCTCCGGATTCTGCTGCAGGTGCAGCACCTTGGTTTCCGGCAGGTAGTGCTGCAGCACCATGGGCTGGTCCGAGAAGACTACGTCTCCCGGCTTCATCTCCTCCGCCAGCCACCGCGCCGCACCCCGGAAGTCGAAGCGCCGTCCATCACGATAATCCGAGATCACCGTCGGGATTCCCGCCGTCAGGATCATGATGGTCACCGTCGCCGGCATCAGCCAGGCGGGTCGGATCGACCAGTCCACCCGGCACAGCCGATCGAGGAACACCCCCGCGGCCAGGAAGAACGCCGGCGCGGCCGGCAGGAGATAGTAGAGCGACACCGACGTCCGCAGGGAGACGAGCAGCAGGAACCCTATGTGGAACGCCGCGACGCTGAACAGGAAGAGCGCCACGTGGCGATCGCGGGCCGAGCGCCAGAGCAGGTAGGCGCCGGCCAGGGCCGCGAGGAGGACCGGAATGGTGAGGCTGTCGGCCAGACCCAGGAGGCGCATCACCTGCTTCACGCCAGGGGGCGCCTGCGGGCGGAGCAGGAACTGGCCATACCCCGGCATCCGATCGTGCAGGCTGATCCAGCCGCGCAGCATGGGGACGAAGCGATAGAGGGCCAGCGCGGCCAGCGCCAGCACCAACACCGCCGCGATCTTGACGGCCGGCTTCGCCCACCACCGAACCAGCTGCTCCCGCCGAACCCCCGCCATCAGGAGCAGCGCCGGCCCACCCACCACCACGGCGCCGACCGGATGCGACAGACCCGCCAGGATGGTCACGACGATTCCGAGGGCGAACAGGCGGACGTTCCGCTCCCGCACCCCCAGGTAGATCGCGATCGGCGCGATGATGGTGAAGAGGAACACGAGGGACCAGTAGCGCGCCAGCTGGGAATACAGGATCTGGGTCGGGTTGAGGGTCACCAGCAGCGCGGCGAACAGCGCGGCGCGCGAGCCGATCAGCCGGCGGCCGAAGAAGTACATCGCCGG
>DATEIR010000179.1:0-19955 GCA_035278885.1 Gemmatimonadales bacterium | reverse complement strand
GTGGTGGACTCGCCCGACGTGCGCGGGCGCGAAGGGATCCTGCGGGTCCACACCCGGAAGATCCCCCTCGCTTCCGACGTGCGGCTGGAGACGATCGCCAAGGGCACGCCGGGGATGGCCGGCGCCGACCTGGCCAACCTGGTGAACGAGGCGGCGGTGCTCGCCGCGCGGCGCAACAAGACGCTCGTGGACATGCAGGACTTCGAGGACGCCAAGGACAAGGTCATGCTCGGCGTCGAGCGGCGGAGCCTGGTGCTTACGGAAGCCGAGCGGAAGCTCACCGCGTACCATGAGGCGGGCCACGCCATCGTCGCCATCAAGATCCCCGGCAGCGACCCGATTCATAAGGTCACCATCGTGCCGCGCGGGCGGGCCCTCGGCCTCACCGCATCGCTCCCCGAGGTGGACCGGCACAACTACACCAAGGACTGGCTCATCGGCAGCCTGGCCATGTTCTTCGGCGGCCGGGTGGCGGAAGAGATCGTCTTCGGGGCGGACAAGGTCACCACCGGGGCGGGGAACGACATCGAGCGGGCCACCGCGCTGGCCCGGCGGATGGTCACCCAGTTCGGCATGAGCGAGCTGATCGGCCCGCTCGCGGTGGGCGACAAGGAACAGGAGATCTTCCTGGGCCGCGAGTTCGCCCAGCGGCGGGAGATCTCCGAGCGCACGGCGCAGATGGTGGACGACGAAGTGAAGCGCCTCATCGACGAGGCCTACGCCCGCGCCACGGAGATTCTGACCGCCAACCGCGAGCTGCTCGACCGGATCGCGGCGGCGCTGCTGGAGCGGGAGACGATCGACCGGGAGGACCTTGACCACCTGGTCAAGGACCTGCCGCTGCCGCCGCGCAACCTGCCGCCGACGGACCCGGCCGCCGCCGCTCCGTCGCCTTCCGCCAAGCCCGGCGTCACCCCCGCGCGGGCGCCGATCCTGGGAGCGCCGCCGGCCGAACCCGCCGGCGCGTGAATGTCACGCCGGTCGCGCTCCACTCGACCCGCGGCGTGCACGACGCGCTGCGCGGCCACGGGTGGCCGGCCGAGCGCGCCGGCGATGCCGCCGGCGGGATTCATCCCCTCGCCCTGCACCTGACCGGCCTGGACCAGGACGCCCTCGAGGCGCTGGTCCGGGTCGGCGGGTCCCTCGGTCTCGAGGTCGTGACCGGCGACGACTGGGCGTTGCTCGCCGGCAGCCGCTCCCGCCTCAGCGCCTTCGCCCGACCCTGGACCCTCCCCGAAGCGCTGGCCGAGACCGCTCTTCAGGTGGGCCTCGCGCTTCCGCCCGAGCCGGCTTCCATCTGGCTCACCGCCCGCGGACCGGTGCCGCTCGACGCTCCGGTTCTCATGGGCATCCTCAATGTCACCCCCGACAGCTTCAGCGATGGGGGCCGCTACGCCGGTACCGACGCGGCGCTGGCTCAGGCCGAGGTGCTCCTCGAGGAAGGGGCCGCCATCGTGGATGTCGGGGGCGAGTCCACCCGGCCGGGCAGGGAGAGCGAGGTGCCCGTGGCCGAGGAGCTGGCGCGCATTCTCCCGGTGATCGACGCGCTGGTGCGCAGACACCCGCAGCTCCTGATCTCGGTGGACACGGTGAAGTCCGAGGTGGCCCGTGCCGCCCTGGAGCACGGCGCGGCCATCGTGAACGATGTCTCGGCCTTCCGGCTGGATCCGGCGATGGCGCCGGTGGCCGCCGCCGGTGGTGCGGGTGCGGTTCTGATGCATTCGCGCGGCGGAATCCTGGAGCTCGCGTCCTATCGTCACGCGAGCTACCCCGGCGGCGTGGTCGCCGAGGTCGTCGGCGAGCTTCGGGCGGCGCTGGCGCAGGCGGCCGCGGCCGGGGTCGCCCCCGAACGGATCGCGCTCGATCCCGGTCTCGGCTTTTCCAAGACGGTGGAGCAGAACGTCGAACTGTTCGACCAGCTGGGGGCGCTCGAGGCGCTCGGCCGGCCTTTGCTGGTGGGACCATCCCGCAAGCGGTTCCTCGGCGCGCTCACCGAGGCCCCGCTCGACCAGCGGGACCGAGCGACCGCGGTGGCGTGCGCGCTCGCGTGGGAGCGCGGCGCCCGGATCTTCCGGGTCCACGCGGTGGCCGCGGCTCGTGAGGCGCTGGCGTTGACCCGCGCCGTAGGAGCGGCATGATGCCGCTGCAGCAGGTGCCGGTGCCCATTCCTCAGGTGCGGGATCTGGTCGAGATTCTCCTGGTGGCGGTGGTGCTCTACCGCGTGCTGCGCTTTCTGGTCGGCACGCGGGCGCTGCAGATCGTCTTCGGACTGCTGGCGCTCGTCGGCGTCTACATCGCCGCACTGCTGCTCAAGCTCACCATGATCCCCTATCTGCTCGGCATCGGCTTCACCTACGCGCCCTTCGCGGCGTTGGTGGTGTTCCAGCCCGAGCTGCGCCAGGCCCTGGCCAGGCTGGGGCAGACCCGCGTCTTTCGCTGGTTCGCGGTCCCGGGCAGCTCGGCCGCGGCCGGGGACATCGCCGAGGCGCTCGCGCGGCTGCGCGCGGCCCGGGTCGGCGCAATCGTCGTGGTGGAGCAGGGCGCCCGGCTGGACGACTACGTCGAGTCCGGCAAGGCGCTCCAGGCGACGGTTTCGGCGGAGCTGCTCGTGGCCATCTTCACGCCCGCATCCCCACTGCACGACGGGGCCGTCGTCGTCCGGGGCGACCAGATCGTGGCCGCGGGGTGCATTCTGCCGCTCACCCAGTCCAATCGTCTCGACCGCGGGCTGGGGACGCGTCATCGTGCGGCGGTGGGATTGTCCGAGGAGACGGACGCGCTGGTGTTCGTGGTCTCGGAGGAGACCGCGACGGTGTCGCTGGCCCGGCGGGGCCGGTTGGAGCGCGATATCAGTCCGGAGCAGGTACGGAAGCGGCTGGCCGGGCCCGCCGCCGCGGCTCCGGTGACTGAGCAGGCGGCGGTCTGAAGTCCGTCGCCCCGCCGTATCGGGCCGCCCTGGCGGTCTTCGCCGCGGTCCTCGCGGTCTACGCAATCACGCTGGCGCCGACGGTCACCTTCTGGGACGCCGGTGAGTTCATCGCGGCCTCCCGCACCCTCGGGATTCCCCATCCGCCCGGCACTCCGCTCTTCGTCCTGATCGCGCACGTCTGGGCCACGCTCGTACCGCTCGGCGAGTACGCGGTCCGTACCAATCTGCTGAGCGCGATCTTCAGCGCCGCCGGTGCCGCCCTCTTCTTCCTCGTGGTGCACGAATCCCTGGGGATGCCCGGTGAAGACGGACCGAGCACCTCGGCCCGGCTCGCGGCCGCGGCGCTCTCGGCGCTGCTCGGCGCGTTCACCTTCACCAACTGGCAGAACTCCAACGAGACCGAGGTCTACGCGGTGGCGACGTTCACCATCGCGGCGGTCTCCTGGCTGGCGCTGGTGTGGCGTCGTCGCCGGGCGGAGGAGCGTGCCGGCCGGATCCTGCTGCTGGTCGTGTACCTGGCCGGAGTCAGCATCGGCAATCACCTGCTCGCGCTGCTGGCGGGCCCCGCCGTCGTCGCCTTCCTCGTCGCGACCGTGCTGCGGGACCCCGCAGCCGAGCCCTGGCGCCGCCGCCTCGAGTGGGGCCAGGTAGCCGTCGTAGCCGGCATCTGGGCCCTGCTCATCGGCACGGGGCTGGGAAGTACGGCCCTGATCGCCCTGGGCGGCGGGTGCTTCGTCGCCGCCGCGGTCTACGCCGTTACGGGAGGCGCGGGCACCTTCGCGCTCGCGGCGCTCCTCATCGCCGCCGTCGGGGTGACGCCCTACCTCTTCATGTACCTGCGGGCTGCCCAGCATCCGCTGATCAACGAGGCCGCGCCCGCAACCTTCGACGCCCTGCTGGCCGTGATCCGCCGGGCGCAGTATCCGCCCAGAACGCCGCTCGACGATCCCACCGTACCGCATGGCCCGGGCAATCCCGGCCGCACGATCACCCTGCTGGGCTGGCAGCTGCTGAACTACTTCCAGTACTTCGACTGGCAGTGGGCGCGCTCGGTCCCCGACGGGGTTCGGTCCGTGGCGACGGTCGCGTTCGTCGGGCTGGGTCTTCGCGGCATCCGGAAACAGTGGCGGAGCGACCGCGCGGCGGCGTGGCTCCTGCTCGGCCTCTTCCTGGTGACCGGACTCGGGCTGGTGATCTACATGAACTTCCGCCCAGGCTACAGCCTCGCCTACGACGTCTGGCCCAAACCGGATGATCACGAAGTCCGGGAGCGGGACTACTTCTTCGTGGTGAGCTTCATCGTCTGGGGGCTATGGGCCGGCATCGGCGCGGCCGGCCTGCTCGGGAGCCTGCGCCGGCCCTCGCTCCGCCGGTGGGAACCCGCCGTCCTGCTCCTGGCGCTGGTACCGCTGGGGCTCAACTGGACCGCGGCCAGCCGGCGGCACGGCCCCGACGCGCGGCTCGCCGCGGACTTCGCCTACGACCTGCTCAACAGCGTACCGCCCTACGGAGTGCTGTTCACCTACGGGGACAACGACACCTTCCCCCTCTGGTGGGCGCAGGAGGTGGAGGGGATCCGCCAGGACGTGACCGTGGTGTGCCTTGCCCTGGCGAACACCGACTGGTACATGCGCCAGCTCCGCGACAACCCTACCCGGTCGGTGGATCGGGCCACCCTGCCCGCGGTCTGGCGCGACAGCCTGGTGGTTCGCCCGCGTCCCGATTGGCCGCTGCACGGGCTGTCGGACAGCATGATCGACGGCTCGATGAACGGGTACCTGGTGCCCGATACCCGGCGGATCGCGCTGGGACCGCTGCAGCGGACCCTGGAACGGGGGGCATTCCTCTACCCGAGTGAGATCGTCTCGCTCAGCATCATTCAGCACAACGTCGGGCGGCGCCCGATCACCTGGTCGATCACGGCCGGGCGGGGATACGCCGGCCTGGGGGACTACGTCGTTCAGGCGGGGCTCGGCTTCTCCCTGGGGAGCGGCCGGCCCGACTCGACCGACTCCCGGCTCGATTTCCGGCGACTGGCGTCGGCGCCGCTCGACGTAGGGGTCACCGAACATCTGGTGTTCGACACCTACCGCTACGCCGACCTGCTCGATGCCGGTGCCCTGGGCCTGGAGCCCACGGCGCGCAGCGTGGCGGGGAGCCTCGCCCTGCCCCCGGTCCAGCTGGTCTATGCCTACCGGGGGCGAGGGGACCGAACGGCCATGGAACGAGCGCTTCGCTACGCGGAGGCGCTCTCGCCCAATCCCGACCTCCGGGCGGCCCTGCTCGATCTGCTCTACCGCCCCTCCGAGTAGGCTTCAGACTACTTCCTGCGGGCCTATCAGCATAAATTGCAAGGCTATGGAATTCCCGGACCTGCCCTCCCGGTTGGCCCAGGTACGTGAAGCACTCGCCCGCCACCAGCAGATCGGCGGATGGTCGCATCCGGTGCGGATCGTCGCGGTCACCAAGGGCCATGGCCCCGAGGCGGTCCGCGCGGCCGCGGCCGCTGGCCTGGAGGACGTGGGCGAGAACCGGGTGCAGGAGGCCTTGGCCAAGCAGGAGGCGATCGGGCCGGGGCCGGTGACCTGGCACCTGATCGGGAGCCTGCAGCGGAACAAAGCCCGACAGGCGGTGGGGCGATTCGCGCTGATCCACTCGGTCGACCGGCCCTACCTGGCCGTCGAGCTGGATCGCCGGGTATCCGACTCGGAACGGCAGCGGGTGCTGGTGCAGGTCAACTGTTCGGACGAGCCCCAGAAGGGCGGGGTAGAGCCGGCGGAGCTGCTGCCGCTGCTCGAGGGCCTGAGGCAGCTGGGGCGGCTCGAGGTCGTGGGGCTCATGACGATGAGCGCCTTGACCGAGGACCGGGCGGAGCAGCGGCGGGCGTTCCGCCGGCTGCGTGAGCTGCGCGACGAGGGCGAGCGAGCGGGGCACCGGCTTCCCGAGCTGTCCATGGGGATGTCCGGCGATTACACCACCGCGGTCGAGGAAGGTGCGACGATGGTTCGACTGGGCACGATCCTGTTCGGCGAGCGCGCGCGGTGAGCGAGGAGATCTTCCGGCTCACGCCGCTCGACGTGCGCACCCAGGAGTTCGTGCGGGCGGTGCGGGGCTACGATCGCGCCCAAGTCGATCAATTCAAGCTCCACGTGGCCGAGGAGCTGGAGCGGCTGGTGCGGGACCGGATGCAGGCCGACGAGCGACTCAAGAGCGCGCAGGAGCAGCTGCGCGGTTATCGCGAGCGGGAACGGGCGATGAACGAGGCGCTGGTGGCCGCGCAGCAGCTCCGGGCCGACAGCCGGGACCAGGCGGAGCGGGAGGCGGAGCTGGTCCTCAAGGAGGCCCGCGCCGAGGCCCACCGCATCGTGCAGCAGGCACACCAGGACGAGGTGTCGGTCCGGGAGCGGGCGGAGGCGGCGGCGCGGCAGTTCACCGCGTACCTCGCCGGATTCCGCGGGTTGCTGCAGCGCCAGCTGGCGGAGCTCGAGGTGCTCGAAGGACACAACCGGACCATCGTCGAGCTCCAGGCGGGCGACATGGCGCGGAGCCGCGAATGAGCGTGGTCACGGACCTCTCGGAACGGATCGATGCCGCCGCCGGGGTCGTGCGCGGGCGCACCGGCCTCGTGCCGGAGGTGGCCATCATCCTGGGCACCGGACTCGGCGGCCTCGTCCGCGAGATCACCGTCGAGGCGGAGATTCCGTACGCCGACCTGCCCGGCTTCCCACTGTCCACGGTCGAGTCGCACGCCGGCCGCCTGCTCCTGGGTCGGCTCGGGAGTCGACCCGTCGTCGCCATGCAGGGGCGCTTTCACCGGTACGAGGGGTACGATCTCCAGCAGGTCACCTTTCCGGTCCGGGTGCTTGCCGCGCTGGGCGCCCGGGTCCTCGCGGTCAGCAACGCCTGCGGTGGGATGCATCCGCTCTGGAGCCCGGGAGACCTGGTGCTCCTGACCGACCACATCAACCTGCTGGGCGACAACCCGCTCGTCGGCCCCAATGACGACCGGTTGGGTCCGCGCTTCCCCGACATGTCGGAGCCGTACGACCGGGAGCTTCGCGCGCTCGCCCGAACGGTTGCGTTGGAGCAGGGCACGACGCTCCGGGAAGGGGTCTACGTCGCGGTGCCGGGCCCCAACCTCGAGACCCGGGCCGAGTACCGGATGCTGCGCGCCATCGGGGCGGACGTGGTCGGCATGTCCACGGTACCCGAGGTCACCGTCGCCGTGCACCAGGGCATGCGGGTGCTCGGGGTCTCGATCATCACCGACCAGTGCCTGCCCGACGCGCTGGAGCCGGCCGACATCGGGCGCATCATCGCCACCGCCGGCAAGGCCGAGCCCCGGCTCACCCGGCTTCTGGCCGCCGTCGTGGAGCGTCTCGCCTGATGCGGTACCCGGCCTGGCCCGACCTGTCCCCCGACCAGCTGGAGCAGCGGCAGCTCGCGCTCTGGAAGGAGGAGGGACTGTTCCGGCGGACCCTCGAGGCCAATCGGGGCGGCACCCCGTTCGTCTTCTACGAGGGACCGCCCACCGCCAACGGCCGGCCGGGCATCCACCACGTCTTTGCCCGGACGATCAAGGACCTGGTCTGCCGTTATCACGCGATGCTGGGCCAGGAGGTCACCCGGATCGCCGGCTGGGACACCCACGGCCTGCCGGTCGAGATCGAAGTCGAGAAGGAGCTGCAGCTCAACGGGAAGAAGGCGATCGAGTCGTACGGCGTGGCGGAGTTCAACGCCCGGGCGCGGCAGAGCGTCTTCCGCTACCAGTCGGAGTGGGAGCAGCTCTCCGACCGGATCGCGTACTGGCTCGACTACGAGCATCCCTACGTCACCTGCAGCAACGAGTATATCGAGTCGGTGTGGTGGCTCCTCGACCGGTTGCACCAGCGGGACCTGCTCGCGCGCGGCCATCGCGTGCTGCCGTACTGCCCCCGCTGCGGGACGGTGCTGTCCAGCCATGAGCTGGCGCTCGGATACGAAGAGGTCACCACCAACTCGATCTATCTGACCTTCCCCCTGGCCGATGATCCCTCGCGGCAGCTGCTGGTCTGGACCACGACGCCCTGGACGCTCCTCTCCAACGTCGCGGTCGCGGTGCATCCCGAGCTCGAGTATGGCGAGTACCGGGTCGGCGACCGCCGGATCATTCTCGCCACCGCGCGCGCCGGGCTGCCCAGCGGGCCGGAGAAGGGCGCGCCCAGCTTCGCCGAGCTCGGGGCCGAGCGGACCTTCCCGGGCCGTGAGCTGGTGGGACTCCGCTACCATCGTCCCCTGGAGCTGGTGGTCCTGCCCGACGATCGCGCCTCGCGAGTGGTGGTCCCGGGCGGGTTCGTCTCCGCCGAGGACGGGAGCGGCCTGGTGCACATGGCTCCGGCGTTCGGAGCCGACGACTACCAGGCCGGCATCGAGCACCGGCTCGCCTTGGTCCGGCCGGTAGCGGCCGACGGCACCTTCGTCGGGACGGGGTGGCCGGAGATCGAAGGCCGGCTGGTGACCGCCAAGGAAACCAACGACCTGATCATCCAGCGGCTCAAGCAGGAGGGCCGCTGGCATCTCACCCAGCCGCACACGCATACGTACCCGCACTGCTGGCGCTGCTCCAGCCCGCTGATCTACTACGCGCGCGACAGCTGGTTCGTCCGCACGTCGGCGGTCAAGGAGCGGATGCTGGAGCTCAACCGTCAGGTGAACTGGAACCCGCCCGAAGTGGGCGCCGGCCGGTTCGGGGAATGGCTGGAGAACAACGTCGACTGGGCCCTGAGCCGCGACCGCTACTGGGGGACGCCGCTCCCGGTCTGGGTCTGCGACCGCGATCCCGCGCACGTCGAGGTGGTCGGAAGCTACGCGCGGCTGGCGGAGCGCTGGGGCACGCCGCTTCCGCCGGACTTCGATCCGCACAAGCCGTTCATCGACGGCTATGCCTGGCCCTGCGAGTGCGGGGGGACTCGGCGTCGCACCCCCGAGGTGATCGACACCTGGTTCGACTCCGGGGCCATGCCCTACGCCCAGTGGCACTACCCGTTCGAGCACGAGGCCGAGTTCCGGGCCCACTTCCCCGCCGACTTCATCTGCGAGGGGGTGGATCAGACGCGCGGCTGGTTCTACTCGCTGCTGGCTATCGCGGTCACCGCGTTCGACGCGCCGGCCTATCGCAACGTCGTCGTGAACGAGCTGGTGCTCGACGCCGATGGCCAGAAGATGTCGAAGAGCCGCGGGAACGTGGTGAATCCCTGGGAGGCCATCGAGGAATTCGGGGCCGACACGGTACGGCTCTACCTGCTGGCGTCGAGCCAGGTGTGGCTGCCCAAGCGGTTCGATCGGAACGCGATTCCGGAGGTGGCGGGCAAATTCCTCAACGCGCTCCGCAGCACCTACGAGTTCTTCCAGCTCTACGCGCCGGACGCGGGTCAGGGTGCGCCGCCCGTGGCCGACCGGCCGCTGCTCGACCGGTGGATCCTGGCCCGGCTCGACGCCACCGTCGAGGCGGTGCGTGCAGCATGGGGCGGGTACGACCCGACCGCCGGGGTGCGCGCCACCATGGACTTCGTGGTGCAGGACCTCTCGCGCTGGTACGTGCGGCTGAGCCGGTCGCGATTCTGGGCCCCCGACGCGGCCGCCGACGCCTCGGCGGTCGCCACGCTGCACGAGGCCCTCACGACGGTGGCCCGGCTGCTGGCGCCGGCGGCGCCGTTCGCGTCCGACTGGCTGCACCGGGCCCTGACGGGAACCTCGGTGCACCTCGCCCGGTTTCCCGAGACTCTCGGCCGGCGTCAGCCCGAGCTGGAGGCGGGGATGGATGCGGTCCGGCGGCTGGCGTCCCTGGCGCACCACGCCCGGCAGCAGGCACGGATCGGCGCGCGCCAGCCGCTCGCCCGGATGCAGGTGGCCGTGCCGCCGTCGGCCCGGGGCAAGGGTTTCGACGCGCTGCTGGAGCTCCTCCGGCAGGAGGTCAACGTCAAGCTCGTGGACGTCGTCGCATCGGATGCCGATCTGGTGCGGCTCCGCGCCAAGGCCAACTTCCGCAGCCTGGGCAAGCGGTACGGCAAGCGCACGCCCGCGGTGGCTGCCGCCGCAGCGCGGCTCGGCTCGGATCAGCTGCGCGATCTGGAACAGGGCCGCCCGGCCGAGCTCGAGCTGGAGGGCGAGCGGGTGAGCTACCTGCCGGAGGACGTGGTGGTGGAGCGCGAGGTGGCCAGCGACTGGCTGGTGGGCAGCGACGGCCCCTTCGTCGCCGCGCTCGATCCCGCCCTCTCGGAGCCGCTCCGCCGCGAGGGCGTGGCACGGGAGGTGGTCAACCGGGTCCAGCGGCTCCGCAAGGAGGCGGGATTCGTCTACACCGACCGGATCGCTCTCTGGATCGAGGGCGGTGGCGCGGTGGCGGACGCAGTGCGAGCGCACGCCGATTTCATCCAGGGCGAAACGCTGGCGCGGAGCCTCACGGTCGGCTCCCGCGCGCCCGCTCCCGACCTGGAGCAACAGGTGGACATCGACGGGCACGACGTGGTGGTGGGTGTGCAACGACATCCGGACGGCCGGAACGGGGCCGGACCTCAACCCAGGAATGGGGAATGAACAAGAAGCAGCTGACACATCTGGAAAAGCGTCTGCTGGAGGAGCGTGCCCGGGTGATGAAGGAGCTCGGGTACTACGACGAGTCGTTCAACGCGACCCTGCAATCCTCAGATGGCGATCTTTCGTCCTACTCGTTCCACATGGCGGACCAGGGCACCGACGCCATGGAGCGGGAGAAGCAGTTCCTCTTCGCCTCGCAGGAGGGCCGCTACCTCTGGCACGTGAACGAGGCGCTCCGCCGCCTGTACGGCAACCCGGAAAAGTTCGGGCATTGCCACCAGTGCGGCCAGGAGATCAACTTCGAGCGCCTGGACGCGCTGCCGCACGCGCGCCTGTGCATCACCTGCAAGGAGAAAGAGGAAGATGGAAAGCGCCGCTGACCCAGCGGCGCCCGGGGCGGAGCGGCGGATCTTCTGGATCGCGGCCGTGGTCGTCATCCTGCTCGACCTGATCACCAAGATCGTGGCCGAGGCGGTCCTGCTGCGCACGCCGGGCATCGCGGTGCTGGGCGACTGGTTCCAGCTCCGCCTGGTCTACAACCAGGGGGCGGCCTTCGGGCTGCACCTGGGCCCGTACTCGCGCTGGATCTTCCTCACCGTCGCGATCGTGGCGGTGGTCGTGCTCCGGCGGATGTCCCGCACCAGCCCGCCGGGCGACTGGTTTCGCCAGCTCGCCCTCGGCCTGGTGGCCGGCGGCGCCGCGGGCAACCTGATCGACCGGATCCGCAGCACCCGGGGAGTCGTGGACTTTCTCGATGTGGGCATCGGGGCCCTGCGGTGGCCGACCTTCAACGTGGCGGACATCGCGGTCAGCTGTGGTGCCATCGCCCTCGTGGTCTCGATGTGGCGCGAGGACGTGCGCCAGCCGGAGCCGCCCGCGGCCCCGGTGCTGCAGGGACACGACGCGGAGTGAGCGAGGCGGGGACCCCCGTCGCGCTCACCATCGCCTTTTCCGTCCTCACGGCCGCCACCGAGCGGCTCGATCGCTACCTCGCCGACCAGCTGAGTCTCTCCCGGACCCAGGCGGCCCGCCTCGTCGCGGCCGGCGCCGTCCGGGTGAACGGACAGGCCGCGCGCGCCAGCCAGACGCTTCAGCGCGGCGACGCCGTCGAAGTCCGGCTCGAGGAGCGCCAACCCATCCGTGAGCTGCGACCGGCCAACATTCCCCTCACCATCGTCTTCGAGGACGAGCACCTCGCGGTGCTGGACAAGCCGGCCGGCCTGGTCGTGCATCCCGCGCCCGGGCACTGGGACGACACCCTGGTGAACGCCCTGGTGGCGCGGGGGACCGAGCTGGGCGGCGGCATCGCCGGTCGTCCCGGCATCGTGCACCGGCTCGACCGCGACACCTCCGGCCTGATGGTCGTGGCCAAGACCGACCTGGCCCACCGGCGATTGGGCGCCGCGATCGCGGCACGCCGGGTGCGGCGCACCTATGCCGCTCTGGCCTGGGGGCACCTGGATGAGAGCCCCACCATCATCGAGGCCCCGCTTGCCCGGCACCCGCGCGACCGGAAGCGTATGGCGGTGCAGCCGGAGGGGAGGCCGGCCCGGACCGACGCGTACGTGGCCGCCCGCTTCGGCGTGGCGGATCTGCTCCGTTTGGAGCTGCATACCGGCCGGACCCACCAGATCCGGGTTCATCTCGAGCATGCCGGCCACCCCGTCGTAGGCGATCCGGTCTACGCCGGCGGAGGTAGTCGCCGGGTCTCCGGAGCCGCTCGGCGGGACGCCGAGTCACTGGAGCGCGCGACCCCCCGTCAGGCGCTTCACGCGGCCGCTCTGGCATTCCGCCATCCCGCGACTGGCGCCCCCCTGGAGTTCCAGGCCGATTGGCCGGCAGATTTGCGCAGTGCATTGCATGTCGTTGCTGGCGAAGATCTGGTTGCTCGCCCTGATCCCCTTCGGTATCTTCTTTTCTTTAATAGAGATGGCTAACTCCCCGACGCTCCACGCCGTCATTTTTCGCATCGGTGCGCTGATTTGCGCGGCCCCGGCAGGGATCGTGCGGGAGATCCTCCCCCGTCTGCCGGCCACCCGCATTCCCGGGGTCGCCGAGGCGGTCGAAGGCCTGGTGAACGTCCGCGGCACCCTGCTCACCGTCCTCGATGGCCACGTCCTCCTCTCCCAGGCCCGTCAGGCCGACGACGAGGGCGCGATCATCCTGCTCCAGGTCGGGCAGCGCCGTTACGGGCTTGCGGTCGGGCAGGTGCTCGACTTCCTCGAGGTGCCGGAGCGGTCGGTCGCCGCCCGGGCTCGGCTGCCGGGTGTGGATCCGCGGCTGGTCAAGGCCGTGGGGCTGCGCGACGACCAGCACTTCATTCTGCTCGACATCGACGCGCTGTTCGCGCCGATCATCGGAGGCTCGGCGGGGCAGTAGCCGGCCACCACCTGTTCCGGAGGGTAGCCGTGAGCCACACCGTGCTCGTCTGCGACGACGCCATCTTCATGCGCACCATGATCAGCGACATCCTCGGCCAGGCCGGCTTCGAGATCGTCGGCGAGGCCGAGTCGGGACTGCAGGCGGTGGAGAAATTTCGCCAGCTCAAGCCCGATCTCGTGACCATGGACATCGTCATGCCCGATATGGGCGGGATCGAGGCGGTCCGGGAGATCTGCAAGACCGACCCCGACGCGAAGATCCTGATGTGCAGCGCGATGGGGCAGCAGGCACTGGTGGTCGAGGCGATCCAGGCGGGCGCCAAGGATTTCGTGGTCAAGCCGTTCCAGCCTTCGCGAGTGCTCGAAGCGGTGCAGCGGGTCCTGGGCTGAGCCTGTGGATCTGGCGAAGTACGCCGCGCTCTTCCTCAACGAGAGCCGGGAGCACCTGAGCGTCTGCAACCAGCTCCTGCTCGAATGGGAGCGGGCCCCCGACTCGCGCTCGCCCGTGGGCGGACTGTTCCGGGCGGTGCACACGATCAAGGGCATGGCGGCGACGATGGGCTATGCCGGGGTCGCCGATCTGGCGCACCGCCTGGAGAACCTGCTCGACGCGCTGCGCGCCGGACGAGTCACCGCCGACCCTGTCGTCTTGCAGCTCCTCTTCCGTTCGGTAGACGCGCTGGGAAGCGGGGTCGACGCCGCCGCCCGCGGCGCCGATGCCGCAGCCGACCCGGACCTTACGGCGGAGCTCGACCGGTCCGCGGGCGGGCAGGTGACACGAGCCGCGACCTCCGCCCCAGCAGATACGACCCGGGTCCGGGCGGTCGAGGTCGCCCTGCGTCGGGAGGCGGTCATGCGGGGCGCCCGCGCCTCGCTGATTCTGGCTCGGCTGGAGCCGCTCGGCGCTGTCTCCGCGCTGCGGCCGCCGGCCACCGCGTTCGAGCGGGACGAGTTCGACGGCCGTTTCGCGTTCCGCCTCGCCACCACGGCGACGGACGCGGACATCGAACGCATCATCCGGCGCACTGGGGAAGTGGCCCTGGTCAGCGTCGGCGATCCGGTCGATGCCGCCGAGGTCGCCGAGCGCGGCCGCCAGATCCGGGTGGATCTCGCCCGGCTGGACACGCTGATGAAGCAGGTCGGTGAGCTGGTCGTGGCCAAGAACCGGTTGGCGGCACTCGCGGTCGCCTCGGCCGACCCGGAGCTCGCCGAGGTGAGCGATCGGGTGACCCGGCTGGTGGCGGGAATGCAGAGCGAAGTGCTGGCCGCCCGGATGACGCCGGTGGGCGAGGTGTTCGAGCGGTTCCCCCGTCTGGTGCGGGATCTGGCCCGGGATCTGGGCAAGCGGATCCGCTTCGATGCCGAGGGCGAAGAGATCGAGCTGGACCGTTCCGTGCTGGACGAGATCGGCGAGCCGCTGCTCCATCTGATCCGCAACGCGGCCGATCATGGCATCGAGGGCCCCGAGGTCCGGGCGTCCGAGGGGAAGCCGGAGGAGGGCCGCATCCTGATCTCGGCGGCCAGGGAGCGGAACAGCGTGGCGGTCCGGGTCACCGACGACGGCCGCGGTATCGACCGGGCCGCGATCCTGGCCAAGGCCCGACGCGAGGGGCTGGCCGACGCGAGCACGGAGTCGCTGAGCGATGACCTGCTGCTTCGGGTGCTGGCCCGGCCTGGATTCAGCACGGCCTCGGCGGTGAGCGGAGTCTCGGGGCGGGGCGTCGGCGTGGACGTGGCCATGACCCGGGTGCGGGCGCTGGGCGGGACGCTGGAAGTCCGGAGCGAGCTCGGACGCGGCACGACCTTCACGGTGCGCGTACCGCTCACCCTGGCGATCGTGCGAGCGCTGCTGGCCCGGGCGGGCGACGAGCGCTACGCCGTGCCGCTGGCCTACGTGGCGGAGACGGTGGAGTTCGACCCCCGCGCGGTCACCTCGCTGCGAGAGCGGGAAGCGCTCCTGGTGCGCGACCGGGTGGTGCCCACGGTGCACCTCCGTCAGCTGGTCCGGGGAGCGGGCGGCGCGCCGGCGGCGCGGGCGCCGACCGTGATTCTCGAGCTGGGTGACCGCCGGACCGCGCTGGTGGTGGACGCGCTGGCGGGTCAGCAGGACATCGTAGTCGAGCCGTTCGACGCGCCCACCGGCATGCCGCCCTTCGTGGGCGGCGCGACGATTCTCGCCGACGGCGCGCCGGCGCTCATTCTCGACGCCGCGGCGTTGCTGTAGGAGGGAGGCCCATGGAAGACGTCCGGGAGCTCAAGGAGCTGCAGCTCGACGCCCTGCGGGAGGTCGCCAATATCGGGGCCGGCCACGCGGCCACCGCGCTGTCGCAGATGACCAACCGCACGATCATGATCGCCGTGCCGGAGGTCAACGTGCGCGCGCTGGAGGACGTCACCGACCTGGTCGGCAGCGGCGACGAGGTCATGGCGGCGGTGCTGATGCACATGATGGGGGATCTCACCGGGCGCACCCTGGTCCTGTTCCAGGCCGATTCGGCCCGCGCGCTCTGTGATATACTGATGCGCCGAGAGCCCGGGTCGACCCGGGAGTTCGGGGTGATGGAGCAGTCGGGCCTCAAGGAAGCGGGGAACATCCTGGCCAGCGCGTACCTCAACGCGCTCAGCGATTTCATGGGCATGATGCTGGTCCCATCGGTGCCCAGCCTGGTGGTGGACCTGAGCGCCGCGGTGCTCACCAGCGCCTACCTCAACTTCGGTCACGCCCGCGACTTCGTCTTCTGTGTGGAGACCGCCTTCCGGGTGGAGAATGCGGCCGCGCCGCTGGTGGGCCACTTCCTGCTCCTGCCCGACATGCCCTCGCTCCGGGCCATCTTCGACGCCATTCGCCTGACCTGAGCCGATGCCCGCCCCAGTGCTGTCGGAGCGCGATCTCGCGGTGCTGCGCTCCTTCGCGCGCCGCATCGACGCGTCCGACGCGGGCGCGCACAACAACCTCGGCGTCCTCTACTTCCAGAAGGGGCTGACCGACGAGGCGATTCTCGCCTTCGCCCGCGCGCTCGAGCTCGACCCGAGGATGCAGGTGGCGCAGGCCAATCTGGACATCGCCTACCGGGAGAGCGGGCACTACGACCGGCGCATCACCGAGCTCCGGGAGCGGGTGCGGCTCCGGCCCGAGGACCGGGACGCCCGCTGGGAGCTGGCCCGGTCCTACGCCGCGCTCGGGCGCCACGCCGAGGCGGTCTCCGAGTTCGACGCGCTGCTGGCGTGGCACCCCCACGACGTCGCGGCCATGGTCCAGCTCGCGCTCGCGGAGAAGGCGCTGGGGCAGCTGGACCAGGCCAGCACCTGGCTGGAGCGGGCCTGCCGGGAGGACCCGCAGAGCGCCGTCGCGCGATTCTACTACGGCGAAGTGCTCTACAATCGGGGGCTCAACGAGCCGGCGCTGGCCGAGCTGAAGGAAGCGATCGCGCGGAACCCCGATTATGCCGAGGCGCATTACCTGCTCGCCTTCGTCTACGGCGACCTGGGGCAGCACGAGGCCGCGCGGGATGCCACCAAGCGGGCCATCGCGCTCAACCCGACGCTCGCCCGGGCCCAGGCGAACCTCGCGCTGGACCGATACGACGGCCGCCCCCGTGAGACGGCGGCCGATGCGGCCCACCCGGCTGCCCCGCAGCCGGTCCCCGGCGCGCCGCTGGCGCACTTCAATCTCGGACTGGCCTTCCGGCAGAAGGGCTACCACGAGGAAGCGCTGCGCGAGTATCGCCTCGCGCTCGACGCGGGCGAGGATCGCCGCCTCAACCTGCAGGCCATGGCGGAAGTGCACCTGCTCCGGCGCGAGCTGGGCTCGGCGCTCGAGCTCTACGACGGCCTGGTACGGGAGTATGCCGACAGCCCCAAGCTGTGGAACGAGCGGGGCGTCTGCCTCCACCAGGCTGGGCGCCGCGCGGAGGCGATCGAGTCCTACGAGCGGGCAGTGGGAGTGGACCGCGCCTACCAGCTCGCCTGGAACAACCTGGGCGTCGCGCGGGCGCACGAGCCCGGCGCCGACGCGGCAGTCGGCGCCTTTCGCGAGGCGCTCGCGGGCGAGCGGCCCCTCCTCACGGCCCGGCTCAACCTGGGGCTGCTCCACTTCCAGCGGCGACAGTTCCGCTCGGCCCTCGCCGAGTATCAGCAGGCGCTCACCGAGCAGCAGGGCAGCGCGGTGGCCTGGAACGGCGTCGGCCTCGTGCTCATGGAGCTCCGGCGCTACGAAGACGCCCGCAACGCCTTCGGCCGGTCGGTGGACGCCGACCCCGGGTTCGCCGCCGCGCACTACAACCTGAGCTTCGTGCTGAGCCAGCTCGGCGACTTCGACGCGGCGCTGCGCGAGACGCGGCGCGCGCTGGAGCTCGAGCCGCTCTACGTGCCGCAGAAGTTCTCGCTCACCATCGATCTGCAATACGAGGACCCCACCATCGCCATCGCCCCGGAGCTCTCGGCCGAGAGCACGGGGGAGGATCTGGCCGGCGAGTTCAGCTTCGACGCTCCGGTGCTCGACCGGCTGTTCGAGGAGCTGGCCCCACCGGCCCCCGCGGGGACCCCGCCGGCGGCTCCGGGCGACGCGCTCGATCTCGCGCGCGACTACATCGCCAAGGGGCTGCTCGACCTAGCCATGGCCGAGCTGAGCCGGGCCGGCGGCCGCGGCGCGCCGCAGAGCACCACCGCCGTTCTGCTGGGCGACATCTTCGCCAAGCGCGGGCTCTACGGCGAGGCACTGGAGCGCTACCGCGAGGCGCGGACGGCCGCGCCGGACGATCCGGACGCGACCCTGGGCGAGATCCGGGCTCTCCTGGCCCTCGGCTGGGCCGGTGATGCCGCCCCGCTGGCCGACGAGCTGGCTTCGCGCGTGCGGGGCGATGTCGAGGTGCTGGTCGCCCGGGCGCGGGTGCGCCTCGCGGTGGGCGACGCGCTCGGCGCGCTCGATTGCATCCGCGAGGCCCAGGTGCTCGCGCCCGGCCGGCCCGATCTCTTCCATCTGCAGGCCCAGGTCTCCGCCCGCCTGGGCGACCGGTCCGCGGCGCTCGCCGCCTTCAACGCCGCGCTGCAGCTGGATCCGTCCCTGGTCCGGGTCTGGTTCGAATTGGGCGGGCTGGAGGAAGAGCGGGGGAACGCCGCGTCCGCCCGCGCCGCGTACGAGCGAGCCCTCGATCTGCTGCCGACCTACTCCGCCGCCGCGCTGGCCCTGGCCGACCTGCTGCGCCGCACCGACGGTCCCACGCGCGCGATCGGCGTGCTCATTCGCCTGCTCGAGTCCGACCCCTACGATCTGGAGGCCCTCACCGCGCTCGGCGCGACGCTGCTGGAGGAAGGTCGCACCGCACAAGCCCTCGAGGCCTTCACCCGAGTGCTCCGCTTCGACCCCGCGCACGCGGGCGCGCTGTATCACCAGGGCGCCGCGCTGGCCCGCCAGCGGCAGTACGATCGCGCGGTCGCGGCCTGGGAGCGGGTGGTGCAGCTCGATCCCGGCGGCCCCTACGCGGCCCAGGCCCGGAGCCGCGCGCGCTCCGCCCGGGACCTGCAGCACATCTTCGCCGCATCGGCGGGGTGACCAGTGGCGCTCGAGGGTCCGCTCAAGGAGCTGCACATCCAGGACGTGTTCCAGCTGCTCGACCTGGGGCGGAAGAGCGGCGTGCTCCGGGTGACCTCGGAGCTGCGGCAGGCGGCCGCGACGGTCTCCTTCGACCGGGGCGGCGTGGTGGCGGCCTCGCTCGGGAGCGACGACCAGCCGATCGGATCCCGGCTGGTCCGGCTGGGCAAGATCAACCCGGAGCAGCTCGAGCGGGCCCGGCACCTGCAGAACACCGGCGACGCCCGGCGGCTGGGCGACATCCTGGTGGACCTCGGCGCGATCGGCCGGCGGCAGCTCGAGCGGCAGCTCAAGGCGCAGGTGGAGGAGACGGTGTTCGAGCTGCTGGGCTGGACCGAGGGGTACTTCCGCTTCGAGGAAGGCGCGCCCGGTCACTCGGCGGTCGAATCGCCGGTGCGCTTTCCGACCGAGGCGCTGCTGATGGAGGCGGCCCGACGGCTGGACGAGTGGTCGCGGATCGGATCCACGGTGGCGCACCTCGGGCTGGTGCCCCGCCTGCCATCGGCCGAGGAGGTCGGAGGCTCGCCGCTCGACCTGGTGCCGTTCGAGTGGGAGGTGCTGGCCGCGGTGGACGGCGAGCGCGATCTCCACGCGCTGGCCCACGCGTTGGGGCGCTCGGAGTTCGAGGTCGCCCGGACGGTCTACGGGCTCACCACCGCCGGCGTGCTGGTGCTGGGCGATCCCGCGCAGCCGGGCATCGAGCTGGAGACGGGACGCGACCCGGCGGCGCTGCTGGTGCCCGCGCGGGAAGCGCTGGCGCAGGGGGAGTACGAGATCGCCGCCGGCGCGCTGGAGGAAGTCCTGCGGCAGGACCCGCTCATGCCCGAGGCGCGGCGCCTGCTCGGCATGTGCCAGGCGGCGATGGGGCGGTTCGATCGGGCACTCGAGTCCTGGGCCGCGTGGAGCCGCTTCGGCCCGCGCGCGCCGGGCGAGGAGGCGGAGGAGCCGGCGGTGGAGCGCATGCGACAGGCGGTGAACACCATCGTGCGGGAGCTGGAGCGCTACCGTGAGTGACGAGATCCGCGCCCTGACCGCGCGCCTCGCCGACGAGCCGACCAGCCTCGCGTTTCTCGAGCTGGGCGAGGCCCTCCGCCGCCGCGGACAGTACGACGCCGCGGCCAAGGTGGCCCGCGGCGGCCTGTCCCGCTATCCCGGCCTCGCCGACGCGCACGATCTCGTCGCCCGCATCCTGAGTGATCAGGGTGATCTGGCCGGCGCATTCGACGCCTGGGCCGACGCGCTCCGCCTCGACCCCATGCGGACCAGCGCGCTCAAGGGCCTCGCCTTCCTCTACTTCCGCGCGGGCGACACGGCGGCGGCCCTGGAGCACCTGGCCCGCGCGGGCGAGGCGGATCCCGATGACGCCGCCATTCCGCTGGCGATCGCACGGATCGAGCGGGAGAGCGGCATTTCACCCGAGGCGCCGACGCCGCCGGTCGCAGCGCCGCCGACGCCTGTCGCGCCGGTGCCGATGCTCGCC
>DATEIR010000178.1:0-8733 GCA_035278885.1 Gemmatimonadales bacterium | reverse complement strand
GTGCGCCGGCCCCGGGCGGGGCCGGCGCGGGCGGGTCAGGCCTGGGTCCCGGTCAGAGCCTTGAACACCAGGCGGTCGCGGTCGGGTGAGACATCGACTTCGATCTCGTCGCCCCGGCCGAACTCGCCCATCAGGATCTTCTCGCTGAGCGGATCCTCCACGAACTTCTGGATCGCCCGCTTGAGCGGCCGGGCCCCGTAGCTCTCGTCGTAGCCCTTCTCCACCAGGAAGTCGAGCGCACCCTGGGTGAGCTTGACCTCGTCGCCCAGACGCCGCTGCACCTCCTTGAGGAGGATGGTGACGATCTGGCCGATGTGCTCCTTGGAGAGCGGGTGGAAGACGATGACGTCGTCCAGCCGATTCAGGAACTCGGGATTGAAGACCTTCTGCATCTCGTCCTTGATCCGCTCCTGCATTTTCTCGAAGTTCGACTTGGAGTCGGCCGTGTGGAAGCCGAGCGACTTGCCCGACATGATGTCGCGCGCGCCGACGTTCGAGGTCATGATCACGACCGTATTCTTGAAGTCGATGACCCGTCCGTAGTTGTCGGTCAGGTGCCCCTCGTCGAGCACCTGGAGCAGGATGTTGAAGACGTCGGGATGCGCCTTCTCGATCTCGTCCAGAAGGACGACTGAGTAGGGCTTCCGACGCACAGCCTTGGTCAGGGTGCCCGAGTCCTCGTAGCCCACGTACCCCGGGGGCGCGCCGATCAGCCGGCTGACCGAGAACTTTTCCATGTACTCCGACATGTCCACCCGGATGAGCGCCTGCGCGTCGGCGAAGAGGAACTTGGCCAGCGCGCGGGCCAGCTCGGTCTTGCCCACCCCGGTGGGGCCGGAGAAGACGAACGAGCCGATCGGCCGGTTGGGATCCTTGAGCCCGGCGCGTGACCGGCGGATGGCGCGGGAGACCGCCTTGATGGCCTCGTCCTGACCCACCACCGAGGCGTGCAGCTCGTCCTCCATGCGCAGGAGCCGGGCGGTCTCGGCTTCCTGCAGCCGGGTGACCGGGATGCCGGTCCAGCGGGAGACGATGAACGCGATGTTCTCCTCGTCGATCACCGGCCGGCGGGTCTGCCGGTCGCGCTCCCACTCCTCGTTCTTGAGCCGGATCTGGTTCTGCAGGTCCCGCTCCTGGTCGCGCAGCGCGGCCGCCCGCTCGAAGTTCTGGTCGCGGACCGCGTCTTCCTTCTGCAGGTTGACCTTCTCCAGCGCCGTCTTGAGCTCGGCCACCTCGGCCGGCGGCACCTGGGAGGCCAGCCGGGCGCGGGCCCCCGCCTCGTCGATCACGTCGATCGCCTTGTCGGGCAGGAACCGGTCGGTGATGTACCGCTCGGACAGCTCGGCCGCGGCCGTCAGGGTCGCGTCGGGGATGCTGATCCGGTGATGGTCCTCGTACTTCTTGCGCAGGCCCTTGAGGATCTCGACCGTCTCCTGCACCGTGGGGGGCTCGACCACCACGGTCTGGAACCGCCGCTCGAGCGCTCCGTCCTTCTCGATGTACTTGCGGTACTCGTTGAGCGTCGACGCGCCGACGCACTGCAGCTCGCCCCGCGCGAGCGCAGGCTTGAGCATGTTGCTCGCGTCGATGGCGCCCTCGGCGGCCCCCGCGCCGACCAGCGTGTGCAGCTCGTCGATGAAGAGGATGATCTGCTTGTTCTGCGCGATCTCGTTCATCACCGCCTTGAGCCGCTCCTCGAACTGGCCCCGGTACTTGGTGCCGGCGATGACCGCCGCCATGTCGAGCGAGAGCACCCGATGGTCGCGCAGCACGTCGGGACAGAGTCCGTTGGCGATGAGCAGCGCGAGCCCTTCCACGATCGCGGTCTTGCCCACCCCGGGCTCGCCGATCAGGACCGGGTTGTTCTTCTTCCGCCGGGCCAGGATCTCCATGACCCGCTCGATCTCCTTGGCCCGCCCGATGGTCGGGTCGAGCTGCCCTTCGGCCGCCAGCTGCGTGAGATCGCGGCAGAAGTGGTCGAGCGCCGGCGTCTTGGACTTCTTCTCGCTCTTGGGCGCGGCGCTCGGCTGGCTGCCGCTTCCGGCCGCCGAGGCCTGGGGCATGTCGCTGCCGAGCAGCCGCAGCGTCTCCGCCCGCGACTGTTCCAGGTTGACACCCGCGTCCGTCAGCACCTGCGCCGCGATGCCCTTCTCCTCCCGCAGCAGCCCGAGCAGGAGGTGCTCGGTGCCGACGTACGAGTGGTTGAGCTCGCGGGCCTCGGTCATGGCCAGCTCGAGCACCTTCTTGGCGCGCGACGTGTACGGCAGGTCGGGGCCGGCCGCCGCGGCGGCTTTCCCCTTCTTGACCGTCTCCTCGATCTTCTGCTGGATGTCTTCGAGGTCGACGTTGAGGTTGGTGAGCACGGCGGCCGCGACGCCCTCACCCTCGCGGATGAGTCCGAGCAGGATGTGCTCGGTGCCGACGTATTCGTGATGCAGGCGGGCCGCCTCCTCGCGGGCCATCTGCAGGACCTTGCGAACCCGGTCAGTGAAGTTGTAGCCGTTCATCGCGGTACCCTACGTAGCTCCGAAGGCCGTCGCCGCGGCTCATCCACGGCGCCCGACTTCGGATTCCAACACTTTGCGCACGAAGCGTGCCCGCCGGACCGGCAGGTCGGCATCGGTGGGCGTGAGACCTTCCGCTACGGCGAGATGGGCGGGCTGCGTATACACCAGCAGCTTGTTCAGCGTGTACATCGCGACGTCGGGAATCAGCCCCACCCCGACGCCCAGCCGGACCGGGCTCAGCAGGTTCATCGCTTCTTCGAACGACAGCGCGCGAGCATAGCGCAGCAGCCCGTACGCCCGCCAGACCTTGTCCTCGATGATCGCCTGGGCATCGCGCAGCAGCACCTGCCGCGCCTGCTCTTCGTAGTCCATCACCTGACGCACCATCTTGCCCAGGTGATCCAGCAGCTCGTGCTCGCTGCTGCCGAGGGTGGTCTGGTTGGACAGTTGGAAGAAGTTGCCGACGACCTCGCTACCCTCCCCATAGAGCCCGCGGAAGGTGAGTCCGACCTGCGCCAGACCCTGGAGCACCTTGGAGATTTCCTTGGTGAGCACGAGCCCAGGGAGGTGAATCAGCACCGAGGCCCGAAGCCCGGTCCCGACGTTGGTCGGACACGAGGTAAGATAACCGAACTCCGGGTGAAATGCGAATGCAAGTCGTTGTCCCAATTCGGTGTCCAGCCGGTCGACCTCGGCGTACGCGGCGTCCAGCGCGAAGCCCGAATGGAGCCCCTGAATGCGGAGATGATCCTCCTCGTTCAGCATCACGCCGATCCGGTCCTGGACCAGCAGCGACGCCCCCGAACGGACCCGTCCATCGGCGTCGAGGCCCGCCAGCTCCTTCGACACCAGATGGCGCTCGTGCAGCAGCTGCCGGTCCGTCCGCTCCAGCCGATCGAGCCGGAACCGGGTGGCCCGGTGCAGCAGTGGCGACTCGCGCGCCGCGCGCTCCACCACCGCCAGGATCTCCTCCCGCTCGCTCTCCGAGTTGCGGCTCTGGAAGACGTGCCGGTCGAGGTTCCGGGCCAGCCGGATCCGGGTGGAGAGCACCAGATGGCTGGACGGCCCGCTCGCGTCCAGCCAGCCCACACCGCCGTCGGTGAGAAGGCTCAGGTCGATCATTCCAGCACCCGCAGGCGATCGCGGAGCTCGGCCGCCAGCTCGAAGTTCTCGCTCTCCACCGCGGCCCGGAGACGCTCCCGCAGGTCCGCCTCCTCCACCCGCGGCTCGCGCGCGCCCCCGTTCCCATCGGCATAGCGCTCCCCCACGTGGAGGGTCGAGCCGTGCAGGCGCCGAAGGAGATCGCGGAGCGGGATCTCGAAGGTGCGCCAGCATTCCGGGCATCCCAGCCGTCCGCTCTCCCGGAAGTCCTGCAGCGTGCCGCCGCAGCGGGAGCAGGTATCGGTCCGGGGCGCGGGGGCCTCGACCTCCTTGCCCATCGCGGCGAGGAAGGTGCCGAGCGGCGTCTTGGCCACCGATCCCGGGCTTTCCACGCCCTTCTCCGCGGCGCAACGCTCGCAGAGGTGCAGCGTGGTGACCTGATCGTTCACGATCTGGGTCAGATGGATGACCGCCTCCCGCTCGCGGCACTGATCACAGGACATCAGGGCATCGACTCCACGCTGGAGAGCGGGATCAGGTGCCCGCCCTCGAGCGACAGCACCCGGTCGGCCCGTCCGGCCAAACCGCGGTTGTGAGTGACCACCACCAGGGCGGTCTCGAACTCCCGCGCCAGCCGTCCGAAGAGTGTGTGCAGGCGCTCGCTGTTCGCGTTGTCCAGGTTGCCGCTGGGCTCGTCCGCCAGGATGACCAGCGGGTCCGCGGCCAGGGCCCGGGCCACCGCGGTCCGCTGCTGCTCTCCGCCCGACAGCGCCGACGGCCGGTGGGTCATCCGGCCGGCCAGCCCCACCGCGGCGAGCAGCTCCTCAGCCCGCGAACGGGCCCGACCCTCGTCCTCACCGGCGATGAGCAGCGGCATCATCACGTTTTCCAGCGCGGTGAACTCCCGCAGCAGGTGATGAAACTGAAACACGAATCCGAGCTTCCGGTTCCGCACCGCGGCGAGCGAATCCGGGTCCAGCTCCCCGTAGGAGCGGCCGTCGAGGCGCACTACCCCGGACGAGGGTGCGTCCAGCGCGCCAAGCAGGTGCAGCAGCGTGCTCTTGCCGGAGCCGCTGGACCCCACGATCGCCACGAACTCGCCCCGGCTCACCTCCAGGTCGATGCCGGCGAGCACTTCGATCGGGTTGCCGTCGCCGCCCTCGTACACCTTGCGCAGGCCCTGGGCCTCGAGAATCGCGCTCATTCGTGCCGGATCGCCTCGACCGGCGCCAGATGGGCCGCCGTTCGCGAGGGGTACAGCGTGGCCAGCACGGCGATGGCCAGGCTGGCGCCCACCACGACCAGGACGTCGCGCAGCTCGACGTGGACCGGGAGGTGGTCGATGAAGTAGACCGCGGGATTGATCCGGACCAGACCCGACTCGTCCACGACATACGAGGTGACCAGGCCCAGGATCAGCCCGATGATGGTGCCGACGATGCCGATCACCGCGCCCTGCAGCAGGAAGACGCGGGCCACGGCCGGGGAGGTGAGCCCCATGGCCCGGAGGATGCCGATCTCCTTCGTCTTGTCGGTGACCACCATCGTGAGCGTCCCGACGATGTTGAACGCGGCCACCACCATGATGAAGAAAATAATCAGTCCCATGGCGAGCTTCTCCAGCTGGAGCGCGCTGAAGAGACTCACGTTCTGGGTCTGCCAGTCGAGCGCGCGGTAGGGGTACCCCAGCCGCTTCTCCAGCTCCTCCCCTACGGCCGGGGCCTTGTCCGGATCCGCGACCCGCACGGCGATGCCGCTCACCGCATCGCCCAGGCCGGTAAAGGCCTGCGCGTTCTCCCGCGACAGCACCACGAACTGATTGTCGTACTGGAACATTCCGGTGTTGAACAGGCCGGTAACCTCGAACTTCCAGAACCGCGGGACCGCGACGCCCAGCGCGGGATTCATCTTGGCCTGCGTGACCGGCACCAGGGTGACCACGTCGCCGCTGTCCACCGACAGCCGGTTGGCCAGGCGGGACCCGAGCAGGATCCCGCCGTCCACGCCGGGTTTGTCGGGCCTGAAGCTGAGGTTGCCGCGCACCACGGACGACGGAAGCGAAGTGACCGGGGTCGTGCCGGTATCCGTATCCCAGCCCAGCAGGTTGACCCCTTCGCCGTAATCCTGGCCGGCGCTGATACCCGCCTGGCTGATCACCTCGGGTGCCGCCGCCACCACGCCGGGCTGCTTCCGGATGATGGCCAGCGCGTGGCGCCAGTCGTCGATCCGGAGTCCGGCGCCATAGGTCAGCACGCGCAGGTGGGGGTTCGCCACCAGGATCCGCTCGCGAAGATCGTCCCGCAGGCCGTTCATCACACCGAGCACGACGATCAGGGCCAGCACGCCGACCGCGACCCCGCCGGTGGAGATCACCGTGTTGAGCGACGCGGTGCGGGACCCCCGCCGGCTGCGCAGGTACCGCCGGGCGATCCGCCACTCCAGGCGGGAGGGAAACAGCTGGCGCCACCAGCCGCGGCGAGCCACTCAGCTCTCCGGCCGCATGGCGGGAAAGAGAATCACGTCCCGGATCGACGGCTGGTCCGCGACGATCATGAGCAGCCGGTCGATCCCCAGGCCCACACCGCCCGCCGGCGGCATCCCATACTCCAGCGCCCGGATGTAGTCCTCGTCGAAGGCGTGAGCCTCCTGGTCGCCGGCGGCGCGCTGACGCACCTGGTCCTCGAAGCGGCGGCGCTGATCGTCGGGATCGTTGAGCTCGCTGAACGCGTTGGCCAGCTCCTTGCCGCCCACGAACAGCTCGAAGCGCTCGGTCAGGGCGGGGTCGCTGCGGTGCTCCTTGGCCAGCGGCGAGAGCGGCTTCGGGTAGTCGAGCACGAAGGTGGGCTGCACCAGCTCCGGCTCGAGGAAGACCCGGAAGACCTCGTCCTGCAGCCGACCGCCACTCAGCGGCTCGATCGCCTCGGCCGGCTCGCCCCGGCGGAGCAGCGCCCGCCGCATCTCGTCGTCCGACGCCGTCCGCAGGTCGAGACCGGCGCGTTCGCGGATCCCCTCGATGAACGACACCCGGCGGAACGGCGGCGTGAAGTCGACGGTCGTGCCGTACCGCTCGATCCGTCGGGTCCCCAGGATGTGCTCCACCAGCCCGCCCACCAGGCCTTCCACCAGCTCCACCATGTCGCCGTAGTCGGCGTAGGCCTGATAGGCCTCCAGCATGGTGAACTCCGGGTTGTGAGTCCGATCCATCCCCTCGTTGCGGAAGTCGTGACCGATCTCGTACACCCGCTCCAGCCCGCCCACCAGGAGCCGCTTGAGGTACAGCTCGTCGGCGATCCTGAGATAGAGCGGCATGTCGAGCGCGTTGTGGTGGGTGACGAAGGGCCGGGCCGCGGCGCCGCCGTACAGCGGCTGGAGGACCGGCGTCTCCACCTCGAGGAAGCCCCGATCGTCCAGATAGCGTCGCATCCAGGCGATGGCCCGGGCGCGCAGGCGGAAGACCTCGCGAACCTCCTGGTGCACGGCCAGGTCGGCGTAGCGCTGGCGGTAGCGGACCTCGGCGTCCTGCAGCCCGCCGTAGACGGTGGTCTCATCTCCCTCGACCCGGGTCTTGCCCCGGGGCAGCGGCCGCAGCGATTTCGCCAGCATCACCACGGGCGCGTCCGGCCCGTCGATCGCGCCCTCGGGACCGGACCCTTCCGCGCGGACGGTGACCTCCCCCTTTCGGGTACGGAACAACCGGCCTCGCACTCCGACGTGGTCGTCCAGGTCGAGCAGCTCGACCAGGTCCCAGGCTGGTCCCAGCCGGTCTCGTCGGAAGTAGACCTGGATCCGCCCGCTGCCGTCTTCCAGATGGGCGAAGGCGGTCTTGCCCTGGTGCCGGAGCGATTGGATCCGTCCCGCCACCGCGACGGCCGGGCCATCTTCTCCCTGCTCGTCGCGGTAGAGCGCCAGCGCCTCGCGGGCGCCGTGCGAGCGCTCGAACCGGTAGGCGAACGCGGGCACGCCCCGCGCCTCCAGCGCGGCGCGCTTATCGCGCCGGGAAGTCTCGACGTAGGTGCGCTCGTCGACGCCGCTCACGCCGCCTTGCCTCCGAACCGCTTGAGGTAGGCCTGGATGAACTCGTCCAGGTCGCCGTCCATCACCCGCTGCACGTCGCCCACCTTCACCTCGGTCCGATGATCGTTCACCATGGTGTACGGTTGGAAGACGTACGACCGGATCTGGTTGCCCCACGAGTTGTCGGTCTTGGTCGCCTCGATGGCCGCGCGCGCGGCCTCCTGCTCCTCCAACTTTCGCTGGTACAAGGCGGCCCGCAACATCTTCATGGCCGTCGCCCGATTCTTGGTCTGGCTCCGCTCCTGCTGGCAGGAGACGACGACGCCGGTCGGGATGTGGGTGAGCCGGACCGCCGACGAGGTCTTGTTGACGTGCTGGCCGCCGGCGCCCGAAGCGCGGAAGACGTCCATCTTGATGTCCTCCTCCCGGATGTCGATCTCGATCGTGTCGTCCACGTCGGGATAGACGAAGACCGAGGCGAAGGAGGTATGGCGCCGGGCCTGGGAGTCGTAGGGCGAGATCCGCACCAGGCGATGCACGCCTTTCTCCGCCTTCAGGTAGCCGTAGGCGTACTCTCCCTTGATCTGGATGGAGACCGATTTGATCCCGGCCTCCTCGCCCGGCAGCAGGTCCAGGATCGCCACCGTGAAGCCGTGGCGCTCGGCCCAGCGGACGTACATCCGCATGAGCATCTCGGCCCAGTCCTGGGATTCGGTGCCGCCGGCCCCAGGATGAATGGTGAGAAGCGCGTCGCGCGCATCGTCGGGGCCCTGGAGCATCGCCTGGAGCTCGAAGGCTGCGACGCCCGAGCTCAGCTCCTCGGCCTCGCGCTGCAGCTCGGTCGCCATGCCCGGGTCGGGCTCGGCCTCGAGCAGCTGCGCCATCTCCACCGCGCCGGCGAGCCGCTGCGCCAGCGCGTCGTACGGCGTGACCCATGCTTTGAGCGTCTTGATTTCCTGCACCGCGGCGCGCGCCGTGTCGGCGTTGGCCCAGAAGGTGGCCTCCGACTGGCGGGCCTCGAGGTCCTTCAGCCGCTCCGACTTGGCGGGAAGGTCAAAGAAAGTCTCGCAGCTCGGAGACCCGGTCCTGCAGCTCGGTCAGACGATCGACC
>DATEIR010000177.1:0-29968 GCA_035278885.1 Gemmatimonadales bacterium | reverse complement strand
CTCTCGAACACTCTGGTGACCCCTACTTCCTATGGCTGTGATGGCATGGTTTAAGAAGGAGCGGAAGCCACGGACGTCGCAGCGCGAGCGGCTCGAGATTCCGCCCGACGCGTGGGAAAAATGTGACGGCTGCGGGCACATCGATCTCAGGGAAAAATTCGAGAAGGCGCTGAACGTCTGCCCCGAATGCGGGCGGCACCGCCGCATTTCGGCGGAGGAGTACATCGAGCTCCTCACCGATCCGGGTACCTGGCGGGAGCTCTATGCCGGGCTCCGGTCCACCGACCCGCTCACCTTCGAGCACTACGCCGACCGCCTGGTGAGTGCCCGCAAGAAGGGCGGAGAAGCCGACGCCATCTACACCGGCACGGCGCGGCTGGACGGCCTTCCGATCAATCTCGGGGTGATGAACTTCGCCTTCATGGGCGGGTCGATGGGCTCGGTGGTCGGGGAGAAGATCGCCCGACTCGCCCGACGATCCCACGAGAAGAAGGTGCCGCTCATCCTGGTCTCGACCTCCGGCGGCGCCCGGATGCAGGAAGGCGTGCTCTCCCTCATGCAGATGGCCAAGACCTCCGCGGCCATCGCCCAGCTCCACCGCGATTGCATCCCCTACATCTCGATCCTCACCGATCCGACCACGGGCGGGGTATCGGCTTCCTTCGCCATGCAGGGCGACGTCATCCTGGCGGAGCCTGGCGCCGTGATCGGCTTCGCGGGCCAGCGGGTGATCAAGCAGACCATCGGACAGGACCTGCCCGAGGGATTCCAGACTGCGGAGTTCCTGCTGGAGCATGGCCAGATCGACGACGTGGTGCCGCGGGGCTCGCTCCGGGACACCACTGCCAGGCTGCTCCGCCATATGCAGGGCCAGCGTCCCGTGGTGGAGCGCGCCGAAGCCAGCTGACCGCCGCAGCGTTGAGATGTCCGGCGCCCCACCCGCGATCGCTGGTGGGGCGCCGTCGTTCCGGGCCACGACACCGAGCCATTTTCTGACCTACGACGACGCGCTGGCATTCCTGTTTCCCCGGACCACCACGATCAAGTTCGGGCTGGCCACCACCCGCGCCCTGCTGCGGTCGCTGGGAGATCCCCAGGAAACCCTCCCGACGGTGCACATCGGCGGCACCAACGGGAAGGGCAGCGTCTCGACGCTGGTCGCGGCCGCGCTGGCCGAGGCGGGCTGGCGGGTGGGACTCTACACCTCGCCCCACCTGGTGTCCTTCCGCGAGCGCATCCGGGTGGACGGCGTGCCGATCGGTGAGGAGGCCGTGGCGATGTGGACCGAGCGCCTACGGCCGCTGATCCTGGAGCGCAAGGCGACCTTCTTCGAGGCCAGCACCGCGATCGCCTTCGCCCACTTCGCTGCCCGCGGGGCGGAGGTCGCAGTGGTCGAGGTCGGTCTGGGCGGGCGCCTGGACAGCACCAACGTGGTCCGCCCGCTGGCCAGCGCGGTCACCAAGATCGCGCGCGACCATATGAAGTACCTGGGCGATACTCTGGAGAAGATCGCCTGCGAGAAGGCCGGCATCGCCAAGCCCGATACGCCATTCGTCATCGGGGAGCGGGATCCCGCCCTGGTCGAGGTGCTGCGCCGGGAGGCGCGGCGCGCGGTGGCGCGGGTCTCGTCCGGCGGCCGAGCCGACATCCGGGTGCTGCCGCCGGAGTACGAGTGGACCGGCCCGCTCGGTCTCGACGGCCCGCACCAGCGCCGGAACGCCGGGGTCGCGCACGGGATCCTGATGGCGTTGCCGGCGCCGTACCGGCCCGCAGCCGATGCCGTCACCCGCGGCTTCGCCACCGCCTGGATCGCGGGGCGGCTGGACCGGCGCGGCAAGTGGCTGTTCGACGTCGCGCACAATCCCGACGGCGTTCGCGCGCTGACCCGCGCGGTCGAGAGCATGGCGCTGCCGCGCCCGCTGCACGGGCTGATCTCGATCCTGGGCGACAAGGAATGGCCCGAGATGCTGGTCGAGCTCGACCGGGTGCTCGACCGCGGGGTGCTCACGGTGGCGCCGACGGCGGCGAGCCGCGGATGGGATGCCGCCTGGCTCCGCCGCTGGCTGGCCAAGCGGTCTCGGCCCCCGGCTCAGGCCGCCTGGAACCTGGTCCCGGACTTCAGGGAGGCGCTGGCCACCGTCCAGCAGGGCGCGGGGACCGTGCTGGTGACCGGCTCGTTCCACACGGTGGGTGACGTGATGGACGCGCTGGGATTCAGCGTCTGATCGGGCACCTTCGGCCGGCGTCCTCGATCCACTATTATTGCCCCATGCAACCCAAGGCCCTGCCGGGCTTTCGCGATTTCTATCCGGCCGATCTGGCGCTTCGAGCGCACGTCTTCGGCACCTGGCGCGCGGTCGCGGCACGCTACGGGTTCGAGGAGTACGACGGGCCGCCGCTGGAGCCGCTGGAGCTGTACACGGCCAAGAGCGGCGACGAGATCGTGGATCAGCTCTACGCCTTCACCGACAAGGGGAAGCGCGACGTGGCGCTGCGTCCGGAGATGACGCCGACGCTCGCGCGCATGGTGGCGGCCCGGGCCAACGGGTTGAAGAAGCCGATCCGCTGGTTCTCCATCCCGCAGCTCTTCCGCTACGAGCGGCAGCAGCGGGGCCGGCTGCGAGAGCACTTCCAGCTCAATGCCGACCTGATCGGAGAGCCAGGTCCACTGGGGGATGCCGAGATCGTCGCGCTGGCGGTCGATTCGGTCCGCGCCTTCGGGCTCGGACCGACCGATTTCCGGGTGCGGCTCTCCGACCGCCGGCTGCTTACCGCCCTGCTCCGGGCCCTCGATCTGAACGAGGCCCAGGCCGCGGTCGTGTACCAGGTGCTCGACAAGCTGGCCCGGGTGCCGGAGTCGGTGTCGATCGAGCGGCTGACCCGGGCCGGTCTCGCGCCCGATCGAATCGATCGGGTGCTCGGGATGGCGCGGGTACGGAGCTGGGACGAGCTCACCCGCAGCGCCGGCGACCTGGCCGAGGGGCTGCGGGCCGGGGAGCCGCTCCAGCGCACGATCGCCGCGCTCGACGCGATGGGTCTGGCGCCGTACCTCGATCTCGACCTGGGGATCGTGCGGGGCCTGGCCTACTACACCGGCACGGTGTTCGAGCTGTTCGACGCCCGGGGCGAGCTCAGGGCCATCTGCGGGGGAGGGCGGTACGACAACCTGCTGGCCGCGCTGGGCGGGGTGGACCTGCCGGCGCTCGGCTTCGGCATGGGGGACGTCGTGCTGAGCGAGCTGCTCCGCGATCGTGGCCTGGCCCCCGCGGCGGGCGGCACGGTCGACGTGTTCCTGGCCGCCATCGGCGCCGACGACCTGCCGCCGATGCTCGGGCTGGCGCACGAGCTGCGCGACGCCGGCGTCCGGGCGGAGTACGCGCTGGCGCCCCAGGCGGTGGGGAAGCAGCTCAAGCTCGCGGACAGCCGCGGGGCCCGGGTGGCGATCGTGATCGGTCCCGACGACCGCGCCCGGGGCGAGGTGATGCTCAAGGATCTGCGGGCGAACACCCAGAGCGGGGTCCCCCGCGAGCGGGTGGTGGAGCGGGTGATGGCGCTGATCGGCGCCGACAACGGCTAGCCGACCGAGCGGCGGCCTGGACGAGTTCCGGAGGAGCGTGAGATGGCGGACGTGAAGGCGTTGACCCCGAGGGCGACCGACTTCAGCGCGTGGTACAACGAGCTGATCGCCCGCGCCGAGCTGGCCGACTACAGCCCGGTGCGCGGCTGCATGGTCATCCGGCCCAACGGGTACGCCATCTGGGAGCAGATGCAGCGTGCCCTGGACCAGATGTTCAAGGACACCGGCCACCAGAACGCCTATTTCCCGCTCTTCATCCCCCAGAGCTTCCTGAGCCGGGAGGCGGAGCACGTCGAGGGCTTCGCGCCGGAGACCGCGGTGGTGACCCATGGCGGGGGCAAGGAGCTGGAGGAGCCCCTGGTGGTCCGGCCGACCTCGGAGACCATCATCTACTCGATGTATGCCAAGTGGATCCAGAGCTACCGCGATCTGCCGGTGCTGATCAACCAGTGGGCCAACGTGGTGCGCTGGGAAATGCGCACCCGGCTCTTCCTGCGGACGACGGAGTTCCTCTGGCAGGAGGGCCACACCGCCCACGCGACCGAGGCGGAGGCGGAAGCGGAGACCCGGCAGATGCTCGGGGTCTACCGCCGATTCATGGAGGAGTGGATGGCGATGCCGGTCGTGACCGGCCGGAAGACCGACAGCGAGCGCTTCGCCGGCGCCCTCCGGACCTACAGCTGCGAAGCGCTGATGCAGGACAACAAGGCGCTGCAGGCCGGTACCAGCCACAATCTGGGTCAGAACTTCGCGCGCGCCTTCGAGGTCACCTTCCAGACGGCGGCCGGCGGCGTGGACTACGTGTGGAACACCTCCTGGGGCGTCTCCACCCGGCTGGTCGGCGCGCTCATCATGGCGCATGGCGACGATGCCGGCCTGGTCTGCCCGCCGCGGCTGGCGCAGTACCAGGTGGTGCTGGTGCCGATCTGGAAGACGGAGGAGGAGCGCGCGACGGTCTTCGCTACCGCCGACCGGATCAGAGGGGAGCTGGTGGCCGCGGGGATCCGGGCTCATCTCGACGCCCGCGAAGGCATGAAGCCGGGAGCCAAGTATTACGAGTGGGAAGGACGCGGGGTCCCGCTCCGGCTCGAGATCGGCCCGCGCGACGTGGCGGGGAGCACCGTCATGCTGGCGCGGCGCACCGGGGGCAAGAAGGAGAGCCTCCCGATGGACGGCCTGGCGGCCCGGCTGCACCAGATCATGGACACGATGCAGCGCGACCTGCTCGAGGCCGCGCGGGCTCGGCGCGAGGCCAACAGCATCCGGGGCGCCACCCGGGAGCAGTTCCTCGCGGCCATGCAGGGAGACGGCGGCTTCGTCTACGCCGGCTTCTGCGGTGAAGGGTCCTGCGAGGCCGAGATCAAGGAGCAGACCAAGGCGACCGTGCGAGTCCTCCCCGACGAGGAGTTCCGCTCGCCCGAGCCGCCGACGACCTGCATGTGGTGCGGCAAGCCGGCGACCACCGAGGCGCTGTGGGCGAAGGCCTACTAGGGGCGCCGGCGCGCACGGGCGCCGGGGTGCAGGCCGACACCCTGGAGCTCCTGGCGGATGCCGGGCTCGTACGCCAGGGCAACTCGCTGTTGCTGGCCGGCGTGCCGCTCTCGATCATCGCCGCGGGCGCCGGCACGCCGGCGTACGTCTACAACGCGGAAGTCATCCGGCGCCAGTTCCAGGCCCTCGATCAGGCGTTCGCGGCCGTTCCGCATCGGCTCGCCTACGCGGTGAAGGCCAACGGGAATCTCGCGGTGCTCCGCATCCTGCGAGACCTCGGCGCGGGGGCCGACATCGTTTCCGGCGGCGAGCTGGCCCGGGCGCTGGCGGCGGGCTTTTCACCCGACCGGATCGTCTTCAGCGGTGTGGGCAAGAGCGACGAGGAGCTCGCGGCCGCGGTGGACGCCGGCATCGGCCATATCCACCTGGAGTCCGCCGCGGAGCTCGCCGCGCTCGCCGCGGTCGCCACCGACCGGCAGCGCCGCACCCGGGTGGGCATCCGGGTCAATCCCGACGTGACGGCGGACACCCACCCCTTCATCGCCACGGGGCAGGGCGGCATCAAGTTCGGGGTCCCGTTCGATCAGGTGGTGCCGCTCGCGCTCGAGGTCTGCCGGCATCCGCTCCTGGAGCTCGACACCATCGCGATGCACATCGGGAGTCAGCTGCTGAGTCCCGAGCCCTACCTGCAGGGCATCCAGCGCCTGCTCGACCTGGTAGCGCGGCTGCGCCAGGCCGGCGTGACGTCGCTCCGTCACCTCGATGTGGGGGGTGGGATCGGCATCCGCTACCGCGATGAGCGTCCGATGCCCCCGGCGCAGCTGGCCGACGCCATCGTGCCGCTGATCCGGGAGGCCGGCTTGACGCTGGTCCTCGAGCCCGGGCGCTACCTGGTGGGGAGCGCCGGCGTCCTCCTCACTACGGTGCTGTCCCGCAAGCACTCCGGGGGCAAGGAGCTGGTGATCGTGGACGCCGGCATGAACGACCTGGTGCGCCCCAGTCATTACATGGCCTACCACGAGATCGCGGAGGTGGAGGCCGCCGGACGGCACACCGCTCCGGTGGACGTGGTGGGACCGGTGTGCGAGACGGGCGACTTCCTGGCCCGCGATCGGGTTCTGCCCGGCCTCGAGCGGGGTGAGCGACTGGTCGTGCTCGGCGGCGGCGCCTACGGGTTCGTCATGGCGTCCAACTACAACACCCGCCCTCGGCCGGCCGAGGTGATGGTGGACGGCGGGCGCTGGTGGGTCGCCCGGGCGAGGGAAGCGGTGGAGACTCTGTACCGGTCCGAGCGGGTGACACCCTAAGCTGCCAAGGAGACCGCATCGCGTGGCGCAGCATCACGACGGCATCCTGATCATCGACTTCGGCTCCCAGTACACCCAGCTGATCGCCCGGCGGGTGCGCGAGGCGCACGTCTACTGCGAGATCCACCCGCCGTCCCGCACGGTCCAATGGATCCGGGACTGGAAGCCCCGCGGGATCATCCTCTCGGGGGGACCCAACTCGGTCTACGAGGACAGCGTGCCCACCGCCGATCCCGCCCTGCTGGAGCTGGGCACTCCCGTACTGGGCCTCTGTTACGGGATGCAGGTGCTGGCCCATCTCTCCGGCGGCAACGTGCGACGGGCGGGACGGCGCGAGTACGGCCGAGCCAACGTCACGGTGGAGGGCGGCCGCCTCTTCCAGGGCTTCGGCCGGGGTGAGGAGACCCCGGTCTGGATGAGCCACGGCGACCACGTGGACGTGCCGCCGCCGGGGTACCGCGTCACCGCGTCGAGCGCCAACTCGCCGATCGCCGCGTTCGAGCACCAGGAACGGCCGCTCTATGGGGTGCAGTTCCACCCCGAGGTGGCGCACACGCCCCGGGGCGGTGAGATCCTCGGCAACTTTCTCTTCGAGATCTGCGGCGCGGTGCCGGACTGGACCGCGGGCCACTTCATCGATACCGAGATCGCCCGGATCCGGGCGACGGTCGGACCCGATGCCCGGGTGATCTGCGGTCTCTCCGGCGGGGTGGACTCGTCGGTCGCCGCGGTGCTGGTGCACCGGGCCGTGGGCGATCGCCTGACCTGCATCTTCGTCGATCACGGCCTGCTGCGGCTGCACGAGCGGGAGCAGGTCGAGACCACCTTTCGCCGCCACCTCGGCATCGATCTCCGGGTGGTGGACGCGAGCGCGCAGTTCCTCGAGCGCCTGGCCGGTGTGGAGGAGCCCGAAGAGAAGCGGCGCCGCATCGGACACACCTTCATCGACGTATTCGAGCGCGAGGCCAAGGCCGTCGGGGCAGGCGTCGAGTTCCTGGTCCAGGGCACCCTCTACCCCGACGTCATCGAGTCGATCTCGCCCCGGGGCGGCCCTTCGGTCACCATCAAGACCCACCACAACGTAGGCGGGCTTCCGGAGCGGCTCCCGTTCAAGCTGCTGGAGCCGTTGCGCGAGCTGTTCAAGGACGAGGTGCGCCAGGTGGGCAGAGAGCTGGGACTGCCGGAGGAGATGGTGGGCCGCCATCCGTTCCCCGGGCCCGGCCTCGCCATCCGGATCCTGGGCGAGGTGAGCCGCCCCAACCTCGAGATCCTGCGCCGGGCCGACCACATCTACATCGAGGAGATCCGCGGCGCCGGGCTCTACGACGAGATCTGGCAGGCGTTCGCCGTCCTTTTGCCGATCCGCTCGGTGGGCGTGCAGGGGGACTTCCGGACCTACGACCAGGTGATCGCGCTCCGGGCGGTTACCAGCCGCGACGGGATGACCGCCGACTGGTTCGCCTTCCCGCCCGAGGTGATGGCCCGGATCTCCAATCGGATCGCCAACGAGGTGGACGGGGTGAACCGCGTCGTCTACGACGTGAGCTCCAAGCCGCCGGCGACGATCGAGTGGGAGTAGCAGGCCCGATCAGCGCAGCTCGCCGACGCGGATGATGCGGTCGCGGGTGACGGCTCCCTCCGACCCGCCAACCTCGGCGACCCGCACCTCGACCAGGTAGGTACCCGGGCGAACCCGCCCGAGCTGGAGTGTCCGGTGGGATCGGGTAAGGTCCGACGTCGCCGGCTCGTTGAACCCGAGGGTGACTTCGGGCCGCTTGCGGTCGGGCCGCCGGGGGTCCTTCAGGCGATACACCGCGATCTCGTGCCGATACGAGCGGCCCCGCTCCGTCTGCGCCACCTCGTAGTAGAGCTGCAGGTCCGCGCCAGGCCGGAATAGGTCGAAGGGCGTGAGCAGGACGGTATCGGCCGGCGAAACGGGCCAGCGCGCAGCGGCATCCGCCACGCCGAGCGCCAGGTCGCTCAGCGCGAGCGGCCCGCGCACCGGCGCCACGCGCACGCTGTCGTGGGGCAGCACCACGCCGGTACTGTCGCCCGACTGGATGGCAATCCGCCAATTCCACCGCCCCGCCGGCAGGGGCACCTGGAGCCGCTGCAGCAGCCAGTCCCGCCGACCCAGGGTCTTGCCTGCCTCGAAGTGGTACGTCGTGTCGCGCATGGCGAAGGGGGTGCCCTGCGCGTCGATCGCCACGAAGCGCACCCGCACGGGATATCGCACACCGCCGCCCGATGGGGTCCCGCCGAGATTTGTGCCCGACACCGCGAACACGAGCTGCGCCACCGGTCCGGCGGAATCGCGTCCGATCGCCACCAGGTCGGCCACGGCGGCCAGGGGACGGGCGAAGCCCAGCTCGTAGCTGTCGGTCGTCGTGCCGAAGGCGATGCTGGCCATGCCGATGCCGCGCTCGTCGGCCGCGGCCCGGGCGGCGCCGAAGCGGCCCCAGTTGAGCATCCGGGCGTAGAGGGGGGAAAGCTTCTGGCGCGAGAGCAGGAGCTGGTCGGGCGGCGCCTCTCCGGCGCCGCGGAGATCGAGCACACTCTCGACCAGACGATAGTCGTAGAGATCGCCGCCCCCCCCGGACGGATCGTATCCGGAGCTGAAGTGGAACAGGAGGTCTCCCTCGGCCCGGGCGTAGCGCCATGACTCATTGGGCATCAGCCCGTACACGAAGGGCTTGAGGCGCTCGGTCGGCTCGCCGTGGCGGACGTAAATCACACCCCGGTCATCCAGCTCCGTGCCCCCCTCGCGGTAGGCGTCGGCGTCACCATAGAACCGGCGGCTCACCGTGAGCGCGAAATCACGGCGGGCGTGCTGCAGGCGCCGGTAGTGCTCCCGGAGCCGCTCCCCCTCGGCACGCATCTCGAGACCGTCTCGGCTGGACCAGAAGCGGCGCAGGAAGTCCGCGCGCTCGGCGCCGTGGGCGCGATCGAACAGGGCCAGCTCGGAGTCGGCGGCGATCGGGGCGAGGTCGCCCCGGTAACCCGCGCTCGCGACGGGGTCGTCCAGTGCGGCCCCGGCGTAGTACGCTCCCTCGCCCGCCGCGTCCCCCCGGGCGAGCCGGGTGCGCGCCAGCTCGAGCAGGCCCAAGGCCCGGTCGCCGCCGGCCCACACGTACCGCTCGAACACCGCTTCCGCGCTGTCGACCTGGTCGGCGGCGCGCTCGAGCCTTCCGCGCGCCAGCAGGACGAGAGGGTCGACCGGAGAGGCGACGGACGCCACTCGCAGGTCGTCCCGAGCGGGCGCGAACAACGCGGTGTCACGGAGACGCAGCGTCAGGTCGGCCAGGTGCAGGGCCGCGGGCGCGAAGGCCGGGTCGGCCGCGACGGCGCGCCGGTGGCGTCCGATCGCCCGCTCCAGCGTGCCGACGCCGACGCGGCTGCCGAGGTTGAGCGTGTTCCCCTGCTCCCATGCGGCGCGTTGCGTCTCCGCCAGCCCCAGCACGTACCAGCCCCAGGGCCAATCCGGCCTGGCGCGGGTCACCCGGCGCGCCGGATCGATGGCCGCCTTGGCGTCGGCTCCGGCGCCAAGCTCGGCGAGACGGAGCCCGACCAGCGCGAGGCGAAGCTCAGCGAGGGGTTCGCTGGACCGCTCGAATGCGCGCCGGCGGGATTGGAGAAGGGGGACGTCCGTGATTGCGGCCAGGGTATCGTGCAGCTGCTGCAGGGCGAGGCGATCGACGGGGCTCTGCGCCGGCGCGGCCCGGGCCGCCGCGAGGCCGGCCCACAGGTAGAGGGCGGGGCGGAGCGCCGCTCCCCGGATCATCCGCTACACTCCCTTGGCCTCGAGCAGGCTGAAGAACTCCTCCGCGTTCTGCAGGCGGGAGAGCCGTTCGGGCACATCCGCCTCCTTGGCGAACTGCGCGATGCGGCCGAGCACCGGCAGGTACTGGTTGGAGATCTCCAGCGGGGGCGCCACGATGAGGAAGAAGTGGTGCACCGGCTTGCCGTCGATGGCCTGAAAATCCACCCCGGCCTGATGCTGGCCATACGCGAGTCGCAAGTGGCTCACCACGAGCGATCGGCAATGGGGAATCGCGATCCCGCGGCCCATGCCGGTCGAGCCGAGGCTCTCGCGCCGCTGGACGACGCGGAGCAGGGTCTCGGCGTTCCGGTCGCCCACGCCGAGCAGGCCGACCAGCTCGGCCAGCACAGCGTCCTTATCGGCGCCGCGGAGGTCGAGAGCGATCGCGTTGGGTTGGAAGAATTCCCTGAGTTGCATGGCCAACGGGGGTGAGCTGGTGTGCGCTGCTCGGAAAAGTTTCGGCAACCTAATTCCGACCGGAAGGGGTGTCAAAGCCGGAGCCGCAACACGACCGTTGGGCGGAGCGCGGCGGCATCGGCGACCGTCCCGTCCTCCCCGAAGCGCTCCCACTGGCCGTCCGCGATGTAGTAGAAGTCATGGCCCACCACCACGCCCAGGGTCGGCTCGTCGTACGCCGGATGCGCCCGTTCCAGCACTTCGCTCCGGGTTACCCGCTCACCCTTGGGGCCGAGGGTCAGCCGGACCACCCGATGTGGCGTGACCCCGTTCTGTACCGCGACCAGTCCGCCGCCGGTCCAGGACAGGGCGTCGATCCCCAGGGCCAGAACTGAATCCGCCACCGGCAGGAGGGTGGCGCTCCGGCTCGCGAGGTCCACCCGGATGATGCCGCGGGCGTAGTCCGCGACATACAGCGTTCGTCCATCAGGGGTGGGCGCCACCCCTTGCGCGGAGAGCAGGAGCGGCGACTCGATGAAGCGCTCCAGGGCGTCGCCTTCGAGGGGGACCCGGTAGATCACCGGTGCACGGCTGTCGCTCGCGTAGACTCGCCCGTCCGTCGCGATCGCAAGGTCGCCCACGACATGGGCGGCGCCGTCACGCGGCACCTCGAACCGGCCTAGAGCCGCGCCCGAGACCAGGTCGAGAGCGATGACCGCGCTGCGTCCGCTGTCCCCCGGGGCGTAGCCCGCCATCTGGGGCACCGCGGCGGTCGCGACCCAGAGACGCCGGTTCGCCGGGTCGACCCGCATTCCCATCGGAGCCCAAAGTCCGGCCGTGGAATCCGCCAGGACCGTGGCGGCGCCGTCCGGTCCGACCCGGAGGATCTTCCTCTCGCGCACGCTGGCCACGTAGAACACGCGCGCGGCGGAGTCGTAGGCGAGCCCCTCCGCCAGCAGCCCCCGCTCCGCGACCGTAAAGGCCGTCTCGCTTCGAACGAGCGGCTCGCCGTTGCGCGCCAGCCGTGCCGAGAGCGACGGCCAGCTGCGGCTCGCCCGCACCGCGGCGAAGTCGCTGTCCCCGGCGAGGTCGGCGGTGTAGCCTCGGTCGGCGTACCGGTTCAGGGCACTCACGGCGCCCGCGGTGTCACCGCTCAAAGCACGCGCGGAGGCCAGGGCCAGCGTCACCCCGCCGTGCTCGGGACGGAGGGCCTGGGCCCGGGTCGCGTGGGACAGGTACGCGCTCCAGTCACGCGCCTCGTACGCCGCCGCGGCGGCACGGAACTCGGCGCGGCTCTCGAGAATCGGATCCGTCTGTGCGGATGCCCCTGCGGGAGCCAGGGCGGCGAGCAGGACCAGCAGGGCTGTGCGGGACATCGGGATCCAGGGCAGGAGTGCGAGGGAGACGAGCGACCCGGTGTGCGGCCCCACATCATTGCCGGGGCTCAGCGCGCCAAGTATTTTTCGGCCATGCAGTTGCCTTACCCCTCGGCGCATCCGATCCCGTTGATTCTCGCCCCCATGGCCGGGGTGAGCGAAGCGCCGTACCGGCAGATCTGCCGGCGAATGGGCGCCGACGTGGTCCTGTCCGAGTTTCTCTCCTCCGAAGCGATCCGCCGCCGCATCCGCAATACCCTGGAGGGGGCGGAGTTCGAGGAGGTCGAGCGGCCGATCGGCATCCAGATCTACGGGGCCGACCCCGACGCCATGGCCGAAGCCGCGGGACTCATCACCGAACATTACCGGCCCGAGTTCGTGGACATCAATTTCGGGTGTCCGGTCAAGAAGGTGGTACAGCGGAACGGCGGATCGGGCTGCCTGCGGGACCTCGACCTGGTCCAGCGGATCATCCGCGCCGTCATCGGCGCGACCCACCTGCCGGTCACGGTAAAGACTCGCAGCGGCTGGAACGACGAGCTGCGTGACCCGGTCGCGATCGCGCTCCGGATGCAGGATGCGGGCGCCCGCGCCTTCACCCTGCACGCCCGCACCCGCACCCAGATGTTTTCCGGCCGGGCCAACTGGGACGAGATCGCCCGGGTGGTCGAGGCGCTGGACATCCCGGTGATCGGCAATGGCGACATCGCCACGGCCGAGGACGTCCTTCGAATGCAGCGGCACACGGGCTGCGCCGGGATCATGGTGGGCCGGGGCGCCTTCGGTAACCCCTGGCTCTTCCGCGAGGGGCAGGCGCTCCTGGCCGGCGAGCCGGTGCCGCCTCCGCCCGATGCCCGGGAGCGCTTCGGGGTGGCGCTGGAGCACGCCCGGCTGGCGCTGCGCCTCCAGGGCGACACTCGGAAGACCGTCATCGAGTTCCGCAAGCACCTCGGCTGGTACACCAAGGGGCTGCACGGCGCGAGCGATCTTCGCCAACGGCTCTTCCAGGTAGAGTCCATCGCCGAAGCCGAGGCGATCTTCCTCGCCTACCTCGAGCCGGTCGCCCAGGTGGCGTGAGAGCGGAGCAACTCGAGGACCTGCTCGCGGAGGTGGCGGCCGGGCGCCTGGCCCCCGCGGCGGCCCTCGAACGCCTGCGCCACCTGCCATTCGAAGATCTCGGCTTCGCTCGGATCGACCATCATCGGGCCCTGCGCCAGGGGCATCCGGAGGTGGTGTTCTGTGAGGGCAAGACCGGCGATCAGGTCGCCGCCATCTGTACCCGCCTGGCCGCGATGACCGGCACCTTCCTCGGCACTCGCTGCACCCCGGCCCAGGCGGAGCTGGTGGCGTCCTCATTCCCCGGGATGCGCCACAACCCGCTGGCCCGAACCATCTATCTGCCGCTCGACGGAGCCCCGGCGGCCGGCCCCGACGCCGGTACCATTCTGGTGGTCTCGGCCGGCACGAGCGACCTTCCCGTCGCCGAGGAGGCGGCGGTGGTGGCCGAGGCGTTCGGGCACCGGGTGGCCCGGCTCACCGATGTCGGCGTGGCCGGCCTGCACCGTCTCCTCGCCGCCGGCGACCAGCTGCGCGAGGCCGACGTCGTGATCGTGGTCGCGGGAATGGAGGGCGCGCTGCCCAGCGTCGTCGGCGGGCTGGTGAAGGCGCCGGTGATCGCGGTGCCCACGAGCGTGGGATACGGCGCCGCCTTCGGTGGCCTCGCGGCCCTGCTGGGTATGCTCAACTCGTGCGCGGCGGGCGTGACCGTGGTCAACATCGACAACGGGTTCGGGGCCGCGGCCGCCGCAAGCCGGATCTGCGCTCGGTGACGGTCCGCACCCTGCTGGAGCGCCACGACCCCGACTTCATCTGGATCGACGTGGTGCATCCCACCGCCGCGGAGCTCAGCGAGATCGCCGAGCGGTACGGCCTGCACACGGTCGCCGTGAACGACTGCCTCGACCCGGAGCATCTCCCCAAGTTCGAGGCCTTCGACAGCCACACGTTCATCATCCTGCGCGCCTGCGACGAGACGGCCGATGCCTCTGCCGTGACGGTGCAGGATCTGACCCGAAAGATCGCGATCTTCTTCTCGCCTCAGTTTCTCATCACCATCCACCGGAAGGACCAGCCCTGGCTGAGCGCGATCCACGAGCGCCCCGCCTTGGCCAAACACCCGAATCGGAACGGCTTTCTGCCGCTGCTCCTGTCCCAGATCTGCAACGCCGCGCTGGATACGTACCTGGCGCCCATGGAACGGATCGAAAGCCGGCTCGACGCGTTCGAGACCAAGCTGTTCACCGGGAGCGTGGTGTCCAGTACGGTGTTCCGCAGCGAGCTGCACGAGATTCATATTCTCAAGCACCAGGTGACGGTCTACAAGCGCCTGCTCTGGCGCACCAGCGACGTCGTCCAGCGCATCGTGCCCGGGGCGGGGAAGTCGGCGACACTCTTCCGGGACGTGCAGGAGAACGCGGAGAGCTACCACTTCTACGCCGACGAGCTCCTGGACGACGCCAACACACTGCTCAACGTGCAGCTCGCGCTCGCCTCCCACCGCACCGGCGAGGTCATGCGCGTGCTCACGGTGTTCTCGGTGTTCTTCCTCCCGCTCACGTTCATCGTGGGCGTGTACGGGATGAACTTTCGCTTCATGCCCGAGCTGGTCTCGCCCTGGGGCTACCCCGCCGTCCTGGGTGCGATGCTGCTGGTGACGCTGCTGATCTATCGCTGGTTCCGCACCCGCGGCTGGCTGCGCGAATGATCGCGCTCCTGATCGCGCTCCTGGTGGGGGGCGCGGCGGGCTGGCTGCTGGCTCGCCGCGGCAAGCTGAGCCAGGTGGGCTCCGGGGTCTCACCGCACCTGCTGCCCGATCCCGCCCTCGACTGGCTGCGCCGGTGCTACCAGGCGCTGGGTGTGTGGATCGCGGAGCTGCACGAACGCGAAGGGCCGCGCGCGGAGCGGGTGGTGGACGGGGAGCGGCTCACGGTGGCGCAGATCGTCGCGGTGGACCGGCGGCTGGAGCGGGCTCGCGATCAGGAGCAGAGCGGGGCCGAACGGATGGAAGGCGGGACCCTGGTGTTCCATGCCGGCGGCGGCGTCGCGGTCGGAATGCTGCTGCCCGACGGTGGCGGCACCATGCGGTTGGCCGAGGCCGAGATCGACCTTCGCCGCCTGGCCGATGGCGTGCGGCGCCGTCCGCAGATCATCGAGCTGGCGCAGGCCCAGACCCAGGAGGCGAGTCTCGAGTCGGTGGGCAGCGTCGGGCTGCGACTGGCCTACCAGCTGGAGCGGATCCTCGACGGGCAGGTGGTGGTCGCGGCTCTCGAATCGAGCGCCGACCCCGAGGCGGGCACCGAAGCGCGCGTCCGGGTGGTCGGGGTGTCGGGACGAGGCGACCGGCGGCTGCTCGACACGGTGCTGCCGCCCGAGAGCGAGCTCGCGCGGGTGGCGGCTGGCGAGCTGGACCTGATTCAGCTCGAGGGCGATCCGCTCGGGGGAGTCGTGGCCGACCGGCGGCAGCACCCCGGCACGGTCCTCGTGATGGCGATCCAGGCGGGGACACGGCCGGTCGGGGCGGCGGCGCTCTGGTTGCCGCTCGGCCGCGAGCCGACCGCCTCGGTGCGAGCCGAGCTGGTGGCGGTGCTGAACAACGCGGGGCCGCGGGTGGTCACCGGGCTCGAGGCGGACCGCCTCAAGGCGCGCGCGACGGTGGATCCGCTCACCTCGCTGCTCAACCGTCGCGGGCTCGAGGCCGCGCTGAGCCGGATGGACGTGCGCGACGGCGCCATGGTCTACGCCGACCTCGACAAATTCAAGACCCTGAACGACAAGCTGGGGCATCCGGCAGGCGACGCCGCGCTCATGCACTTCGCCCGAATCATCCGGGAACAGATCCGCTCCGGCGACGCCGCCGCCCGGATCGGCGGGGAAGAATTCGCCGTCTGGCTGCCTGGCACCGGGCTCGACCTCGGCGCGCGGATTGCCGAGCGCATCCGGCTCAAGTTGGGGACGACCCCATGGGACTGGCGGGGCCAGGCCTGGCCGCTGTCGGCCTCCTTCGGGGTGGCGGCCTGTCCCGAGACGGCCGGCACCGTAGGGGAGCTTCTGGGACAGGCCGACGCGGCGCTGTACGTGGCCAAGAACAGCGGGCGGAACCGTGTGGAGCGGGCCGGGCGTCGGTAGGATACCCCCCACCCCTACCAGTGGGCATGGTCCCTGCTTATATTACTGCGACCCGGGGGCGACTGGCTTCGACGGGTATGAAGAGGAAATCGTAGCGTGCCCAGGTCCAGAGTCCTGGTTAAACCGTCTGGAAAGCTTCAACTGCCAACACTGAACTGGCACTGGCTGCGTAAGCTGAGCTAAGCTCGCTTCACGCACCTTCGGCAGACGGAGCCCGCCTGGGGCGCCGTAGGTCGAATCGCAAATCCGGGCTGGCTGACGATACCGCTCCGGTATCGGCGGTGAGACTTCAGGAGCTAGGCCAAGGGGAGGTCGGTTCGGCACCGACCCGCGGCGACGGCAGGAAGCCGAGCCTACGCACGTAGACGCGGTTTCGGACGCTTACTCGGACCAGGGTTCGATTCCCTGCGCCTCCATCAACACTCAGAGCGGCGGAAAGAGGACATCCTCTTCCGCCGCTCTGGTTGTTCAGGACGGCGCCTGCGAGCGGCTGGCGCAGAAGGTCCCGCGCGCCTGGGGCAGGGGGGCGCCGCTTTCCCAATCGCCTCGAAATCCGCCAGGGGTGATCTGCCGGACCCGAAGCACCGTGTACCCGCCGTCGAACCGCACCGGCTCTGCCCGGTTGGCCGTGGCGCCCAGCCGAATCAGGACGCGCTCGGCGGCGGCCCGACCGCCCACCCGCTCGATGACCAGAACACCCGGTGCCGCTGGATCAGCGCTCGTGGTGCCGCCCGGCGCGACCGCCCCCACGGCCGTGAGATCGAGGTCGGCGGTGCCGACCAATGGATACCGATGCGTCGTGTCGGCGATGCCGTAGGGGCCGGTTCGTTGAGATAGAGCCGTACCCGCGGCCCTGAGGCGGAGGATGCCCTGCACCGCGCCCGCCGCGGAATCGCGGGTGAGCTGGAGGCGATACTCTCCGGCGAGCGAATCCGCCACCACCGACACTCCCGACGATTCGGCGGTCTGCACGCACGGCTCGGGGGCGGGTGGGGCGGCGCCATGACGGCACCCGAGCAGCAGCAGAGCGCCGAGCCACAGGGGCGTCCTCACCTGACCTGCCCCATTCCGCCGATCGGCAGCCGAAGGACATCGTTCGGCAGCGCCACCGACGGCCCGCTCGTGTCGGCACGGAGGCTTCCGCCGGGGAGCTGGTAGGCATCGGCTTTGGACTGATCCACCTGGTAGCCCTGATCGGCCAACGAGGCGGCCGTAACCGCGCTCAACGGGTTGCCGCTCAGATCGACGAATCCGGTCATGAGCTCGGCGTCGAAGACCGACTCTCGCCAGTGCGAGTCGGCGGTGCCCGGCCCGCCCGTATTCTCCACCGGGACTTTTCCATCCGGGTACGCCGCGCCTCCGGCGGCATCGAACGCGGTGACGGCCTTGGTGCCGGTGAAGTGCGGGTCGGCGCCGGCCGGGCCGCCGGTAGCCGGATCCGCCAGGAGCCCGATGCTGGGCCAGAGCGTCCCGATGCCGAGCACGTGACCCATCTCGTGGAGGATGGTGGCGGCGAGCACGTTGTTCTGCTCCAGGAAGTCGAGGTCTTCGGCATCGAAGATCATGACGCCCACACCCGGCAGCTCCCCGACCTCGAGCTGGCCGTCGGTATTCAGGTCACGAATGAGGCAGGGGCCGGCCTGGGCCAGCACGTTGCCGGGGCCATCGATATCTCGAAAATCAGCCAGAATGAGGACGTCATCGACCTCCTCGTTGAGTGCCGGCGTGCCGGTGCCGCAACGGCCTTCCGGCACATTGACGCTGCCGTTCGACAGGTCGCCCCTGATGATCTGCTCCCAGCGCACCTCCGCTTCGGCGAAGGCGAGCGCCTCCTCGAATGTCGGCTCGCTGAGAAACCGGACCACGATGTTGAAGGGGCTCGAGAGGGTGGTGGCGATGAACCGCACCGGCTCGCCGGCAAGCGCTTCGTCGGGGAGGACGGCTTCCAGGATGTTGACCCCGCTGGCTCCGACGCGCCACGCGCCGACGGCGGCGATACCGTCGGCGCCGGTCGAGGTGGTTTCGTCGGTGAGCGTGCCGCCGCCGGAGGTGACGGAGAACCTGACGGCCACCCCCGCTACTCCCTGCCCGGCCCCATCCAGCACCCGCACCGCTGGAGGGACCGCGACCGGACCGCCCGCAACCGCTCCCTGGCTGTTGCCGGCCTGGAGGCGCACGCTCGTGGGGACGCCGGTGGCGGTGGCGGTGAAGCTGACGGAAATCTCACCATCGCTCCCGGCGGCTCTGACTTCCTGCGGTGTTCCGGGGTTGCCACCGAGCGTAAACTCGACCGAAACTCGACCATCGTCGCCGGTGGTGGCCTCCGCCGGACTGACCTGACCTCCGCCCAGGGTGACCTGGAACCGAAGGTGCACCCCGCCGATCGGATTTCCCTGGTCGTCGTCGGCTTCGACCTCGAGCGGGTCGTGGAGCGGCCGCCCCGCGATGCCGATCTGCTGGTCGCCGGCCACTACCTTGAGACCGGCCAACCGGGGCGGCTCGGTGCCGCAGCTCAAGGCAGCGGAAGCGAGCATTACGACCGAGAGCGCGCGATCGGGGCGGAACGCCATGAGCCGATTACCTAGATTGGGGTCAGTGACGGGAGAAGCTTACGGGACCACTCGGCACGTGCGCCAGCGCTCGACCAATTTCCCCAGCCGTTGTCGGCACCGCCGTGTCCAATGTCCGTTCAATCTTCGATTGTAAGTAATGGAATAACAGTGGATTAGCTGCTTATACATAACCTTTCTTCTCACACGCGGAGCCTTTGTATGCCGGCTGCCTCGCCCACGCTCGCTACCGGCCTCGCCGCGCCTGGTGCCATTCGGGCGCACTTCCCCGCGCTTGCGCGCCATCACCGGGGGACGCCGGTCGCCTATTTCGATGGACCGGGGGGCACCCAGGTCCCGGACGCCGTGGGAGAGGCCGTGGTGGACTACCTCTACCACCACAACGCGAACACCCACTGGCGCTACCCCAGCAGCCAGGAGACCGACGCCATGATCGCCGAGGCGCGTGGCGCAATGGCCGACTTCCTGGGCGGCTCGGCCGAGGAGATCGCCTTCGGCGCCAACATGACGACGTTGACGTTTCATCTCGCGCGAGCGCTGGGGCGCGGCTGGGGGCCTGGCGACGAGGTCGTGGTCACCGAGCTCGACCACCATGCCAACGTCGCCCCGTGGCGAGCGCTGCAGCGAGAGCGCGGGATCACCATTCGGATGGTTCCCTTCATCCCCGAAAGCGGCCAGCTCGACCGGTCGGCCCTGGACGCAGCCCTGACGAGCCGCACCCGGCTGCTCGCGGTCGGGGCCGCGTCGAACGCGCTCGGCACGATCAGCGACGTGGCCGAGGTCGTGGCCCTGGCGCGGGAGGCCGGAGCGCTCAGCTTCGTGGACGCGGTCCACTACGCGCCGCACCATCCGGTGGATGTGGCCCGGCTCGGGTGTGACTTCCTCGCCTGCTCCGCCTACAAGTTCTACGGGCCCCACATCGGGGTGCTCTACGGACGGCGCGAGAGGATCGCTGCGCTCGACGTGCCCCGCCTCGAGCCGGCGCCGGACACGGTGCCGGATCGGGTGGAAACCGGCACCCTCAATCACGAAGGCATCGCGGGAGCGGCGGCGGCGGTGGAGTTTCTGGCCTCGCTCGCGCCGGGAGGGAGTCGCCGGTCGAGACTCCAGGCAGCCATGGGCGGCCTCCACCGACGAGGACAGGAGCTCCTCCGGCGCATCTATGAGGGTCTGGCCGAGATCCCGGGGGTGCGCCTCTACGGCCCACTGCCTGAGGCGCCGAGGACTCCCACGGTCGCCTTCACGGTCGAGGGTCTGGCCGCCCACGATGTGTCTGCCCGGTTGGCGGACGACGCGCTCTTCGTCTCCAGCGGGGACTTCTACGCGGCCGGAGTGGCTGCTCGGTACGGGCTGGCACGGGAAGGTCTGGTTCGGGCGGGTTGCGCCTGCTACACCACTGCGGAGGAGGTGGACCGGCTGGTGGCAAGCGTGGCGCGCCTCAGTCGGCGGGCCTGACCGGCAGCGCGTCCCGGGTCTCCAGCGCAAGAGCGAGCGCGGCATCCGGTGTTTCGCCCAGGCAGTTGAGATGGCCCATCTTCCGGCCGGGCCGCGCTTCGGCCTTGCCGTAAAGGTGAAGGCGCACCCCTGGCCGGCGGAACGCTTCCTCCCACCGGGGCGGACCGTCGGCCCACAGGTCGCCCAGCAGATTCACCATCGCCACCGGCGTGAGCAGCTTCGGCCGGGCGAGCGGAAGACCGCAAAGCGCGCGGACCTGCTGCTCGAACTGGTCGGTGGAGCAGGCGTCGAGCGTGTAATGCCCGCTGTTGTGCGGCCTCGGCGCCAGCTCGTTCACGTACAGGCGCCCGCCGGTGGCCACGAAGAGCTCCACCCCCAGGACGCCCACGTAGTCGAGCGCCGCCGCCACCCGGCCGGCCAGGTCGACCGCGGCGTCGGCCAACGGAGCGGGAATCCGGGCGGGAACCACGGTCGTCTCCAGAATTCCATTCCGATGCCGATTCTCGCCCACCGGAAAGGGCGCGACGGCGCCGTCGTCGCCCCGCGCCAGCACCACCGACACCTCCCGCTCGAGCTTGAGCCGCTCCTCCAGCACGCAGGGGACCGAGCCCAGCCCCGCGAACGCCGCCGCCGCCTCGCCGGGGTGCTCGACCGTCGCCTGGCCTTTGCCGTCGTATCCCATGCGGCTCGTCTTGAGCAGCGCCGGAGTTCCCACGGCGCCCAGGGCTCCCGCGAGATCCTCCGCGGTGCGCACCGGCCGGAAAGGAGCGGTGGCGAACCCATGACGCTCGAGAAAGCTCTTCTCCGTGATCCGGTCCTGGGCCGTGGCGACCGCCGACCCTGGCGGCCGCACCCGGACCCAGGCGGACAACCGCTCCAGCGCCTCGGCGGGGACGTTCTCGAACTCCGTGGTCACCGCGGCACAATCCCGGGCCAGCTCGTCGAGCGCGGTAGGATCGGTGTAGCCGGCACGAAGGTGGCGGTCCGCGAGCTGCCCGGCCGGGCTCCCCGAGTCCGGGTCGAGCACCACGACGCGGTAGCCCATGGTGCGGGCCTGCAGGGTGAACATGCGGCCGAGCTGGCCGCCGCCGAGCACGCCGAGCGTGGCGCCGGGCAGGATCACGCCGGCGGCTCCGGCAGGGTGAGGTCGAGCACTCGGGTGGTCTGGCTCTCTCGCTGCGCCTCCAGCCGCGCGGCCAGCTGCGGGTCGCCCAGGGCCAGGAGCGCCGCCGCGAAGAGCGCGGCGTTCTGCGCGCCCGCCGCCCCGATGGCGAAGGTCGCGACGGGAACGCCGGCCGGCATCTGGACGATGGAGAGGAGCGAATCGAGTCCCTGCAGATTGCGGGTCGGCACGGGGACGCCCAGTACCGGCACGCGGGTCTTCGCCGCGAGCATCCCGGGGAGGTGCGCCGCCCCGCCCGCGCCGGCGATGATGCAGCGGAGACCGCGGCCCAGCGCCTCTTCGGCGTAGCGGAACAGCAGGTCGGGGGTGCGGTGGGCCGACACCACCCGCCACTCCGCCGCGATCTCCAGCTCCCGCAGCCGCCGCACGGCATGCTGCATGACCTCCCAGTCCGAATCGCTTCCCATCACCACACCCACGAGGGGCGATGCCATGGTCACCTCGGTGCGTTGTCGCGGCGGACGCGGAACGGCAGGAAAGAAGCCCGGGCCCGCAGCGGCAGGCAAGCGGCGCTCGGGTCACCCATCACGGTGACCCTCCGCCCGGGCGGGATAGCGTGAGGCGGCTTCAATCGTGGAGGGAGCCGTGCCGACGCAGGATGTCACTACCGTGGGCGAGCGACTGGTCCGCGGCGTGCTGGACCATCGGGTGCTGAGTCTGATCTACCATGGAGAACGGCGCGTCGTGGAGCCCTACCTCGTGGGTGTCCACGAGGCGGGGGAGCCGGTGCTGGTGGGCTACCAGACGGGCGGCGGCAGTCGCTCGGGCGAACTTCCGGGCTGGCGCACGTTCATCGTCACCGAGATCCAGGGGGCCGAGCTGCTGGACGAGCAGTTCACCCCGATGCCGGGTTTCAACCCCGGGGGCTACCCGATGCTGGAGCTGTTCGCCCGGGCCTGACACCCGCTAGACGGTGGCCCGGGTGCGGTCCATGGTGCCCCGCGCCGCGAGCGCGGCCTGGGCCGCGGCCAAGCGGGCGATGGGCACCCGGAAGGGCGAGCAGGAGACGTAGTTCATTCCCAGCCGGTCGCAGAACGCCACCGCGCCCGGCTCGCCGCCGTGCTCGCCGCAGATGCCGAGCTTCAGGTCCGGACGGGTCCGGCGGCCCAGATCGCCGGCCATCTGGATCAGCTTGCCCACCCCCTGCTGGTCGAGCACCTGGAACGGATCGTCGTCGATCACGCCGTGTTCGATGTACCAGGGCAGGAAGTGGCCGGCATCGTCGCGGGACAGGCCCCAGGTGGTCTGGGTCAGGTCGTTGGTCCCGAAGCTGAAGAACTGGGCCTCGCGGGCCAGCTCGTCGGCGGTGACGCAGGCGCGGGGCAGCTCGATCATGGTGCCGAGCAGAAACGGCACCGTGATGTTCCGCTCCCGGAACACCTCCTCGGCGATCTGCCGCACCACCAGCGCCTGCTTGCGGAACTCGACCACGCTGGCGGTGAGCGGGATCATGACCTCGGGCATGACCCGGCCCTTCCGGCTGGCGACGGTGCAGGCGGCCTCGAAGATCGCTCGCACCTGCATGGCGGTGATCTCGGGGTAGATGATGCCCAGCCGGCAGCCCCGAAGGCCGAGCATGGGGTTCACCTCGGACAACCGGTCGATCACGCCCTGCAGCTGCTCGACCGGAATCTCCAGCTCCGCCGCCAGGCCCTCGATCTCGGATCGGTCCTTGGGGAGGAATTCGTGGAGCGGGGGGTCGAGCAGCCGGATGGTGACCGGGAACCCTTCCATCGCGCGGAAGATGGCCTCGAAGTCGGCGCGTTGCATCGGGAGCACCTTCGCCAGCGCGCGCTCGCGGCCCGCGTGGTCCTGGGCCACGATCATCTCGCGCATGGCGCTGAGCCGCTCGCCGTCGAAGAACATGTGCTCGGTGCGGCAGAGCCCGATGCCCTCGGCCCCGAAGTCGCGGCCCCGGTGGGCGTCGGCCGGCGTGTCGGCGTTGACCCGGACCCGAAGCTGACGGATCCGGTCGGCCCACTGCATGAGGCGGAGGAAGTTGCCGCTCATCTCGGGCGCGATCAGCGCGGCCTGTCCGGCGAACACCTTGCCGCTCCCGCCGTCCACCGTGATCCACTCGCCCTCGGCGATCCGACGGCCGTTCACGGCGAACCGGCCGGCTTTTTCGTCCACCATCACCTCCTGCGCTCCGGCCACGCACGGCTTGCCCATCCCGCGGGCCACCACCGCCGCGTGCGAGGTCATGCCTCCCCGCGCGGTCAGAATGGCCTTGGCGGCCACCATGCCGTGGAAGTCCTCGGGGGAGGTTTCCCGCCGGACCAGGATCACCGGCTGGCCGGCGCGGCCGAGCTTCTCGGCCTTGTCCGCATCGAACACCGCGGTGCCGCAGGCCGCGCCCGGCGAGGCGGGCAGACCGGTGGTGAGCAGGTCGAGCTGGCTGTGGGCGTCGATGGTCGGGTGGAGGAGCTGGTTGAGGTCGCCGGGAGGAATGCGGGCGACGGCCTCCTCTTCCGAGATGAGTCCCTCGTCCACCATCTCGCAGGCGATCCGCACCGCCGCCTGGCCCGAGCGCTGCCCCCGCCGGGTCTGGAGCATGTAGAGCACCCCGCGCTCCACGGTGAACTCCATGTCCTGCACGTCGCGGAAGTGCCGCTCCAGCGTCCGGGCGACCCGCTCGAGCTCCTGGTGGGTGTGGGGCAGCCGCTCCCTGAGCGCGGCGATCGGCAGCGGGGTGCGGCTGCCGCTCACCACGTCCTCCCCCTGGGCATTCAGCAGGAACTCGCCGTACAGCACCCGCTCGCCGGTCGAGGGGTCCCGGCTGAAGGTGACCCCCGTGCCCGAGTCCTCCCCCAGGTTGCCGAACACCATCGCCACAATGTTGACCGCGGTGCCCATCGCGTCGGGGATGTCGTGCAGCTTCCGGTAGTCGATGGCCCGGCGGGTATTCCAGCTCTCGAATACCGCGGCGATCGCGCCCCAGAGCTGACGGAGCGGGTCGTCGGGAAACTCTCGGCCGGTCTCCTGGCGGATGTGGTCCTTGAACTTCCGCACCAGGGCCTGCATCGACTCGACCGGCAGGTCGATGACCCGCTCGACCTTCGCCTCGTGGCGGGCATCCTCCAGCAGATGCTCGAACGGAGCCTTGGCCACGTCGAATACCACGGTGCCGTACATCTGCACGAACCGACGGTACGAGTCCCAGGCGAAGCGGGCATTCTGGCTCTGCCGGGTGAGGCCCTCCACGGTGACGTCGTTGAGGCCGAGGTTGAGGATCGTTTCCATCATTCCCGGCATCGAGACCGCGGCGCCCGAGCGCACCGACACCAGCAGCGGATTTTCGCCGTCGCCGAAGTGCTTTCCGGTGGCGGTCTCGAGCCGCTGGAGCGCGTTTTCCACCTCGACCCGGAGCCGTTTGGGAAACTGGCGGCTCTCGAGGTAGTGGAGGCAGAGACTGCTGGCGATGGTGAAGCCGGGAGGTACGGGAATCCCGATCGTGGTCATCTCGGCGAGGCCGGCGCCCTTGCCGCCGAGAATCTCCTTCATGGCGGCGGTGCCGTCGGCCCGACCCTGCCCGAAGAAGTAGACCAGCGGCTGGGTGTAGGGGCCGCTCATGCCGGCGTGGCGATCAGGGGAGCTGCGTGCCGGAGCTGCACCAGATCCTCGGGGACGGGGGTGGGATACTGGCCGGAGAAACAGGCGTGGCAGTAGCCGGTGTGGCTCCCCGCCGCCTGGAGCATGCCGTCGAGCGAGAGGTAGCCCAGCGTGTCCACCCCGAGGAACTGGCGGATCTCCTCGGTCGAGTGAGTGGACGCGATCAGCTCCTCCCGCGTGGGGGTGTCGATGCCGTAGTGACATGGCCCGGTGATGGGCGGCGAGGCCAGCCGCAGGTGGACCTGCCGCGCGCCGGCGGCACGGATCATCTGGACCAGGCTCTTGCTGGTGTTCCCCCGGACCAGACTGTCATCGACCACGACCACCGACTTGCCGTGAATGACGTCGCGTACCGGATTGAACTTGATCTTGACCTTGGCCACCCGGAGGTTCTGCGTCGGGTTGATGAAGGTCCGTCCGACGTAGTGGTTCCGGATCAGGCCGTTCTCCAGCTTGATGCCGGAGACCTCGCTGAAGCCGAGTGCCATCGCGTTGGAGCTGTCGGGGACGCTGAAGACCACCTCGCCGCCGGGGGCCGGCTGCTCGCGGGCGAGCTGGCGGCCCAGCTCGCGGCGGACCCGGTCCACCGACTCGCCGAAGACCGTGCTGTCGGGCCGCGCGAAATACACCAGCTCGAAGACGCAGCGGCTCACCGGCCGGTGCGCGAGGCGGGGCAGCTCGGTGACCTTGCCGTCCTCGATCCGGACGAACTCGCCGGGCTGCAGCTCGCAGGCTACCGAGGCGCCCACCAGGTCGAGCGCGCAGGTCTCGGAGGCCACCACCATCCCGTTCCCCAGGCGCCCGAGTACCAGGGGACGAAAGCCGCGGCTGTCCACCACGGCGTAGAGCGTACGCCCGGCGCTGACCACCAGGCTGTACGCGCCCTCCACCTGCTCCAGCGCGTCGCGGATCTGATCCTCGACCGTGTCGGCCTCGGAACGGGCGATGAGGTGCACCAGCACCTCGGTGTCGGACGAGGTGGTGAAGATGGCGCCCTTCTCCACCAGGTCCCGCTTGATCTCCGCGGCGTTGGTCAGGTTGCCGTTGTGGGCGATGGCGAGGGTGCCGCAGCGGGTGTTGACGCTGCACGGCTGGGCGTTGGCCAGGACGGTGCTGCCGGTGGTCGAATACCGGGCGTGGCCCACCGCGACGTCCCCCGGCAGCCGGCCCAGGATGGCATCATCGAAGTTCTCCGAGACCAGCCCCATGCCCCGATGTGCCCGCGCCGTCCCGTCGCGATCGACGGCGACGATGCCGGCGCTCTCCTGGCCCCGGTGCTGCAGGGCGTAGAGACCGAGATAGGTCAGACGGGCCGCGTCGGGAATGCCGGATACGCCGATGATGCCGCACATGCTGCTATGCCCCCGCCGAGCGATCCGCGTCGGGATGCCGCATCCGACGGGGGATCGCCTCGAAGTAAGTCTGCCGTAGCGAATCGATGCCCCAGCTCAACAGCCGGCCCCCGGCGCGGAGTTCCAGGGAGCCGCCTGCCGCCCCTACCCGGCCGGCCTCGAACGCCGCCACCCCGTGCTCGCGGCAGAGGGCGAGAACGGGGGCGACCTGCCCGGCTGCGCACGACACGACCACGCGTCCCATGTCTTCGCCGTAGAGGAGGCTCTCGAGCGGCAGGTCCGGGGCGTACCCGTCGAGGACCACCGCCGCGCCGAACCCGCTGGCGGCGTAGGGGCCGCCGATGGCCGCCTCGGCCAGGGCGACGAGCAGCCCGCCCTCGGCGCAGTCGTGTGCCGAGCGCAGCAGGGCCTGTCCGGCCGCCGCCACCAGCAGCCGCTGCAGGCTCGCCTCGGCGCCGAGATCGACCGGCGGGACCGCGCCGCCGATGAACCCGCGAAGCTCGGCCCAGTAGGCGGAGCCGCCCAGCTCGCCCCGGGTCGTGCCCAGCACCACGATCGCATCGCCCTCGGCGGCGAAGTGGCTCGGCACCCGGCGATCGACCCGCTCCAGGAGGCCGATCATGCCGACGGTGGGCGTGGGGTCCACCGCGCCGGTCGGACTCTCGTTGTAGAACGAGACGTTCCCGCCGGTCACCGGGGTGCCGAAGGCCCGACACGCGTCGGCGATTCCGCGGCACGCTTCGCGGAACTGGAAGAAGACCTCGGGCTTCTCGGGATTGCCGAAGTTGAGGCAATCGGTGATGCCGAGCGGGCGCGCCCCGGTGCAGGCGACGTTGCGGGCGGCTTCGGCCACGACCGCCTTGCCGCCTTCGTAGGGGTCGAGCGCGACCAGTCGGTTGTTGCAGTCCACGCTGACGGCGACACCGAAATCGGTGCCGGCCACCCGGAACACGCCCGCGTCGCCGCCGGGGCCGAGCGCGGTCGACGCCTGTACGGTGGAGTCGTACTGCTCGTAGACCCAGCGCTTGCTGGCGATGTTGGGCGCATCGAGCAGGGCGGGGAGCGCCGCCTCGAGATCGAGCGGCTCGCCCGCCGGGCGGGCCGCACGCCGAGCCACCGCGTCATCCGCTTCCCGGGCGTCGGGGTGGTAGATGGGGCAGTCGTCCACCAGCCGCTGACCGGGAATCGCGGCGACCACCTGCCCGTGGTGCCGCACCCGGAAGATCCCGTCGTCGGTGACCCGTCCGATGGGCGTCGCGCTCAGCTCCCACCGGGTGCAGACGGCCTGGATCTCGGCCACCCGGGCGGGCTCCGCAACCACCAGCATGCGCTCCTGGCTCTCGCTCAGGAGGATCTCGTATGGCGTCATCCCCTCTTCGCGGGTCGGCACCAGGCCGGTATCGATCTCCACGCCCACGCCGCCGCGCGCGGCCATCTCCGCGCTCGAGCTGGTGAGCCCGGCGGCGCCCATGTCCTGGATCGCCACGATGAGACCGGAGGTGATGAGCTCGAGGCTTGCCTCGAGGAGGAGCTTCTCGGTGAACGGGTCGCCCACCTGCACCTGGGGCCGCCGCGCCTCGCTCTTCTCGGAGAGCTCCTCGGAGGCGAAGCTGGCGCCGTGGATGCCGTCCCGCCCGGTGCGGGCTCCGACGCAGAGCAGCACGTTTCCGACGCCGTGGGCCGCCGCCCTGATCAGGTCCGACTCACGCAGCAGGCCGACGCACATGGCATTCACCAGCGGGTTGCCGGTGTAGCCAGGCGCGAAGCCGACCTCGCCGCCCAGGGTCGGCACCCCGACGCAGTTGCCGTAGTCGCCGACCCCGCGGACCACGCCGGCGAAGAGGTAGCGGTTCCGGGGCAGATCGAGCGGGCCGAAGCGCAGACTGTTGAGGACCGCGACGGGACGCGCGCCCATGGTGAACACGTCGCGCAGGATGCCGCCTACGCCGGTCGCGGCCCCCTGGTAGGGCTCGACCGCGGACGGGTGGTTGTGCGACTCGATCTTGAACGCCACCGCCCACCCGTCGGGCAACCGCAGGACGCCGGCGTTCTCGCCCGGGCCCTGGACCACGTGGGGTCCAGTGGTGGGAAAGGTCTTGAGGATCGGCTTGGAATGCTTGTAGCTGCAGTGCTCCGACCAGAGGGCGGAGAACACGCCGAGCTCGGTGAGCGTCGGGGTGCGGCCGAGCAGCTCCAGGATGCGCTCGTACTCCAGCTCGTTGAGGTTGTGCTCGCGCACCACCTCGGGAGTGATCGGACGCTCGCCGGGAAACGAGGTCGCTTCGGGGGCGCCGGCCACCGCGGGGCTGCTCACGCGCCGGTCCGCCGCCGCTTGCTGCCCAGCGACTTGAACGCGTCGGACAGCACCCGGGTGAGGAGCGCCGGATGTTCATCGTGGACGATCTGGGCCAGCTCGCCGGCGTCGAGCCACACGCCGCCGCAATGGGGGCAGGACTCGATCTGGACACCGTGGAATTGCGTGCTGGTGAGGTCGTACCCGTCCTTCGGGCACTTCATGTAATGGGTCTTCCGCTCGGTTTCCAGAGCGGCGGCTTCCTCGAGGTCCCGCTGCTGGCGCAGGATTTCGGCGTTCTGCTGGGCGAAGTATCCGCCTTCGTTGCGGCTGGGCTTGTCGGTACTCATCGGGTCGAGGCTTTCGGAAGAGGAGACTGGGGCCGGCGGGCCACCATGGAGGTGAAGAACCCGAGCCCGTCGGTGCACCCCACGATCGGATCGGCCGCGCGCTCCGGGTGCGGCATGATCCCGACCACGGTGCCGGCGGCGTTGCAGATCCCGGCGATGTGATTGGCCGACCCGTTGGGATTGGGCTGCAGCGGCGAATCCTCCGTCCCCGAAACGTATCGCAGCACGACCCGTCCCTCGGCCTCGAGGAGGCGCAGGGTGTCGTCGGTGGCCACGTACCGGCCCTCGCCGTGCGCCACCGGGATGCGCAGCCGGTCGCCGGCGCTGTATGCCGAGGTGAACACGGTGTCGGCGCGCTCGACCACCACGTCCACCGGCTTGGCCACGAAGGTGAGGCGCGCGTTCCGGAGCAGGGCGCCGGGGAGCAGGTGCGATTCGCAGAGGATCTGGAAGCCATTGCAGATCCCCAGCACCGCGCCGCCATCCGCCGCGTGCCGCTGGACGGCCTGCATGATCGGGCTGAACCGGGCGATGGCGCCGGCTCGGAGGTAGTCGCCGTAGCTGAATCCGCCGGGCAGGATCACCACATCGGCACCGCCAAGATCGGTGTCGCGATGCCAGACCAGATAGGCGTGGGCGCCGACCGCTTCGGCCGCGCGGACCGCGTCGAGATCGCAGTTGCTGCCCGGGAATCGGACCACGGCTACCTCGAGCATCAGCGCTCCTCCACGTCCAGCAGGTAGTCCTCGGTGACCGGATTGGCGAGCAGCTTGTCGCACATCTGGCGGGCGCGGGTCTCCGCCTCCTGGCGCGAGGGCGCGGCGACGTCGAGCTCGATCGCCCGGCCGACCCGGACCGCGGCGGCGTCGGCGAACCCCAGCGCGCCGAGGGCGTGCTCTACCGCCTGGCCCTGGGGATCCAGCAGGCCGGCCCGCGGCATGACTCGAACGTGTACCCGGTAGCTCATCGGTCCTCTGGCTCGCCGCGGCGGTCGCCCCAGG
>DATEIR010000176.1:0-21985 GCA_035278885.1 Gemmatimonadales bacterium | reverse complement strand
GGATGATCCGGCGGGGGGAGTTTCTCTTCCGCATCGTGCCTGGCGACAGCGCGCCGTAGCTTGAGTTTCTCCTGCCGCGACAGTAGGTTCCGCCCCCTCTGGCAGGGTAGCTCAGCTGGTTAGAGCACGGCACTCATAATGCCGGGGTCGCGGGTTCGAGTCCCGCCCCTGCTACTTACCAGGTCACCACTTGGGCGCTTAGCGTTCAAGTGGTTTCTCGTGTTCGGCACTGACGTTGGCACTACCTGGAGGTTCCGCGGGTAGCGGTTCACGAGTCCTAGGCGATCGATGGCTTCGTGGTGACCTGGAGACGCTGGACGCGTTCTGCAGGGTCCCCAAGTTCAGCCCGGCGCACTAGTGGAGAGGGCGGGGAAGCGAGGGTGAAAGGTGACGAAGAAGATCCATCGACGCCGCGACACGGACCCCAGAGAAGGTGAGCGGAAATACGGGAAGGTGAGGTTTGCCGACCCGACCAACCGGAAGTACCCTATCGAGAGTGCCGGACACATCAAGGCCGCCTGGGCCTACATCCACCAGCCGGAGAACGCCAGCAAGTACACGCCCGGAGAAGTCCGGACGATCAAGGTTCGGATTCGGCGGGCCGCCCAGGACCGGGACGTGACCCTTCCCGATCCGGACGAGTTTGTGGAGCTGATGCGGCGGGTTCGAAAGAAAAAGCAGTAGGATCAGTCAGAGCTCAGTGACGCATCCGCGCGCGCTACATGCCCTACTCGCCCGTCAGGATAGCACCAGCCTGTCGTCCGATCTGAATTACGACACAGCTGTCGAATAGCTCCTAGGCCTCAACGCAACTTGTGCTGGAGGCTCTATGCGATACCGCGTCACGGTGTTGACGGGTGTGCTGGTTGCCTTCCTCACTGCCTGCGGCGGTGACTCCGGCGGTTCTACCGGGCCAACCGAGGGCCTTCTTGAGATCATCGTAGCCACCACTGGCGCCGACCTGGATCCCGACGGCTACGTGCTGTCGGTGGATAATGGCGCGCATCAGCCTCTGCCCACCAACGGCGCCGACACGGTTGCGTCGCTCAGCCCCGGCACTCACACGGTCACACTGACCGGGGTAGCCTCCAACTGCGTCCCTGGCGGGAAGAATCCTCGGAGTGTAGACATCGCCGCCGCCAGCACGACAACCCTCCGGCTCGACGTTGCCTGCAGCGCACTCCTGGCGGCGATCTCGGTCGGCGCCACGACCACGGGTGACGACGTCGACCCGGACGGCTACGACGTCACGATTGACGGGGGTACTCCCCAACCGCTCACGATCAACGGGTCGGTGTTGATCAGCGGCTTGACGCCCGGGGGCCACGAGATCGGCCTCTCGGGCGTGGCGGATAATTGTGTGATCGACGGGCCTAATCCGCGGACGGTGGCAGCGCCCAGTGGCCGCACGGCCACTGCCGCGTTCAGCGTGAGCTGCAGCCCGCTGCCTCTTGCCGCTCCCGGCTACGACATCGCGTTCAGCGGCCTGGACAGTGTTGTGGGTAATACCGAGGTGTACCTGCTGAGCGCCGACGGAACGACGCTCACCAACCTCACCAATAATCCAAGCGGCGACATTGGGGCGGCATGGTCACCGGACGGTCACACGATTGCGTTCTGCTCCAGGCGCACGGGTACCACGCAGGTCTACGTGATGAATCCCGACGGAAGTGGCCAAACCCAACTCACGAGCGGCCCTTTCTCGTGCAGCCCCAGTTGGTCACCGGATGGCACCAAGATCGCCTTCAGTCGTGCTACTGGCAGCTTTACCGAACAGATTTTCCTGATGAACCCGGATGGCAGCGCGCTTACTCAGCTCACGAGTTTCCCCGGAGGCGCGGCCGGCCCCGTCTGGTCACCGGATGGGACGAGGATGGCCTTCACGGGTGGCGGATCTTTTGAAACCGACATCTACGTGATGAATGCCGACGGGAGTGACGTCACGCGCCTGACCACAAGTCCAGGGATAGACGTCGTCTCCGCTTGGTCGCCCGATGGGACGAAGATCGCTTTCAACAGCGACCGGAGTGGGAATGAATCCCGACACATGTATGTCATGAATGCCGACGGCACCGCGGTCGCGCAACTGACTTTCGGCACCGATCCCGCCCTCGGACCCGTGTGGTCGCCGGACGGCAGCAAGATTGGGTTCACCACTGGAGCGAGGGCCTACATGATGAATCCTGACGGGACCGAGCGGGTTCGACTGACTGCTAGCTGGCAGCTCGTGGGAAGCCCGGCATGGCGGCCGTAGTCGTTCACAGTCCGTATGCTTCCAGCGGAGCGCTATGGGCGTAGCCATATGCTGCCCGTGCGGGGTGTCGCAGCTTGCTCCGGCTCAACAACTAGCCCGAGCTGATGAGCAAAGCTCGGCCCTTAGTGGACCCACTGCCGATTACCGCCGGGGGCTTGTCCGGGCTCGAGCGGCGGTCCCGCTGGTCGAGTTTGAATGACGACCGGGAGAAAGCGGCCCAGCACGGCCCCACCCTCTGACCCCGTGCCCACTATTCTGATCGCTGAGGATGACTTCCAGGTGCTCAAGGTGGTGGAGCGCATTCTTCGGGACGCGTCGTACACCACGATTACAGCGCGGGACGGGCGCGAAGCATGGAACACCTTCCAGAAAGCGGCCGAACCCTTTGACCTAGTCATTGCGGACGTGATAATGCCGCACATGACGGGCACGGAGCTGGCCGCGCGAATTGCCGGCCGGCACCCAGACTTACCACTGATCCTGATGTCCGGGTACGCTCCTCAGGAACTGGCCAGCCGCGGGCTCGTCCTGTCGCACGGACACCTCCTGACGAAGCCGTTTATGCACGAGGACCTGCTCGACCTCGTTCGGCGACTTCTCCCCGCCTAGTGGCACGCCCAGCGGCACGCCGTCCGACCAGATTACCCGTCCATGCCTTTGACTCCGGAAAAGTGACCGGGGTTAGAGTAGCGATATGGCATCAAGGGATCGTCAACGTGCCAGTTTGGCTCTCCTGACTTCCGAGGTAGTCCGATGATCGCGCGGCGGATGGCATTTTTTCTACTTGCCCTACTGATCAGCGGGTGCGCCAAGCATCCCTCCTATGGTCCCGTCGCGCCTCGAGACACAGCGCAAGCTCAGCCCGATCCCCCGAACCGTGCGCCCGGAGAACCTCCGGTGTAGGGGAGAGAAGCCCGTAGGTATGCCACGGGTCGTTCTGGAGACCCGCTTTTGGGAGCGCAGCTAGCCATGGCTACTGAAAATGTGAGGCCGGGGATAGGAACGTGGCGGCGCTCGAGCGCCTGTTCATTGAGTGGAGGGGCAGTGCCCGTTGCGTGGCGCGCCACGTGGTGTACACCAAGGACTCAGGTCGGGACAGGGGGAAACCCATTTCTCATAGTGCCGGGGGTCGCGGGTTCGAGTCCCGCCCCTGCCATGCGCTTCGCTCCACTGCAGCGCCCCGGCCACCACTTGAGCCCCATGCGCTCAGGTGGTTTGTTCGCGTCCGGTCGAGCCGAGACGTGGTGCCCCATCTCCCCGCGACGTCACCACAGACTAGTTTCACCATGAGCGCACACGTGCCTTTCGCGGCTGCACCTCAATAGAGGGGACTCATGGTCCCGTCTCGCGTCGTCCAATGGTCAGCGTGGGTCCTGCTCGCCGGCACCGTCGCGGGGGCGGCGGGATGTTCGGATCGCCGGGTGGACACCCCTGGGAGCCGAACGACCGCGGTGGCGCGAGACCCGGTCCGGCCGGCGCCGGACACCGGATCCGCGTCCATGGGCACGCGCGACTATCGACCTGTCGCCGAAAAGGTGGTCGGGCAGGTCGCGGGGGTGCAGGCCGGCGAAGTCGTCTGGCTCATCGGCCGGAACGAGGACCTTCCGCTGCTGGAAGATCTGGCCGTGGAGGTTCAGAAGCGGGGGGCCTCGCCGCTGCTGACCGTGAGTACCGAGCGGCTCCGCCGTCGGCTGTACGACGAGGTGCCCGCGCAATACGACTCGGTACCGCCCCAAGCCAACCTCGGACTCGCCGGCGTGGTCGACGTCGTCATCGGAACGGAGTCGGGCGAGCGCGGGACGCTGGAAGGCGTATCGCCGGCGCGGATCGAGGCCAGAAGCCGGGCCGACGGGCCGGTGCTGGCGCTCATGCGCAAGCGCGGCGTCCGGTCGGTCTGGCTGGGGAGCGGGCTGTACCCGAGCGCCGAGCGGGCGGAGCAATACGGGGTCTCCCGCCGGGAGCTCGCCGATATGCTCTATGACGGTCTCAACGTCGACTACGACCAGCTGCAGCAGACCGGGGAGGCCATTCGCGCCGTCGTCGCCGCGGGGAATGAGGTCCACGTCACCGCTCCCAACGGCACCGACCTGCGCATGCGCGTCGCCGGGCGTCCGGTGAACGTGAGCGACGGGATCATCTCGGCCGAGGACCGGCGCCGCGGCGGCCCCGCGACCACGGTCTGGCTCCCGGCCGGAGAGGTGTACCTGATCCCGGCTCCGGGCTCAGCCGAAGGCGTCCTGGTGACGGAGCAGGACGTGTACGGCGGGCAGCGCGTGGAAGGCCTGCGCCTCGAGTTCAAGCGGGGCAAGGTGGTGTCGATGACCGCGAAGGCCGGCCTCGAGGCATTCAAGGCCGAATACGATGCCGCGGGGCGCGGCAAGGACGTGCTGAGCGTGCTGGACTTCGGGATCAATCCCGGATTGAAGCTCCCGCCGGGGAAGCCGATTCACTCCTGGACCCGGGCCGGGATGGTGACGGTCGTGGTGGGCGACAACGCGTGGGCGGGCGGCGACATCAACATGGGCTTCGGGCTGTTCACCCACCTCGCGAACGGCACCGTCGAGGTGGATAGCCAGGCCGTCATCCGCGACGGCAAGCTCGCGGGCGCTGAGAGCACAGCCACCCGGTAGGCCTCGAACGGCGGCGCCGGCTACTGGTACCAGCCGAGCCCCAGCAGCAGCCGGTCGCTCGACGGGGTCGCGACATCACCGGGAATGAACTCGCCCGTGACCGAGTTGTAGATGTCATCCGGCTTCTCGAAGCCCTTGTACCAGGCGTGGGAGAACGATGCCAGCACGCTCCAGCCGCGGCCGTCCGGCGCGGTTCGGATGTGGCGCGCGAGGTAGATGCCCGGCGCGAGGACGACCGGGTCGTGCGCAACCCGCGAGACGTTGCCGATGCCGGCGCGGAGCAAGGCACCGAGCTCCCAGTTCGAGTGGCCGGCCGGAGCCCGGCCGAGCAGACGGTAGCGCGGCTCGGTGAACACCCAGAGGATGCTCGGCGCGCCGTGCTGGGACTGGTGGCTCAGTCCCAGCGCGCACATGCTGAGGCGGGGGACACCGGGTGCGCGCCGCGCCGCGAAGCAGAGCTCGACGTTGCTCCCCGACTCCCCGCCTTCCTCCACCGCCGCCCCGTCCTGACTCTGCGCGTAGCCGGTGTTCCAGCCGGCGGCCACCTCGATACCCACTTCCCATCCGGGCTTGTCGAGTATCGCGACGCGACGCCGCGACTCGGCGGCGTCATGGTACAGCCGCAGGCGGCTCGCGACCCCGGCGTGGTCCATCCCGATCGGACGCAGCTCGTATTCGCCGTCGGACTCCGGATAGAGCTCCGAGACCGACATTCCGCTGCCGCTCGGCGCGAAGATCGGATAGACACGGGGCGGCTGCAGATGCTGGATGGGCGAGCGGACCTCGAGGGTGACGTCGGTCGAGCTGAGCTCGGCGCGGTAGACCTGCTTGCCCTGCAGGAACACGCGCACGAATTCGGGCGAGCCGGTGAAGTCGTGATCGAGCACCAGGACATCGGCGCTGTCCCCTGCGGTGGACGCCTCCTGCGCCGGCAGGATAGGGGTGACGGTCGCGAGCAGGGCCAGGGCCAACGCGAGCGATCGCGGCATCGGATGTCCTGTATGGCGGTCGGGGAAGCCTCCTCCGTGCAAGCCATGTGCCCACCAGCGGAGGGGACCGGACTCGCCCGTCCGCCCGCCCGGGCCGTCATGGCGGGCCTATGCGCGGCGCGCGAGAGCGCTCATCGGCCCACGCGAATGCGACAGATATGGCCCAATACTGTCGTACCCGAAGGTCGGTGGCCCGATCCGGACGGCGAGTCGCTCGGTTCGCTGGTGGGATCCTGGGGTGCCGCGCAGGGCGGGATGGACCGGCAAAGTGCCTCGGCCCTGTGGGGCGTCTGACCCAGCTGGAGCCAAGTTGGGCATGGATGGCCCTTCAAGGAGGTGCTCCATGTGCCGTTCTACCCATTTCGCGATCGTGATCGCGTCCCTCGCGGTAGTCGCGTGCGATACCCCCAGTGAGCCGGAGCCACACGCCGACATCAGTCCGCCTGCGGCGCAGGCGGCCGGCGTGCACGGGGGCTCCGACGTTCGCCTGATCAATATGAAGGATGCCTGCGATCCAACCAGCTTCGGGGAGGCCGGCGTCGCTTGCCTGCGGAACGGCGCCATCCTCTTCGACAAGTTCATCAACCAGCTCGGGCGGCAGGGCATCATGCGGGCGCGGCACCTTGCGCCGTCCGTGGTGCATGCGAAGGTGGGGGAGACCCCGATGGCGGTCAATCGCGGCGGGGAAGAGCACACCTTCACCGAAGTGGAGGAGTTCGGCGGCGGGATCGTTCCGGCGCTCAACGCGCTGTCCGGCAACCCGGAGGTCGCGCCGGAGTGCCTGGCGCTCGCGGCCGACGACTTCATCGAGCCCGGGGCCGGCAACAAGCATTACGTCAAGAGGTTACGGGCCAGTAGTAAAGTTGGTTCTCAGGCTATCCCAGTCGCTCCCGCCTCGCCGGCGGCGCCGCTGCCGTCTGGCTGCGCGGTGTGACCCTCGTCGCACCTGGAACGTCCCTCTCTACGCTTGACCTCGGCGCGCTGTCTGGCTCACTGTAGACTCGGCCGCTGACCTCGGCAGGGAGGGATCGCCTGATGACCGCTCGCACGATAGCCTGCTTCGCCTCGATCGCCCTGCTCGTGGGGTGCGGAGGCGATAGCAGTGGACCCGATAACACGGACGGGGGCGGCGGTGGAAACGGCCCGCCGTCCGGCGCGGATGTCGCGACCGTGGTGGTGGTGGATGGAGACTTGGCGCAGGGCTCGGAGCACCAGACGGTGACGCTGCACCTCCAGAACGTCGGCCCCGCCGGGGCTTACCGGCTGCAATTCTGGGGCAAGCCCACCACGGCGGGCGGCCCGGACAGCTTTCTCGGCGATACCGAACCGCTCGAGGTGACGGGGGATTACGACGCCGAGGTCAGCTACGATTTGAGCCCCGAGCCCGCGGCCGCGTTCGTCGTCGTCTTTACCCGCGACGACGCCACCAGCACCAAGTTCCTGCAGACCGACCGCTTCGACTTCTAGGACGTCCGGTCGCCGCGCGGCGGCCGGTCCGCTCGCTCACCACGGGTTAGTTGCCGTACGGACGCCGATCTGGCGAGCGCTGTCAGAAGCCATATATTGGCGACAAGCCTGTTTAGGTCACCTTGGACACCAGGGCTGGGCCCCCGGGAGAACCGACGCGCCGTGGCCGAGCTTCTCGAACGACTTGGCAACGCCCTGTCCACGCGGTACCGCCTCCAGCGCGAGCTGGGTCAGGGCGGCATGGCGCGCGTCTTTCTCGCCCACGACCTCAAGTACAATCGTGATGTCGCGATCAAGGTCCTCCGGCCCGACCTGGCCGAGGAAGTCGGCGCCGCGCGGTTTCTGCACGAAATCCAGATCGCGGCTCGCCTGCACCACCCCCACATTCTACCGCTCTACGACTCGGACCAGGCGGATGGCCTGGTCTACTACGTCATGCCCTACATCCAGGGCGAATCCTTGCGCCAGCGGCTCGACCGGGAGCGCCAGCTGCCCATCGCCGACGCACTCCAGGTCGCCCGCGAGGTGGCCGACGCGCTGAGCTACGCCCACAGCTGCAACGTGGTCCACCGCGACATCAAGCCGGCCAACATTCTGCTCGACTCGGGACACGCGCTCGTGGCCGATTTCGGCGTCGCCCGGGCGGTGGGCTCGGGCGAGTCCAGCACCGGGCACATCGTCGGCACCCCGGGATATATGAGCCCGGAGCAGATCGACGGCAGCCGCTTCCTCGACGGCCGGAGCGACATCTACAGCCTGGGCTGCGTGTTGTTCGAGATGCTCACCGGGGAGGCGCCCTTCCGGGGCGCGACCCTGACCGCGGTGATCGCCAACCGGCTGAGCAGCCCGGTGCCCTCCGCGCGTGCGACCCGCGACCTGGTGCCGGAAGCCGTCGACTCCGCGGTACGCCGAGCGATGGCCAACCTGCCGGCCGACCGCTTCAGCACCGTCGGCCAGTTCGCCGAATCGCTGGGCACGCCGGCGACGGTCGCCATCGCGGTGGGAGCGGCCCAGGCCATGGTGGAGGAGCTCCAGGCGGCAAAGTCCGTCGCGGTGCTGCCGTTCGAGAACATGAGCACCGATCCCGAGAACGAGTATTTCAGCGACGGGATCACCGACGACATCATCGCGCAGCTGTCCAAGATCAGCGCGCTCAAGGTCATCTCCCGCACCTCGTCGATGCAGTACAAGAAGACGACCAAGAAGATCACGGCCATCGCCCAGGAGCTGGGTGTCGGCGCCATCCTGGAGGGCAGCGTGCGCCGGGCCGGCCAGCGGGTCCGGATCGTGGTGCACCTGGTCGAGCCCGGCTCCGAGAAGCACCTCTGGGGCGATACCTTCGACCGCCAGCTCACCGACATCTTCGAGGTGCAGAGCGAGGTGGCCCAGCAGATCACCGGCGCGCTCTCGGTGGCGTTGTCGCCGGAAGAGAAGAAGCGGGTCGAGAAGAAGGCCACCCAGGACGCCGACGCCTACAACCTGTACCTGTTGGGCCGGTTCCACTCCAACAAGTGGTCGGAGCAGGACGTGCTCAAGGGCATCGAGTGCTACCAGGCCGCCATCGCGAAAGACCCGGGGTACGCGGTGGCCTACGCCGGACTGGCCGACGCCTACGAGCTGCTGAGCATCGGGTTCAGCTCCAAGCCCCCGATCGAGTATCTGGCCCTCGCCAAGGGGATGGCCCTCAAGGCGCTGGAGATGGACGATTCCCTGGCCGAGGCGCACACCTCACTCGCCTACGCCCGCTGGCTGGGCGATCTGGACTGGTCCGGCGGCGAGCGGGAGTTCAAGCGGGCGCTGGAGCTCAAGACCAGCTACGTGATGGCCCACGAGTGGTACGCGGAATTCCTGGCGGCGCAGGGGCGGTTCGACGAGGCGGTGACCGAGATCCGCAAGGCGCAGCAGCTCGATCCGCTGGCGGTGCCGGTCAATCGCGCGGTCGGCTGGATCCTCTACTTCGCGCGCCGGTACGACGATTCCGTCGAGGAGCTCGGCAAGACCCTCGCGATGAACCCCGACTTTCTGGGCGCCCGGCTGGTGCTCTGGTGGGTGCATGTGGCGCGGGGTGCGCCGCAAGAGGCGATCGCCGACATTCGGAAGGAGCTGGAGAAGCCCGGCCTCAAGACGGTGAAGAAGCTCATGCTGGCCTACGCCTGCGCCGCGGCGGGACACAAGGAGGAGGCCAACGGGCTGCTCTGGGAGGTCGAGGCCAAACTCGCGGGCGACAACCGGCTGGCGCTGCTGTCCGCCCTGCTGTTCACCGCCCTCGACCTCAAGGACCGCGCCTTCCAGGAGTTGCACCGTGCATTCGAGGCGCGCGAGCCGGGCCTGCTCTTCCTCAAGGTCGCGCCCTGGCTGGATCCGCTGCGCACCGACCCGCGCTACGGCGCCTTGGTGGAGAAGCTCGGCCTGGGGTGACCAGACGGCAGCTCAGGCAGCACGGCGCGCGGTCGACCCCCGAGGCCTGGCCGCGCGTAGTATCTTGTTTACCCTGGGCTCATTCCGGGCCCGCACAGCTCAGACCTCGCGAGGCGTACCCATGACCCGTTCTTTTCGATCCCCGCGTCACGCTGCTGCTTCCCTCCGGCTGCTCGGCCTGGCGGCCGCGCTCGCCCTTGGCGCCGCCTGCTCCAAGCCGGATGCCGGCGCGGCGGGTGGCCAGGCAGCCGGCGCCGATTCCACGGCAGGCAAGGGCGGGGGGCGGCCTCTGATCGCCCTGATCCGTGCCGCCGACTGGATGGGCAGCGAATGGGGTGAGGACGCGATCAAGCTGGGCCTGCGGGAAGCGGATATGGAGGAAGGGCAGGACTACGAGCTCAAGATCTCGAGCGCGCAGGGCGATCTCGCCACCCTGCCGAGCCTGATCGACGCCGCGATGGACGCCAAGGCCAAGGTGATCGTCACCCTGCAGGACGCCACCCTGCAGGCCGCGGTGCAGCGGGCCAAGGGCGTGCCGATCGTGTTCAACCTGCTGTCGGATCCCTTCGCCGCCGGCGCGGGCACCAGCGACTCCAACCACCTGCCCAACATCACCGGCGTCTACTCGCCCGGCTTCGGCGATCCCGAGCAGACGCTCCGGGTCGAGCTGATCAAGAAGATCGTACCCAAGACCAGGAAGATCGGGGTGCTGTTCAGCCCCGAGGAGCAGCTCTCGGTCATCTTCAAGGACCGGATGACCGCGGCGGCCAAGAAGCAGGGCCTGGCCGTCGAGGCCGCCCCCGTGGGCAACGCCAACGAGGTCGGCGACGCGACCCGGGCGCTCTGCGGCAAGAAGGTGGATGCGATCGAGCTCTTCGGCAACGCGGCGCACGCCGGGTTCGCCAGCCTGATCAAGACCGCCAAGGAGTGCAAGATCCCGGTCTTCTCGCCCGCGCCGTTCGAGGTGATGCAGGGCGCCGTGGCGTCGTTCTTCCCCGACTTCCAGGAGGGCGGGGTCGAGGCCGGCAAGATGATCGCGCGGGTGCTCCATGGCGAAAGCCCGGAGAAGATTCCGTTCTACCGCCTGCAGACCACCAAGCTCATCGTGAACCAGGGCGAGGCGGGCAAGGCCGGGCTCACCGTGCCGAAGGACGTGCTGCAGAAGGCCGACAGCGTGGTGGGCGGCCCCGCGAAATAGGCATGCAGATCGACGCCACCCGGGACGGAGGGTCCGTCCACCTCCGTCTCGGCGGGCGATTGGACCGCGAATGGGCAGGGCACCTGAGCAGCACGCTCGAGGAGCTGCTCCGCGACGGGGTCCGCTCGCTCCGAATCGACCTTTCGACCGTTACCTACATCAGCTCGGCCGCGGCCGAAGTCCTGGCCCGGTGGCAGCAGGAAGTCGCCTCCCTCCGCGGCGAGGTCGCGCTCGGGGAGCTCTCGCCGGCGGTCCGCGAGATGCTGGCCATCACCGGCTGGAAGCCCGGCGCCGAGTCGCCAACCGCTGCCGCGCGCGCGATCGACCTGCGCCAGTCCTCCTGGCATCTCCCTGCGGTCGCCGCCAGCGCGGGCAATTACCAGACCTCAGCCGCGGCGCCGGATGGGCGGCTCACCTGCAGCCTGCATGGCAGTCCCAGCCGCCTCACTCAGGCGGCCTTCGGTCCGGATGACTGCGATGTCGTCGCCTTTCCCCCCACCAGCTTCGGTCTTGGCCTCGGCGCCATCGGGCGGTCCTATGCCGAGTGCCACGAGCAGATGGGGGAGCTGCTCGCGGTGGCCGGCGGCATCGCGACCTTCCCCGGGGACGGCGCCCGCCTGCCGGACTACCTCCTCGCCGACGGGCCGGCCACCCCCCAGGTGGTGCTGGCCTCGGGGCTCAGCTGCCGGGGCAGCTTCGCCAAGCTGGTCCGCTTCAGCACCCAGCCCGAGGCCGACGCGGTGCCGCTGTCCGAGCTGGCGTCCGTGTGTCTCGATGCGGTCGGCGGTCGGCTTGCCGGTGTGGTGATCGCCGCTGAGACCGCGGGCCTCACCGGCGCGCGGATCCGGCGCTCCCCGGCCGGAGGCGGGCCGCTTCGCTTCGATGTGCCGTTGGTGCGCGACTGGCTCTCCTTCGCGCCGGAGCGCACCTACACCGTCACCACCTCGCTCATCGCGGGAGTCATTGGGCGCGGCGCCTCCGGTCCCATCGCCGGACATCTCCGCCCGCTCGGCCTGGTGGGCCGCCTCTCGAGCCACCTGCACGCCGCGGTGTTCAGCTACCGGGCGTTGCCCCAGCGCACCGTGGAGCTCGGGACCCTGGTGCGCGGGCTGTTCCGGAATCACCAGCTGCAGGACGTCCTTCACCTCCTCTGGGACGATCGCGGAGAGGCGGGCGTGGCGGAGACTGCGCTGCTGCGCGGCGTCGCCTGGGCCGGACCGATCACCGACGTCGACTGAAGCCGGCCCATGAACCTCCTGATCGGCGCGCTCACCATCGGCCTCATCCTCGCCCTGCTCGGGCTGGGCGTCTTCGTCACCTATCGGATCTATCGTACGCTCGACCTCAGCGCGGACGGCGCGTTCGGCGTCGGCGCCGCGGTGGCCGGCGCGCTGCTGGTGCGGGGGCACTCGGCGCTGGTCGCGACGGGGCTCGCCATCGCGGCGGGGATGCTCGCCGGCGGCGTGACCGGCGTGCTGCACACCCGCCTCCGGGTGACGCCGCTGCTCGCCGGGGTGCTCACCAGCACGGCGCTCTATTCGGTGAGCCTCTTCGTCATGGGGAGCGGCAACGTCTCGCTCGTGTCGGCGGACGGGTTCGTGAGCGTGGCGGAGCGCCTGGCCCACCGCTGGTTCGGCCTCCCGGCGTCGCTCACGCTCTTCGGCGCCACGGTCGGTGGCGGGAGCATCGCCTCGCTCGCGCTCATGCTGCTGCTCGCCGTCGGGACGGCCGCGCTGCTGGCCTTCTTCCTCAGCACCGAAGTCGGCACCGCGATGCGCGCGGCGGGCAACAACCCGCAGATGGCGCGGGCGCTGGCCATCGACGTCAACGGAATGGTGGTGCTGGGACTCTGCCTGTCCAACGGGCTGGTGGCGCTGTCCGGCGCGCTGATGGCGCAATACGAGGGCTTCGCCAACATCCAGATGGGCATCGGCGCGCTGGTGACCGGGCTCGCCAACCTGCTCCTGGGCGAGGCGCTGCTGGGGCGCCGGACGCTGGGACGCTGGATCGCCGGCGCGGTGATCGGGGCGGTGGCCTTTCGGCTGGTGGTGAGCGCGGCGATCCGGCTGGGGCTCGATCCCAACGCGCTCAAGCTGGTGACGGCCGCGCTGGTGCTCGGGGTGCTGGTGCTGCCGAGGCTGGTGCGCCGCAGTGGTCTGCCGACGGAGGCCGCCGATCGTGCATGACGTCGCCCTGCGGCTCGAGGCGCTGTCCCAGGCCTTTCACGCCGGCACGCCCAACGAAGTCCGTGCCCTCGACTCGGTGGATCTCGAGCTCGAGCGAGGCACCTTCACCGTGGTGCTGGGCACCAACGGCTCGGGAAAGTCGAGCCTGCTCAACGCCATCGCGGGCAGCCTCTCGGCGACGGAAGGCCATGTCCTGCTGGACGGGCGCGAGATCACCCAATGGCCCGAGTCGCGCCGCGCCCGGCTGATCAGCCGGGTGTTCCAGAATCCGTTCACCGGCACCGCCGCCGATCTCACCGTGGCGGAGAACCTCGCGCTGGCGGAGGGCCGGGGCGGCCGGCGCTGGCTCCGTCGCACGCTCGATCGGGAGCGGCGCCTCGCGCTGGAGACCACGGTGGCCCAGCTCGGCATGGGGCTGGAGGACCGGCTCGATACCCCCATCGGCGTGCTGTCGGGCGGCCAGCGGCAGGCCCTGACGGTCCTCATGGCGACGATGGTGCGGCCCAGCCTCCTGCTGCTCGACGAGCACACCGCGGCGCTGGACCCGCGCAGCGCGGAGCAGGTGATCCGGCTGACCCGCCGAGCCGTCACGGCCGGGAATCTCACCACGCTGATGGTGACCCACTCGCTGACCGAGGCGGTCCAGCTGGGGGACCGGGTCCTGGTCATGCACCGGGGGCGGGTCGCCTACGACCTCCGCGAGACCCGCCGGCGCCGGGTGCGGGAGCCCGATCTGCTGCAGCTCTTCGACCAGCTCCGCTGGGCCGACCGGCTGGACGAATCGGCGGCCGAGATGCTGCGCCGCGCGTACGTCTAGCCATGCCGACGTCGCCGCGTGTGATGGACGCGCTCCGCGGACGCTACGAGATCGAGCGCGAGATCGGGCACGGGGGGATGGCGACCGTTTACCTGGCGCACGACGTCCGGGACCAGCGGCGGGTGGCCATCAAGGTGATGCATCCCCGGGTCGCGAACACGCTCAACGCGCAGCGCTTCCTCCGCGAGATCGCCATCGCCGGTTCCATGTCCCACCCCCTCATCGTTCCGCTGCACGATTCGGGCGCCGCCGGCGACGTGTTGTTCTACGTCATGCCGTACATCGAGGGTGACACGCTCGGCGACCGGCTCGCCCGGGTGCGGCGGATGCCGCTGGCGGATGCCCTCGCCGTGGCGCACGACGTCGCGGACGCGCTGGGGCACGCCCACCGGCAGGGGATTCTGCACCGGGACGTGAAGCCCGAGAACATTCTGCTCGCCGAGGGCAGGGCCCTGGTGGCAGACTTCGGCCTCGCGCGCGCGATCGGCGCCGCCAACTACCAGAAGCTCACCGACACCGGCGTGCTGGTCGGAACGGTCTACTACATGAGTCCGGAGCAGGTCAGGGACGATCGTGATCTCGACCAGCGGACGGACATCTACGCGCTGGGCTGCATCCTCTACGAGATGCTGACCGGTGAGCCTCCCTACCGCGGCCGGGGCCTCACCGAGGTCGCGTCCCGCATCCTTCAGGGGCCGATACCATCGGCGCGACACCTGGTGCCTGAGGTGCCGCCCGGGCTGGATGCCGTCATCGGACGGGCGCTGGCCAAGCGCGCCGAAGAGCGCTTCGGCAGCATGGCCGAGTTCGCCGCCGCGCTGCCACCGAGAAGGCCGCTCTGAGGCGCGGCACGCGCAAGCCTTGCTCTCCGCGTGCCGACTCGCCACTCTTCAGGATCCCACCCTTCTTATTGCCCCTTTGGATCGTGGCCAGGGAGGCATTCATGACGGTGAGTTGTCCGTGTTGCGGGATCTCCATCCATGAGCAGGTGCTCCGGTGTCCACTGTGCGACACCAGCCTGGTTCGCTCCAACCTTCGGCGCGCACTGCTGTGGGCATTCGTCATCGAGGAATACGCGCTGGTCGCGGCGCTCGTTCTGCTCAAGACCTGACGGCAGCGTAGTGCCGGCGATGACGCTCGCACCCAGACCGTATCGCCGGTGGGTGGCCGCGGCGTTGCCTCCGGCGGAGTTGCCTCGACCTCCGCTCGCCCCGTAGCTTGCGGAGGCGCCTCCCGCCGTGCTCCCCCTCTCACGGCGTTCGATGGAGGCGCCATCCGGTGGGGGCGATGAGTCGGTGACCTCCCGTGTGCATCCCACGCTGAACCTGCCCGAGCACCTTCCCGTCGGTGGCCGGCGATTGACGCTGCTGCAGCGCTGCGTGGTCGCGGCGCTGCTCGCCATGCTGGCCCTCGCCGCGCAGGCGTTGCTGCGCGGCCACGTCGACTCGGCCTACTACCCGGTATATCTGGCGTCCGTGGCGGTGAGCGCCTGGCTGGGCGGACTGATCCCCGGAATCCTGACCGCGGCCGTGGTGACCGCCGGAACGTTCCTGTCCGCGCGCGGCCTGGCGGCAGGGGACTGGCTGATGTCCGTCCTCTCGGGCGGTGGGGTCGCCTGGCTGGTGGCGTTCCTGCTCGCGGCGCGACGCCGGGCCGAGCGGAGCGCCGCGCGCGCGGGACGCATGCATGCGCTCAACCAGGCCCTGGGGCCCGCGCTCGCGCCACGGGAGGTCGCGCACGCGGTGGTGGGGCATGCGGTGGAGGCGCTGCAGGCCGCGGGCGGAGGCGTGGTGCTCGCGGGGCAGACCGGGCTGCTCCATGGCGAGGGCTCCCTGGAGCAGCGGACCCGATCACCGCTGGTCGACGAGGTGCTCCAGGATGGCCTGCCACGCTTCGAGTCCACCGCCGACGGCTCCCTGGCCGTACTGCCGCTGCTGACCAGCACCCGGCCGCTCGGCGTCCTGGAGCTGGACTTCTCCTATCGCCGGCGCTTCGGGCGGGACGACCGGGTGTACATGCTGGCGCTCGCGGGCCAGGGAGCCCGCGCGCTGGAGCGCAGCCTGCTCTACGATGCGGAGCGCGCCGCCCGCCGGAACGCCGAGGAAGCCGGCGAGCGGCTCGCCTTTCTCGCCCGGGCCAGTGAAGTGCTCGGTTCGTCGCTCGACTACAAGGCGACGCTCGCCACCGTGGCCCGGCTCGCGGTGCCGCACCTGGCCGACTGGTGCGCGGTGGACGTCATCGACGACGGCCGGCTCCGGCGACTGGCCATCGCCCACACCGATCCGGCCCGGGTGGACGAGGTATGGGAGATGAGCCGCCGCTACGCCGAGCTCCCGGCGGACCCGGTGCCCCACGCCATCGCCTCGGGACAACCCCAGCTGGTTCCGGTGATCCCCGATCAGCTGCTCCGCGCCTTCGCCCGGGATTCCGACCACCTCGAGCGTCTTCGGGTCTTCGGGCTGCGATCCCTCCTGATCGTGCCGCTCCGTGCGCGGAGCCGGGTGCTCGGCGCGATCACCTTCGTCATGGCCGAGTCCGGGCGGCAGTACTCGGAGGCGGACCTCCCCCTGGCCGAAGACCTCGCCCGGCGCGCGGCGCTGGCGGTGGACAACGCTCGGCTCTACCAGGAGGCCGAAGGGGCGCTGCACGCGCGCAAAGAAAGCCTGGCGCTGCTCGACACGGTGTTCGGCGCCGCGCCGGTCGGACTCGCGTTCGTCGATCGCGAGGCCCGCTTCGTCCGGCTCAACGATGCGCTCGCCGCGCTGGCGGGCGGGGGCGAGCTGCTGGGCCGGACGCCGGCCGAGGCCCTCGGCCAGGCGGGCGAGTGGCTGGAGACATCTTTTCGCCAGGTGCTCGCGAGCGGCGCGCCGGTGCTGGATCGGGAGATCCGCACCAGCCACGACGGACGCGAGCTGATCGCGCTGGCCAGCTTCTACCCGGTGTCGGGCCGCGGCGGCGGCGTCGAGTTGGTCGGCGCCGTGGTGCTGGACGTCACCGAGCGTCGCCGCGCCGACGAGCTGGTCATGCAGTCGCAGCGGATGGAGGCGGTCGCCAAGGTGGCCGGCGGCGTCGCGCACGAAGTGAACAACATGATGACGGTGATCAACGGGTTCACCGGCTTCCTGCACGAATCCTTCGAGCCGAACGATGCCCGGATCGCCGACGTCGCCGAGATTCGGAAGGCGGCGGACCGCGCCGCCGGCATCACCCGCCAGCTGCTCGCGTACAGCCGGCAGCAGGTGATGCAGCCTCGCGCCCTCCACCTCGGCCGGCTCCTGCAGGGATCGCTGCCGGTGCTGCAGCGGCTGGTCGGGCAGGGAATCCGGGTCCGCTCGCAGGTGCACTCGGCCGTGCCCCTGGTCCGGGCCGACCCGGCCCAGCTGGAGCAGGTGCTGGTGAACCTCGCCCTCAACGCGAAGGACGCGATGCCGGCTGGGGGAGAGCTCGCGATCGAGGTCGAGCCTTCGATGCTGACGGAGCAGGCCGCCGAGCCCGGGCGCCCCGCCGTTCCGGCGGGTCGGTACGCCCGGATCGCAGTGCGGGACAGTGGCCACGGCATGGATGCGGAGACCCGCGCCCGTGCCTTCGAGCCTTTCTTCACCACCAAGCGCCCCGGCGAGGGCACCGGCCTCGGCCTGGCCACGGTCTATGGCATCGTGAAGCAGAGTGACGGATTCATCTGGTGCTACAGCGAGCCCGAGCGGGGGACCACGTTCGAGATCTTCCTGCCGGAGCGCCTGGGCCTCGCCCCGACGCCGCTGAGCCGACCGGCAGCCCCCGCTCCTCAGGGGGGCGGCGAGACGGTGCTGGTGGTCGAGGACGAGGAGCCGGTGCGTCGCATGGCGGCCCGGACGCTCTCATCGCGAGGGTATCACGTCCTCGAGGCCGGCGACGGGGTACAGGCCCTGGCCCGGGAGCCCGAATGGGGTGTCATCGACCTGCTGGTGACCGATGTGGTCATGCCGGGGATGGGAGGGCGGGAGCTGGCGGCGGCACTCCTGGCACGCCGACCGGGCCTCAAGCTGCTCTACATGTCCGGATACACGGACGACGAGGTGACCAGGCGTGGCCTGCTCGACGCCGGAGCGCCCTTCCTGGAAAAGCCGTTCGAGGCCGAAGGGCTGGCCCGCCGGGTGCGCGAAGTGCTTATGACGCCGAGTGGTTAGCTTTCACCGCATGGAGCTGCTCACCCGGGTACGCGACCATCTGCGCTCATTGAGCCTGCCTTCCGGGCCGGTGTTGGTGGCCGTGTCCGGCGGCCCCGACTCGGTCGCGCTGCTCGACCTCATCTGGCGCACCCGGGATGCGCACGGATTTCAGCCGGTCGTGGGCCACGTGGACCACGGTATCCACCCCGAGAGCGCCATGGTGGCGCGGCAGGTGTCCGATCTGTCCAGGGAACTCGGACTCGCGTGCCACGTCGAAGCCGCCAACCTCGGACCGGACGCGGGCGAGACCGAGGCGCGCGATGCCCGCTATCACCTGCTGTACGCGCTGGCCGATCGTCTCGGCATCGGGCCGATCCTGACCGCCCATCACGCCGACGATCAGGTCGAGACCATTCTGCTCCGGGCGCTCGCCGGGTCGGGGCCGGCCGGTCTCGCGGGAATGGCAGCGGTCACCGGGCGCCTGGTGCGGCCGCTGCTGCCGTTCCGCCGAGAGGAGCTCATCCGGTACGTGGAGGAGCGGGGATGGACGGTCTGGCATGACCCCGCCAACCGGGACCCGGCCCACCTGCGAAGCTGGGTCCGGCAGGAGCTGCTGCCCATGGTCCGTCGGCGGCTTCCCGAGTCCGACTCGCACCTGGCTCGAGTCGGCACCCTGGCGGGACGGGATCGAGAGGCGTGGGACATCCTGCTGGACCAGCTTCCAGGCCTCGACGCGCGCACCGAGCAGGACGGCATTTCCGTTGCTGCCAACTGTTTGCGATCGTATGATTCGACGCTCGCCGAAGCGCTGCTGCTGGCCGTGGCGCGACGCGCCGCCTGTCCGCTCGGCCCGGTGAGAGCGGCCAGAGTCCTGGGGCTGCTCGGCGGGGCGAGTGGCAGGATGGTGCCCTTGTCCCGAGGCTGGCGGGCGGAGCTGGCATTCGGCCGGCTGCGGCTGGTGCCGCCCGGCCCGGCGGCGGAAAGCGTCGAGCTTCTTGGCACCGAGGGGGCTGACGAGTGGGGTCGCTGGCGCCTCACCTGGCGCACGGAGCCGGCTCCCGACCGCCAGGTCCGCGACGGGTTCACCGCCTGGTTCCAGCCCGCGCCGCTGCTGGTGCGCTCCTGGACTCCGGGCGATCGGGTCCGTCCCCTGGCTGGAACCGGTCGGCGGCTGGTGGTGCGATGCTTTCAGGATGCGCGGGTGCCACGGTCGCGCCGGGAGTCCTGGCCTGTCGTCGCCGGCGGTGCATCGGTGGTGTGGGTTCCCGGCGTCTGCCGATCCGATGCGCTCCTTCCTCTCCCCGGTGTGGAGGCGCTTCGCGTCCATGCTGAGCACGCCTGAAGTCCTCCGGCGCACCGGCGGCAAACCGGTGAAGTCGATCATCTTCGACGAGGCGACCATCGCCGCGAGGGTCGAGGCGCTGGGCGCGGAGATCACCGAGGCCTACCCGACGGGCGATCTCCTGGTGCTCGGCTTGCTCAAGGGGAGTTTCATCTTCCTGAGCGACCTGGCCCGCAAGATCGAGCGCCCCATCCAGATCGACTTCCTGGTGGCCAGCTCCTACGGCAACGGCAAGGAATCCAGCGGGGCGGTCCGGCTGCTCTACGACCCGGAAACCCGGCTGGAGGGCAAACATATCCTGCTGGTTGAGGATATTATTGATACCGGCAAGACGCTCCAGCGCCTGATGGCCCTGCTGGGCGCGCGGCGGCCGGAAAGCCTGGCCATCTGCGCCCTGCTCGACAAGCAGCTCGCGCCCGAGCCGCGCCCGGAGCTCCGGTTCGTCGGATTCCGGGCGCCGCCGGCGTTCCTGGTCGGTTACGGCCTGGATCACGCCGAGAACTATCGGCATCTCCCGTTCATCGCGGACTTGGAATAAATGGCAGACCGACTCCCCTCCCGGCCCCCGCGCACCAACTGGGGCAACCTGAGCAAGAACCTCGCCCTGTGGCTGCTGGTGGGGCTGCTCGCGCTGTTCCTGTTCCAGATGATGAGCCGGCAGCGCAACCCGACCCAGGAATTCAGCTACACCGAGTTCAGCCGGCAGCTGGACCAGGGCAACGTCGCCCAGGTCGAGATTTTCGACGGCAAGCGGCTGGAAGGCGACTTCCGCGCACCGGTCACCCAGGACGGCCGGACCGCGAAGAGCTTCACCGTGCTGCTGCCGGTGGCCAACAGCGAAGTCTTCGTCAAGCGCCTCGAGGATGCGGGGGTGCCGATCCTGGCCAAGGAGCCGAAAGGCGGCATCACGGCGATCATCATCGCCGCGCTGCCCTGGATCGTGATCCTCGGACTCTGGTTCTTCCTCCTTCGGCAGCTTCAGGCCGGCGGCAGCAGGGCGTTCGCCTTCGGAAAATCCAAGGCCAAGCTCCTCGCCGGCGACACCCCGAAGGTCACCTTCGCCGACGTGGCCGGAGCGGACGAGGCGAAGGTCGAGCTGCAGGAGATCATCGAGTTCCTGAAGGACCCGCAGAAGTTCACCCGCCTCGGCGGACGGCTGCCCAAGGGCGCGCTCCTGGTGGGCCCGCCGGGCACGGGCAAGACCTTGCTGGCCAAGGCCGTCGCCGGCGAGGCCGGGCGGCCCTTCTTCTCCATGTCCGGCTCCGACTTCGTCGAGATGTTCGTCGGGGTGGGGGCGAGCCGGGTGCGCGACCTCTTCGAGCAGGGCAAGAGCCATGCGCCCTGCATCATCTTCATCGACGAGATCGACGCCGTCGGCCGCCACCGCGGCGCCGGCCTCGGCGGGGGCCACGACGAGCGGGAGCAGACGCTCAACCAGCTCCTGGTCGAGATGGACGGCTTCGAGTCCAACGATGGCGTCATCCTGATCGCCGCCACCAACCGGCCGGACGTGCTCGATCCGGCACTGCTCCGACCCGGCCGGTTCGATCGCCAGATCGTGGTGGATTCGCCGGACGTGCGGGGGCGGGAGGGGATCCTGCGGGTCCACACCCGGAAGATCCCGCTCGCCTCCGACGTGCGACTCGAGACGATCGCCAAGGGCACGCCCGGCATGGCGGGCGCCGATCTGGCCAACCTGGTCAACGAGGCGGCGGTGCTCGCGGCCCGGCGGAACAAGACGCTGGTGGACATGCAGGACTTCGAGGACGCCAAGGATAAGGTCATGCTCGGCGTCGAGCGCCGGAGCCTGGTCCTGACCGAGGCGGAGCGGAAGCTCACCGCGTACCACGAGGCGGGCCACGCGATCGTCGCCATCAAGATTCCGGGCAGCGATCCCATCCATAAGGTCACCATCGTGCCGCGGGGCCGGGCGCTCGGACTCACCGCCTCCCTCCCCGAGGTCGACCGGCACAACTACACCAAGGATTGGCTCATCGGCAGCCTGGCGATGTTCTTCGGCGGTCGGGTGGCGGAAGAGATCGTCTTCGGGGCCGACAAGGTGACGACCGGAGCGGGGAACGATATCGAGCGCGCCACGGCGCTCGCCCGGCGGATGGTCACCCAATTCGGAATGAGCGAGCTGATCGGACCGCTCGCGGTGGGCGACAAGGAGCAGGAGATCTTCCTGGGCCGGGAATTCGCCCAGCGGCGAGAGATCTCGGAGCGGACGGCGCAGATGGTGGACGACGAGGTCAAGCGTCTCATCGACGAGGCCTACGCCCGCGCCACCGAGATCCTGAACGCCAACCGCGAGCTGCTCGATCGCATCGCGGCGGCGCTGCTGGAGCGGGAGACGATCGACCGCGAGGACCTCGATCGCCTGGTGAAGGACCTGCCCCTGCCGCCGCGCAATCCGACGCCTCCGGATTCGGCCGCGGCCACCCCGTCGCCTTCCGCCAAGCCCGGCGCCACGCCGGCTCGGGCGCCGATCCTGGGAGCGCCGCCGGCCGAACCCGCCGGCGCGTGAATGTCACGC
>DATEIR010000175.1:0-6535 GCA_035278885.1 Gemmatimonadales bacterium | reverse complement strand
TGGCCGCGCTGGGCGACGCCGCGGAGGGACCGATCGCCGGCGTCGCCCTCGCGCCGTTCCGACTGGCCGTCCGGCCGATGGTGGCGGGCACGATCGACGGGTGGGTTCGTGCGATCGTCCCGGCGGTGCTGCTGCTGGCCGCTCATTTCGTCTGGGTGCTCCGGTCCGATACCGCATTCGAGGAGACCGCGGCCGAGGTCGCGTTCGCGCGCGCGCGGGCTCGGGCCAGCCGATCGCAGACCGTGCCGGCGCCGGTTCGACTGCGGCTTCCGACCCCGCGGTTGGGTGCGACCGGGTGGCCGGCGATGGCTATCGCCTGGAAGAACACCGTCGCCGCGCTCCGCTCGCCGCGAACCCGGGTGGTGTTGATCGTGTATGCCGCGGGGGCCGTCATCGCGGCCTGGCTCGCCACCCTGCGCGATCCCGCGCCGGCGGAGGCGCTCGGCTGGCTGGCGACGATGTGGAGCGGGTTTCTGCTCGTGGCGGGGCCCCAGTGGATTCGCAACGATCTGCGGGGCGATCTGCTCAAGCTGGATCTGTTGCGGAGCTACCCCCTGCGCGGCGCCTCGCTGGTGGCTGCCGAGACCGCCTCCTCGGCGCTCATCCTGACCGGCCTCCAGCTCGGGCTCCTGCTGATCGGCTGGCTCGCGTTTCTGGTGGAGGCCCCCGACGTGCCGACGCTTCCCGCGCGCACCGCCTTGCTCGCGCTGGCCCTCGCGCTCCTCCCGGTTGTGAACGGACTCGGCATGCTGTTGCACAACGGGGCCGCGCTCCTCCTGCCGGGGTGGACCCACCTCGGGAGCGGACGTCCCGGGGGCATCGAGGCGCTGGGACAGAACATGCTCGTCCTCATTGGCTTCGCGGCGCTCCTGCTATTGGTGCTGCTTCCTCCCGCCGCGGTCGGGATCGGGATCTACCTCCTGCTCGAGCGCCCACTGCAGTACTACGGGGCGGTGCCGGGGGCGGCCGCGGTGCTCGGCGTGGCCGCCGTCGAAGCGACGATCATGGTCCGCTGGCTCGGGCGGGTCTTCGAGCGGCTGGACCCGTCCACGACGCCGGCCCAGGCCTGAGCCGGCTCACTCGGTGGCGCGCCCTCGACCGAGGCGGCCGTCCAGCGACCAGGCCCCCGGGCCCGCCGAGGCAAGGAAGAGGTAGACGAAGCAGCAGAGCACGGCGAGCTCCCCGCCGTTGTGGACCGGCCAGAACGCCTTGGGAGCATGAACCTTGAAGTAGGCCACCGCCATCTCGCCGGCGAGCACGAACGCCACCGGCCGGGTGAACAGGCCGAGCAGGATGAGGAGCCCGCCGAACGTTTCCAGAACCCCGGAGAGGCCGATGAGACTCACGAGCGGCACCGGCGTGCTGGGCTCGAGGGCGCCAGGCAGCGTGCCGAAGAGCTTGCCGTAGCCGTGCTGAAAGAAGAGAAAGCCGATCACGATGCGCAGCAGTGCCTGCGCGCGCGGCGTCAGATTCACTTGGTCTCCGTGGTCGAAGTCGAGCTGCAATCGTGGCCCCCGCCGGCGATCGCTGGCGTGAGGCCGGTCACACCGCCTCGTCCTCGGAAAGGCGGTCGAACCGTCCGTAGTGCCAGGCCAGGGCCGGCAGGACGAACAGGCTGAGGAGCGTCGACGTCACCAACCCGCCGAGAATGACGATCGCCATCGGCCCCTCGATCTCCCGTCCGGGGTCGCCGCTGCCCAGGGCCAGCGGCAGCAGGCCCAGCGCCGTCACCAGTGCGGTCATCAGGATCGGTCCCAGCCGCTCCATCGCGCCCCGCACCGCCGTCTCGGGCGTCCAGCGCTGACCCTCCAGGCGCATCAGGTGATCGTAGTGGGACATTAGCATGACCGCGTTGCGGGTCGCGATCCCGAAGAGCGTCACGAACCCGACCAGCGAGCCCAGGGACAGCAGTCCCCCGGTGAGGAACACCGCGAACACGCCGCCGACCAGGGCGAAGGGGAGATTGGCGAGCACCAGGAGCAGCCGGCTGCGCTCGCCGAACGCCAGCCAGAGCAGCATCATGATGCCCGCCGCCGCGAGAAGGCTGTTGCGGAGCAGCTCGCGGCGCGCCTCACGCTGCGCCGTGCCGGTGCCGCCCAGCTCGGTGTAGACCCCGCCCGGCAGCCGCGTAGCGGCCAGCCGCGCCTCCAGCGTCCGCTGCACACCCTCCGCATCCACACCGGCGAGGTTCGCGGTCACCGTCTGCACCCGCCGCGCCCCGACGTGCATGATGATCGACCGACCGGTGGTTCGCGCCACATCGGCCACCCGCTCCAGCGGGACCAGCCGGCCGGCCGTCGACACCAGGGGGAGGGTGCGGAGGTCTTCCGGCCGCGAGCGATGCTCCGGCGTCACCGTCACCACCAGATCGGTGGTGCGGTTGCCCTCGAAGATCTGCGCCACCGCGACCCCGCGGGTCGCGGCCTCCACCGCGGCCAGCACCTCGTCAGGGCGGAGACCGGCGCGGGACACCTGCGCCGGCCGCAGCCGCACCGCGACGCTCGGCGTGACGGGCGGAGGGTCGTACTGCACGTCCGTCGTTCCAGGCACCGCCGCCAGGACACCGGCCACGCGACGGGCGGCGACGTCCAGGCTGTCCAGGTCGTCGCCATACACCCGTACCACCAGCTCGGCGGTGGATCCGGTCAGCGTCTCCTCGATCCGCTCCGAGAGGAACCCCCGAATGGCGAAGTTGACCCCGGGAAACCCCGCGAGCATCGCGCGCAGATCGTCTTCCACCCGCTCCGCCGCTTCGCCGCTCAACGGCTTGAGCGCCACCTCGAACTCGGTGTAGTTGGTGCCCCAGGTGTCCTCGCTCAGCTCCGCCCGCCCGATCCGCTGGGCCACCGAGCGGATGCGGGGGTCCGCCTTGAGGGCGGCGGTCACTCGCTGGCCCAGCCGGAGCGACTCGTCGAGCGAGGTCCCGGGCACGGCCGACATGTGGACCAGGTAGTGCCCCTCGCGGAACTCGGGCAGGAAGGTGGCGCCGAAGAACGGGAGCGCCGCGAGCGCGAGCAGGCAGACCACCGCCGCGGCCGCCCCCACCGGTCCGGCGTGCCGGACGCCCCAGCTCACCGCGCCACCGTACCGCCGCTTGAGCCAGTCCAGGACCCGCGCCTCGCCGGTCCGGCCGTCCCGCCGCACCAGCAGCAACAGGCTCAGCGCCGGGGTGACGGTGAGCGCCACCACCAGCGACGCGAGCGTCGCGAAGATGTAGGCCAGGCCGAGCGGCCGGAACAGCGCCCCCTGCACGCCGCTCAGCAGCAGCACCGGCACGAACACCAGCGTGACGACGAAGGTGGCGTACACCACGCTGCTCCGCACCTCGAGGGAGGCATCGAGCACCACCCGGGCGACGGGCAGCGGGTCGTCGCGCTCCCGGTTGAGCCGAAGCCGGCGGGCGATGTTCTCCACGTCGATGATCGCGTCGTCCACCACCTCGCCGAGGGCGATCGCGAGTCCGCCCAGGGTCAGGGTGTTGATGCCGAAGCCGAAGGCATCGAGCACCAGGATGCCTGCCAGCAGCGAGAGCGGAATCGCGGTCAGCGAGATGGCCGCGGCGCGGGCGTCGCCGAGGAAGAGGACCAGGATGACCGCGACCAGCGCGCCGCCGAGGAGCAGCGAGGTAGTGATGTTCCGGATGGCGAGATCGATGAACTCGGACGGACGGAAAATCGCCGGGTCGAGGGTGATGCCCGCCGCCCTGATGGTGGGCGCCATGCGCGCCAGCGCGTCCTCCACCCGGCCGGCCACGACCTTGGTGTTCGCCCCGAGCTGGCCGGAGACCACCACCACGAGACCGCGGACGCCGTTGACGCCGCCTTCGCCGAACCGGGGTGCGGCGCCCTCGACCACCCGACCGAGATCACCCAGGCGCAGCGCGACTCCGTCGCGCTCCCGGACCACCGTCGCCGCCAGCGCCGCCGGGCTCGTCACCTGTCCCTCCGCCTGGACGGTGAGCCGCTGGTTGGCCTGATCGATCACGCCCGCGCCGCGGAGGCCGGTCGCACGCGCGGCGGCCTCGGCCGCTTCCGCGATCCCGACGCCATAGCGTCGCAGGCGCACGGGGTCGAGCTGGACCTGGAGCTGGCGCACCTCGCCGCCGAAGATGGCCACCTTCGACACACCGGGGACCGCCAGGAGCCGGGGGCGCAGCACCCAGTCCGCGAAGGTGCGCTGCTCCATCGCGCTTCGTGTGGTGGAGGTGATGCCGACCACCAGCACGGTCGAGGATGAGGACGTGAGCGGGGTGAGCACCGGCGGATGCACCGTCTCGGGCAGCGCGCCGGTGGCTTCCGCCAGTCGCTCGGCCAGGGACTGCCGCGCGCGATAGATGTCCACCCCCTGGGCCAGCACGGCGGTCACGACCGAGAGGCCCTGAATCGACTGCGAGCGCACGACGGCGATGCCCTGCACGCCGTTGATCGCATCCTCCAGCGGCTTGGTGACCAGCAGCTCGACCTGTTCGGGGGACAGACCCGGCGCTTCCGTCTGGATGGATACCTGCGGCGGGGCGAACTCGGGGAAGACGTCCAGCGGCGCGCGCGCGAGCGTGCTCGCGCCGACCAGCACCAGGGCGGCGGCGAGGCCGAGCACCACCGCGCGGTGGCGGATCGAGCCCCGGACCAGCCCGCTCAGCATCCGCGAGCTTCCGCGCTCACTCGCCCGACTCGTCGCCGACGGTAACCCGGGCCCGGAACTCTTCCGACAGCAGCTCCTCGGCGCCGGTCACCACGACGGTGTCGCCGGGCGCCAGCGGCGGGCCGGCGATCCAGCCGCGCGGCGTCGGGTGATCGGTGGGCACCCGGACGCGGACGTAGCGCCCCGGTGCCCGTTGCAGGTAGACCCACGCCAGGCCGTCCCACTGCACCACCGCACGGTCCGGCACCAGCACGCCGGTGGTCGCCCGGCCCTGGGGAATGTCCGCGTCCACCAGCGTTCCGGGGACCGCGCCCGGCCACGCGTGTCTGGCCCGATACAGATAGACCGCCTGGCGAGTCACCGGATCCGCCTCGGGGGCGGGCCCGATGAGGTCGGCCTGGACCCGGCTGGAGCTGTCGGTGGCGAGCCGTACCGCGCGCGGCGGTGCACCCGCCCCCGGCCAGGTGAGCCGGACGACCGGACGGCTCCGGTCCGCCAGCTCGAGCAGGGTCTGACCCTCGGTCACGATCTCGCCCGGCCGGGCGCCTACCTGGGTCACTACGCCGCCCATCGGCGCCACGAGCGGCCGCGCGTCCGACACCTGACCCAGGGCGGCGCCGGGCGCCACCTGCCCGCCAAGCTCGGGCCAGCGGTCTGACTCACGCACGGTGAGACGGCCGGTGACCGGAGCCCGGATCACCGTCGTGCGCTCCGGCTCGGCGATGACCTCCCCGGCCGCGCGGAGCTCATCGGTGCGATCGGTTCTGGCGAGCGGCGCGAGGCGAATGCCGACCCGGGCCAGCTCCGCGCTGTCGAGCACCACGCGCGCCTCCCCCTGCTGTTCGACGACCCGCGTCGGCGCGACGACCGGCGCCTCGCGGCTCTCCTCGGGCTCGCCCGCCCGTTGGGGCCGGAGTAGGATGCCCGCGCCGACCACCACGAGGACCAGGACGACGAGTGCGATGACGAAGCGTCGGCTCATCGGGTGGGGACCTCCTCCCGGGGATCGGGCCAGGGATGCCTGGGGGCGTCGGGCCAGTCGCCCGTGACGGCTTCGAGGGTGATGCCCGCGAAGGCCAACCGGCGGCCGGCGGCCCGAGAGCTCCGCAGCGCTCGCGCCAGCAGCAGCTCCGAGCGCGCCGGCTCGAGCCGCGTGGTCTCCCCCCGCTGGTAGCGGGCGGAATCGCGCTGCACCAGGGCGCGTGCGGCGACCACCTGCGAGTCCGCGGCCGTGACGCCCAGTCCGGCGCCGCGACAGGCCTCCACCGCCGCCTCGACCTGCATCACGATGGAGTCCTGGGCCTCGGCTACCCGCGCCGCGGCCACGGTCCGCGCGGCCTCGGCTTCGTGCAGCGCGCCGCGCTGGCGAAGCCCCAGCAGCGCGGGGAGAGCGAGCGCCAGGGTCCAGCGGTGCACGCCCTGGTCCCAGATGAATCCGGGGCCGATCTCGAGATCGGGGTACAAGCGCGCGACCTCGAGCCGCACGTCCGCTTCCGAGACCGCGTAGGCGGCGAGGGCGGTGACGATCTCGGCCCGGCGTCCGAGCGCGCGCACCACCAGCGAGTCGGTTCCCAGCGAGTCGACTCCGGCGCACCCCGGGGTCGCCACCGGCGCCGGGGCGAGTCCCCGGAGCGCGGCCACGGGGACGGCGAGCGAGGCCGCCAGCCCTGCGCGCGCCCCACCCAGCTCCTCCTGCGCGCGAGCCAGCTCGGTGCGAGCGTCCTGGACGTCGGTCCGCGTCCGCGCGAGATCGGAGGCGGGCAGCGCCGCCTCGGCGTAGCGCCGCTCCTCCAGCGTGGAGATCCGCTCGAGATCGGCGACCGCGGCCGCGCGATCCTCGACGTCTTCATGCGAGGCCGCGAGCGACAGCGCGGCCGCGCGGGTCTGCGCCGCG
>DATEIR010000174.1:0-22936 GCA_035278885.1 Gemmatimonadales bacterium | reverse complement strand
GGCCGTCGAACTGCGGCGGCATCCGCTCGTAGTCGTCCTCGCTGATGTTGACGATCCCCGTGACGTGGGTGATGTCGCCGTCGTGGAAGGTGCGGTTGACCGCGGGAATGAACTTGTAGTACACGTTCTCGATGTTCTTGTAGAACTTGCAGTACTCGTTGCACTCGTAGGCCTGGTCGTACAGAAACGTCACCATGATGGCGTATTCCAGCCGGACCCGGAAGGTGTTCGCCCCGGGATGGCCATCGCCGGGCACCAGCCGGTCCCGGAGCAGCGAGTGCTTGCCGGTGCTGTCGATCAGGACGTCGCCCGGCTGGAGCATCGCCATCGCGTCCGCCGCGGTCACCACCCCCGCCGTGCGCCGCACCGGCCGAGTCTGGCGGGTATCGATCAGCTCGCTGAGCGAGCGCTCGACGGCGTTGAGCGGGCAGAAGCCCCGCACCCAGGTGCGGAGCAGCGCCATCAGGTCGGCGGGGATGGACTGCCGGAACACGAGGCCCTCGTCGAGCTCCTCGGCGTCGAAGAGCGCCTCGACGCTTTCGCCGTCGATGTAGTCGGAGCAGTAGCTCTCCACCGAATCGGCGACCAGGTAATCGCGGAGCTGAACCATCCGGGTCCGGATGTACGCCGGTCGTTTCTCGTAGAGATGGACGGAGAATCCTTCCATCGGCTGGAACAGCGCGGCCAGCATGAGGCCGACCGGGCCGGCGCCTATGATGTGCACCCGGAGGTCGGGCGGCAGAGTCTCGGAAGTCATGACACCGCTGGATGGGGTATGGATCTGCCTGCAGGGCTGACCGTCTGAGGTAATGTACTCCAGATAGTGGCCTCAACACCGTTTCCGCGCCATCTTCCGTGGGCAGGACCCTACCGCACTGCCAGGAGGATTCGTGGCCACCAAACGACAGAAGGCCGCCGCGCGCAAGAACATCAAAAAGGCCGCCAAGGCGGCCAAGGCGAAGAAGACGATCTCCCATTTGCCGAAGAAGACCCGCACCGCGCTGGGCAAGCAGGGCGCCAAGGTCGCCAAGCGCAAGCGAGCCTAGCCGAGTCTCGTCCCATTCCGTCGGGAGTCCCCATGACCCGCACCCCACCCGGCATGGCCGCCATACTTGCGGTCGCCGCGCTCTCAGGCTGCACCGACAACAACGCACCCACGGCCTCGGCCGACGCCACCCCATCCCTCGCCGCCACCGCCACGACGACCAAGGAGACCTTCGACACCACGATCGTGGCGTTCGAGCCCTGCGCCGGCGAGGACCTCGCGTTCCACCTCCGCGAGCAGCGCGTCCATCACACCACGTTCGACGCCAAAGGAGTCATTCACGACATGGATGTGGTCAACGACAAGGGCACCAGGGCCGTGGGTCTCGTCACCGGCCGGGTCTGGGTCCAGGTCGGCGCCACGGTAAATCACATCAACATCGATCTCACCGAAGACGACGTGAACAATCAGACGATCACCAACACCCTCAACCTCATCGGGCCCGGCCGGACGCCGAATATCAAGGTGCACGAGGTCTTTCATGTGACCGTAAACGCCCGGGGGCTCATCAGATCGCTGTTCGACAAGATTCGAACGTCCTGCGGCTGAGACGTAGAAACAGGACCGCCGCCGGAGTCGCGCTCCCGGCGGCAGCTCGTTTCTCCCCGCGACTGCCGTCCGGCTACCGGCCCGTCAGCCACCCCGCAAAGGCCAGCCACTCGGGTGTGCCCGAGATCATGAGGCGCAGCGGCTGCGAGGCCACGATCAGCAGTCCGCCCCAGATCGTGGCGGGGTGAGCCTTCCTTCTGGTCGCGAAGTCGTGGACCAGCATCGCCACGATGAACAGGTCAGTGAGCCCGAAGAATGCCGGTGGGCCGGCCGGGCGCACGAACGAAAGCCGCGCGATCGGCGCGCTCGTGAGCGCGATGGTGGCGAGCGTCATCAGACGCTTGTGGGTCTCCGGCCGGTTCCGCAGCACCAGGCCCGCGCCGATCAGGATCGCGAACGCTACCATATCGAAGAGTGGCACAGCCAGAAACGAGAGCGGCGGCACGCCCGGAATCGGGGACGGCCCGCCGCCCGCTACCCGCACGATGGCCGTGGTGGTTCCTACGATCAGGAGCAACGCCGCCAGCACCGCGCCGCCCACGCCGAGCTTGCGATGCAGGTCGATACGATCGGTGGCGACCAGGGTCGTCTGGGCCAGGAAGAGCAGCACCCAGGAGGTGAACACCAGGCCGTGGATGTGCACCAGCAGGCTCAGCGCCGGCGTACCGAAGTAGCTCTTGAGGAAGTAGGTTCGCGAGAATCCGAGGAACACCGTGATGATGACAGCGATGGCCATGCCCACGTAGAAGCGGCGGGCGCCCTGCCTGGTGCCGGCGACCGAGAGGTTCGCGGTCATCCCATCTCCTTCCATGTCGGATCCAGTCCACACCGAAGGCTCGTAAGTAAAGCTCCTGTTATGAACGCGCAAAAAGCCGGCTCCGCGCCTCACGTCGCCACCCTGACCGGACCGCGGCCGGGTGGCTAAATCGGCCACCCGGCCTACTCGTACCTGAGCGCCCGCACCGGATCCACCCGCATCGCCCGCCGCGCGGGAATCACGCACGCGACCAGCACCACACCGCCGAGCAGCAGCGCGACGCCGATGAAGGTCATCGCATCCGTGGTGCTCACCCCCAGCAGCAGCGACTGCAGGAATCGAGTAGCTCCAAACGACAAGCCCAGCCCGATCGCCAGGCCGACCAGGGTGAGCAGAATGCCTCGCCCGACGATCAGGCGCAGCACGTCGACCCGGCTGGCGCCCAGCGCCAGGCGGATGCCGATCTCGTGGGTGCGCTGGTTGGTGGTGTACGAGGTGACGCCGTACACGCCGATCGCCGCGAGCACGAGCGCGAGCAGGCCGAACGCGCCGACGAAGGTCCCCCCGATGCGGACCGCGATGGTGGAAAGCTGCCGGCGCAGGTCGAGCGAGGTGACGTCGAAGACGACGACGTCCCCATCCAGCTCGTGGATCGCCTGCTCGACCGACTTGGCGAATCTGAGCGGATCGCCGGAGACCCGGGCATTGACCGTCATGCCGGCGCGGTAGACCTGGTACAGCGGCAGGTACACGAACGGGAGCGGCGCTTCGTTGAGCTGGTTGTACTTGGCGTTCCGCGCGATCCCCACGACGGTGAACGATTCGTTGGTCAGGTCGGAGACGACCTGCTTGCCGAGCGGCTCCTGGCCCGGCCAGTAGCGGTCCGCGAACGTCTGGTTCACGATGATGACCCGCTGGCCGTCCTTGCCGTCCTGGTCGGTGAAGTCGCGGCCCTTGTCCAGGGGGAGCTGCAGGGTGGCGAAGTATTTCGGGGACACGATCGCCACCTGCGTCTCCATCGAGACGTTCGGGGGCGGCACGTAGCCTTCAGGCTTGACGCTGGTGGACCCTCCGCCGAACGTCAGCGGCGTCCGATTGGAGAGCATCACCGACTGCACGCCCGGCAGCGTTTCCAGGCGGGCGAGGAGCTGGCGATCGAACTCGATGCCGCGCGGCTCCGTGTAGCCGGCCCCATAGAGGTCGTACGACGACATCAGGATGTTGTGGGAGTTGAAGCCCGGGTCGATCTGCTGCGCGTTGACGAAGCTTCGGATGAAGAGCCCGGCGCACACCAGCAGCAGCAGGGAGAGCGCCAGCTGCGCGACGGCGAGCGCGCTGGTCAGCCGAGCCTGCCCGGAGCCGCCGGCGATCCCCTGGCTGACCTCCTTCAGCACCCCGCCGGGCGCGTCGGAGGAGGCGCGCAGCGCGGGCAGGATCCCGAACACGATGCCCGTGACGAGTGAGAACACGAACGCCGCCGCGAGTACGGTGCGGTCGGCCTCGATGGAGAGATAGAACGGAAAATCCATCTGCGGGACGAACCGCGCCATGGAGCCGGAGGTCCACACCGTCATCAGCATGGCGATCGCGCCGCCGGCGAGCGCGAGCACGACGCTCTCGACCAGCAGCTGGCGCACCAGGCGCCAGCGGCTCGCGCCCAGCGACATCCGCACGGCCATCTCCCGTCGCCGGGCGATGTTCCGGACCAGCATCAGGTTGGCGACGTTGGCGCAGGCCAGCAGCAGGACGAAGCCCGAGATCGCCATCAGCATCGGCAGCAGGGTGGAGAAGAACAGGTTGGCCCCGAACGGACTGCGCCAGAGCGGATACGCCGTCACCTGCTCGTGGCCGCGGTGCTCGTCGGGATACGCGCTCACCTCGGGCTTGAGCCGGAGAGTCATCTCCTCTTGGGCCTGCTGGAGGGTGACGCCCGGCTTCAGCCTTCCCAGGATGAAGAGCCAGAAATAGTGATGATCGTGGATCAGGTCGCCCTGCGGCATCAGCATCGACTGCATCATCATGGGCACGTACAGATCCGCGCGGACGCCGGTCTGGCTGCCCTGGAAGACGGGGGGCGTGACGCCGATGACGGTGTAGCGATGCTCATTCAGGTCCATCGTCTGGCCGACGACATCCCGTCGGCCGCCGAACTGCGTCTGCCAGAGCCGATAGCTGATGACGACCACCGGCGCGCCGCCGGGCGACGTGTCCTCGTCCGGCGAGAACGTCCGGCCCAGGATCGGGTGCACGCCCAGGAGATCGAAGTAGTTCGCCGAGGTGATCATTCCCCAGAGGCGCTTGGGCCTGGCCGTCCCGGTCAAGCTCATCGGCGCGACGTTGACCGACGTCAGCCCGGTGAAGCTCTGCTGGCCGTTACGGAGCGCCTCGAAGTCGGGGTAGGTGAACGGGAACGGGTTGGTGGCGTCGGGGCTGAGCGAGAGCGCCACGACCTCGCCCTGGTTGGCGATGCCGGGCACCGGGTTCAGCAGCGAGCCGTTGATCCAGCTGAAGATGGTGGTGTTGGCGCCGATGCCGAGCGCGAGGGTGAGGATCGTAATGCAGGCGTAGCCTGGAGCCTTGACGAGGACTCGCAGCGCGTACTGGACATCTTGGGTGAAGGCAGACATGGGCAGGCCCTCCCGGTAACCTCGGAGTACGGGGAGGGCTACGGGAATGTTTCACATTGCATCTATGACTCTCTCTCGGTGACGCAAGTCTTTCGCTGAAAGGGCTTTCCCTCCCGCGCCTCGCCAGTGGCGGTCCCCTCCTCCGCAGTTAGCTTACTACCCGTACCCTGCACAATTTTCCTCCAGCCCCGAGCTGGTATGGACCTGCCCGGCCAACCGATGTCGGCTATGGGTTCGGCATACCGCATCGAGCACCCGCTCGATCGGAAGGTCTTGGCGTGCTTCGGCCGGCGGCCATGACGACCGCACCCTTCGACCTTCTCCGCTCGGCCCTCGCCGATCGCTACCGCACGGAGCGCGAGCTCGGCCAGGGCGGCATGGCCACCGTCTACCTCGCTCAGGACCTCCGCCACGAGCGCAAGGTCGCCATCAAGGTCCTCCGCCCCGAACTCGCCGCCGTGATCGGCGCCGAGCGGTTCGTGCGGGAGATCCGCACCATCGCCGCCCTCCAGCACCCCCACATCCTCGGACTCATCGACAGCGGCGAGGTGAACGGCACCGCCTACTACGTGATGCCGTTCGTGGATGGCGAGAGCCTGCGCGACCGGCTGCGGCGGGAAAAGCAGCTGCCGGTGGCCGACGCGGTGCGGCTGGCTATTGAGGTGGCCTCCGCCCTCGACTACGCCCATCGCCACGGCGTCATCCACCGCGACATCAAGCCCGAGAACATCCTGCTGCACGACGGCCAGGCCCTGGTGGCCGACTTCGGCATCGCGCTGGCCGTCTCCAGCGCCGGCGCCGCCAGCCGGATGACCGAGACCGGCATGTCGCTCGGCACGCCGCACTACATGTCGCCCGAGCAGGCGATGGGCGAGCGCGAGATCACCGGGCGCTCCGACGTGTATGCCCTCGGCGCCGTCACCTACGAGATGCTGGTCGGCGAGCCGCCCTTCACCGGTCCGACCGCCCAGGCCATCGTGGCCAAGGTGATGAGCGCCGAGCCCGCCGCCCTCTCGGCGCAGCGCCGGAGCGTGCCGCCGGCGGTCGAGGACGCCGTGCTGACGGCGCTCGCCAAGCTCCCCGCCGACCGCTTCGCCACCGCCGCCGAGTTCGCCGGCGCGCTCAGGGGCGACGCTGCAGCGACAGTCCCCAGCCGCCGGCCAGTGGCGCGCGCGCGGCCCCGTCCCTGGCTCGTGCCGCTGCTCGGCGCCCTCGCGACGCTCGCCACCGCGGCGGCGGTCGTGCTGGGACTTCGGCTGGCACGGCGCCCGGCCGCGCCGGTGGACCGCTTCTCTCTCGACGTCCAGGATCTCCGGGTCAACTTCACCGGATTCTACGGCATCTCGCTCGCGATCTCGCGGGACGGGTCTCGCATGGCGTTCGTCACCCGCGCCGGGGAGACCGTCACCCGACTCGCCCTGCGGGAGCGCGGCGATCTGACGACCCGGCTGCTGCCGGGCACCGAGGGCGGCGACGCCCCGTTCTTCTCGCCCGACGGTAAGTGGCTCGGCTTCTTCGCCGGGGACAAGCTGTACAAGATCGCGCTCGCCGGCGGCGCGCCGGTGCTGCTGGCCGACAAGGCCCAAGTCGCGCTGCCGAGCGCCGTGTGGCTCGCCGACGGCCGGATCGTGTATGCCGGGGCGGATTTCAAGATGATGGCGGTGGACGCGGAGGGCGGCAGTCCCGTCACCCTGGTCCAGGCGCCCAAGACGGGCGGCCTGGGCTATCCCGCCGTCCTGCTGGACGACGGGGCGCTGGTGCTGACCCGGTGCGGCAACACCTGCGCCGGACCCGCGATCGTCGCGATCAACGTGAAGACGCAGGCGGAGGATACCATCCTCGCCGGGGCGACCAGGGCCACGCTGTTGCCCGACGGCACCCTCGTCGCGGTGCGCACGGACGGCACCATGCTGGCCGCTCCCTTCGACGCGCGCCGGCACCGGCTCACCCGCCCGCCGGTGTCGGTGCTGTCCGGCGTTCAGGTCGAGATCGGCGTCATCCCCGAGTTCGCCGTGGCCGACGACGGGACCCTGGTCTATCTGCCTTCCAACGCCTTCGCCGGCGTGGCCACCGTGGCCGAGGTGGACCGCGCGGGTCACGCCCGGGTGCTCGACCCGAGCTGGAAGGGCCGCTTCATCAGCGCCAACCTCTCGCCCGACGGGCACCGGATCGCCGTCAGCACGCTCGAGGGCGCCGGCTCGACGATGTGGGTCAAGCAGCTCGATGCCGGCCCGCTCACGCGCCTCACCTTCACCACCGGCATCACCAACTACCGGGGCGCCTGGTTCCCCGACGGGCGGAGCCTGAGCTACAGCTCCGACGTGCAGGGCGGTACCCACCTGTACCGCATCCGGTCCGATGGCAGCGACAAGGCCGAGCGCCTCTTGCCCGCCGACACCGCTCAAATCGACGAGGCGAGCTGGTCGAGCGACGGCCGCTGGCTGGCCTACCGTACGGGGACGGTGCCGGGTCTGCGCGACATCTATCTCCGCCGAGCGTCGGGCGACAGTCCGCCGATCGCGGTCGCCGCCGGCCCGGCGGACGAGTACATGCCGGCCGTGTCGCCCGACGGCCGCTGGGTGGCGTACGTCTCCATCGAATCGGGCCGGGAGGAGGTCTACGTCCGCCCCGTGCCCGATGTGGACCGCGCCCGGTGGCAGGTCTCGTCCGCCGGCGGCACCAGCCCGGTGTGGGGCTCGTCGGGCCGAGAGCTCTACTATGTGGCCCGGGGCGACACGCTGGTGGCGGCGACGGTGGGCGGGACGACGGAGTTCCAGGTCAGCCGACGCGAGCCGCTGTTCGGGACCGCGTCGTTCACTTTCACGCCTTGGCACCAGGGCTTCGGCGTTCGCCCCGACGGGCAATCGTTCGTCATGCTGCGGCGGACCGACGAGTCGGTCGGCCCCGAGGCACGGCGGCTGGCGGTGGTGCTCAACTGGTTCACCGACGTGCGGGCTCGGCTGGCGAGGTCGCAATGACGACGGCGCGCTGACCTTCGGCTCGCTCGATGGTAGTTGCCACAGATGAACACAGATGAACACGGACGAACAGCAGGGGGGCCGCAGATGAACGCAGATGAACGCAGATGAACGCAGATGAACGCAGGTGAACATGGGAGTTCTTGTGGGCGCGCACCTCACCTGTCCGTAGTGAGGCGACCATCGGCCGCGGTAGCGACCGAGGATCTCCACCACCAGCCAAACAACATCATCGCGTTATCTGCGTTTTCTGCGTTCATCTGCGGCCCCCCTGCTGTTCATCCGTGTTCATCTGTGTTCATCTGTGGCCACCCCCGGCGATCGGTAGGCCACCCGCCCACCCAGCACCACCGCCCGGATCCGCCGGGTCGCCCGGATATCCGCCGAAGGGTCGGCGTCCAGGAGCACGAGGTCTGCCAGCTTGCCTGCCTCGATCGTGCCGAGGTCGTGCTCGGCGCCGATGATCCTTGCGGCCGCGCCGGTCGCCGCGTGCAGCGCCTCGAGCGGCGACAGACCCGCCGCGACCAACTCCTCCAGCTCCAGGTGCACCCCGGTCGGCACCTGCCAGATGTCGGTTCCCGTCCCGATCGTCACGCCGGCCCGGGCCAGCTTGGCCGTGGTCTGCCGTGCCCACACCGCGAACCGCTCATACTCCCGCCGGCCCGTCGAGTCGAGCGCCAGCATCCAGCCGAACGCGTTCTGCGGCGGCAGGATCGGCGCGAGCTCCGGATCGGCCGCCAGCGTGTCCGGGTGTTGGTTCATGGCCAGCGCGAGCACCGAGTACGAGATCGTGGGGATGACCGCGATCCCCGCGCTCCGGTAGAGCTGCACCAAGTCGTCGTAGATCGGACCGTCGCCGCGCGGCTCGCAGAACCCGGCGTGCTCCTTCGCGTCCATCCCCGCCGCCACCAGGGGGAGCAGGTGCGCGCAGTGCCCGGTGACCCGCATCCCGCGCCGGTGCGCCTCGGCGATGAACCGCGCGTTGACGTCCCAGCGGCGGAAGGTGCGCGTCTTCACATGGGCCCCGCCGAAGGCGGCCTCGAGTGTCACCGCGCGCTGCACGTGGGCCGAGTCGGCCTCCGGCTCGACGCCCTGGCCATCCTCCAGGTCGTACGCCCAGTCGGTGTACATCTGGATGCCGCCGTAGTCCACCCGAGGGCCCGTGAGATGGCCCGCGGCGGCCGCGTCCGCGTAGGCGGCGAGCGGCCCGATCGGTGAGCCCTGGTCGCGGATGGTGGTCACGCCGAAACGGGGAAATCCGGGCATCAGGTCGGGCCGGTACTCGTGCGCGTGCAGGTCCATGAGGCCCGGGATCAGCCACTTTCCCCCGGCGTCCAGCACCTCGGCCGTGTCCGCCGCCAGCGTCCCGGCCGGGGCGATGCGCGCGATCCGCCCGCGCTCGATGAGGAGGTCGCGCGGCGGCGTGGCCTGGGCGCCGGTCCCGTCGATGATGCGCGCGTTGCGGATCACCATGGGCGGAGCCGCGGGCACGGTGTAGGTGATCGGCCAGCCAAGTCGTCGCTCCTGACCGTCGGGCGAGCGCAGGCGCAGTCCACCCTCGGAGATGAAGAGCACCGTCCCGTCACGCGCCGCCGACGGGTAGATCGCCGGCGCGTCACCCAGCGGCTCGGCGGGCGCCAACGACCCGGGGCCGGTGAACCTCGCCCGCCAGAGCCGGGCGTGGCGCACGAAGACCAGCGCCCCCGCGGTCGACAGCGGGAAGAGCGGTGAGTCGGGAATGCCCGACATGGCGCGCCGCTCCCCCGAGAGCAGCAGGACCACCGCCCGTGACAGCCGGCCCGGCGCGAAGCCGCCGGTGAGGTAGAGCAGGCCGTCGGAGGCTGGGGTCCACGCCGCGTCGGCGCCTGCCTCCGCGCCGAGGGCGCGGGTCCGGTCGGGGTTCCTCAGGTCGCGTGTCCCGGCGTCCACGACCCGGAGTATCGTGCTGTCCTCGCTCGGCGCGTGCATGAACGCCAGGTGCTTTCCGTCGGGCGAGTACATCGGGTGGTCCTCTCGTCCCGGCAGCGCGGTCACCCGGCGTGTCGCCTTCGACGCGAGGTCGAGCGCGTAGAGGTCTTCCTCCATCCACCGGCCGGCCGACCAGGCGAGCGTGCCGCCATCCGGCGACCACGCCAGGTGGTGCGCGTCCAGGGGCACGTCCGCGAGCGGGCGAGGGGCGCCGCCCACCGGCATCACCCAGAGCCGGCCGAGCGCGAGCATCGCCACCTGCCGGGCATCGGGCGACAGCGCCAGGCTCATGAACCCGCGCACGGGCTGCGCCGTCCCCTCCTCGGGAAAGCGGACCGGCGGCAGGGCTCGGCGAGCGCGAGTGATGGCGAGCTTGGCGCTGAACGGGATCTCGGCCGGCACGCCGCCGGCCGCGGGAATCCGCCAGAGCCGTCCGTCGGCCCCGAACAGCAGCGAGCGGCCGTCCCCGGTCCAGCGCACCCGGGTGGGCGTGACATCGGCCTGCCCGGTGAGACGAACCGGCGCCCCGGGCGAGTCCACCGGTGCGACCCAGAGCTGCATCCGCTCGGCCGAGTCGGGCGCGAAGAACGCGATGCGCCTGCCGTCGGGGGCAAAGGCCGGCGCCAGCGCCATGCGGATGGACGGTGCGAGCGGTGTCACCCGGCCGCCGGTGTGTTCCACCAGGAAGAGTCGTCCGCCGTACTCCGCGGTGGCGGACGCGGCGACCACCGCGAGCCGGTGCCCGTCGGGCGACCAGGCCGGGTCGCGAAGATCCGCGCCCGCGGTGTCCGCGACCGGCAGCTCCCGAGCCACCCCGCCGGCCGGGTCTATCAGCGCGAGGCGAGTCCGCCAGCCCGGCCGGGTGCTGTCTCCCCGCACGCGCCGGGCGAAGGCGAGCGTCCGCCCGTCGGGCGACCAGGCGGCCCTTCCTTCGAAGCCGTCGGGATCGGTGAGCTGGGTGAGCTGGCGAGGCGCGGCGCCTGGCTCCAGCAGCCAGAGCCCGGTCCGGCCCGCGCGCTCCCCGCGGAAGACGAGCCGCCGGCCGTCGGGCGACCACGAGGGATCGAGGTCCTCGGCGGTGTCGCGCACGGCGTCGGTGAGGGGAAGGGCGGCGCCTCCCCGGGCAGGCAGCTGCCAGAGCTGCCCCAGGAGGTCGAACACGATGGTCCGGCCGTCGGGCGAAAGGTCGAAGCCGAGGGTAGTCCCCTCGCGCACGTTGAGTCGGATCGTCTCCTCGCGCGCGCCGGGGCAGGCGGCCAGGAGGCCGGTGAGCAGGAGCAGCGCGGAGGCCGGGCGAGGCGAAGGCATGAAGGGTCCGGGAGGAGTCCGGAGCACCAAGGTACATGCTGGCGGGGCAGGTCGCGAACGGCTGCCGGCGGAGGGTCGCCGTGGCTGGCAGCCCCCGGACTTTGGCGGCATCTTTCGCGGGCTGCTTCCGCGGAGGGCGCACGCTAGTCTTCGAGAACGTACGCGTCGATGTCGCCGGCGCGACCGACACCGGCAAGGTCCGATCCAGGAACGAGGACCAGTACCTCGTCGCCAGCCTTCGGCGCGTCGTCGAGATCGAGGACAGCAGCATTCCCACCGAGGGCCGGCTGGAGTTCGGCCGCGGCGCGTCGGCGCTGCTGCTCCTGGTGGCCGATGGCGTCGGAGGCGCGAAGGGGGGGCGGGAGGCGAGCAGCCGCACGATCGACACCATCGTGCGCTACGTCGCCGGGTCATCGATCTTCTTCTCCAACCTGAGCGAAGACAGTCAACGCGCCCTGCTGCACGACCTGGCCCTCTCGGTGCAGTGGAGCCACGCCGCGGTGCGGAACGAGGCGGCCCGGCGCACCAGCCTCGAGTCCATGGCGACGACGCTCACCATGGTGTTCGCGCTCTGGCCGCGCGCGTACGTCGTGCAGGTGGGCGACAGCCGGTGCTACCACTGGCGCCGGGCCAGCCTGACGCAGGTCACCCGGGACCAGACGCTGGCCCAGGAGATGGTCGATCAGGGGCTCCTCCCGGCGTCGGCCGCGGAACGGTCGCCCTTGAGCCACGTGCTCTCCCAGGCTGTCGGCAGCAGCAAGGAGAGCGAGATCTCTCCCGCGATCTCATCCTATGACCTGGAGCCTGGCGATGCCCTGCTGCTCTGCACCGACGGCTTGACCAAACACGTCGCGGAGGCCCGGATCGCCGAGGTGGTCGCACAGGCGGAGTCCGCCAAGGCCGCGTGCGACCGGCTGGTGGAGGAGGCGCTGGCGGGCGGCGGCAGCGACAACGTGACTGTGGTGGTCGCCCGGTTCAACGGGTAGCCCCGCGGCCGACTTCCCTCCATCTTCCAGCATCCCAACTCACCAAAGCCCTACATGACCGACCCGGTGACCCGCCTCCAGGCCGCGCTCGCCGAGCGCTACCGCATCGAGCGGGAGCTCGGCCAGGGCGGCATGGCCACGGTGTATCTGGCCGAGGACCTGAAACACCATCGCCGGGTCGCCCTCAAGGTTCTCCGCCCCGAGCTCGCCGCCACGCTCGGCCCCGAGCGCTTCGGCCGAGAGATCGCCGTCGCCGCCCGTCTGCAGCACCCGCATATCCTGGGGCTCATCGATTCCGGCGAAGCCGGCGGCTTCTTCTACTACGTGATGCCGTACGTCCAGGGCGAGACCCTCCGCGACCGGCTTGCCCGCGGCGGTGAGCTGCCGGTGCCCGAGGCGGTGCGTCTCCTCGGCGAGATCGCCGAAGCGCTCGCGACCGCGCACCAGGGCGGCGTGGTGCACCGCGACATCAAGCCCGAGAACGTCATGCTCTCCGGCCGCCACGCGATGGTGATGGACTTCGGCGTTGCCAAGGCGGTCACAGAAGCGTCGGGCGAACACCAGCTCACCTCCGCCGGCGTCGCCCTCGGCACGCCGGCGTACATGGCGCCCGAGCAGGCCTCGGCCGATCCGCATATGGACGCGCGGGTGGACATCTACGCCGTCGGGGTGATCGCCTACGAGATGCTCACCGGCGCCACGCCGTTTCCGGGACTCAACCCCCAGCAAACCCTTGCCGCCCACGTCACCCGTACCCCCACGCCGGTCGGCCAGCAGCGCGAGGGGCTCTCGCCCGGGCTCGACGCGGTCGTGATGCGCTGCCTCGCCAAGCGGCCAGCCGACCGATTCCAGACCGCGGACGAGCTGGTGACCGCGCTGGAACCGCTCGCCGGCCCGAGCGGCGGGATCACCCCCACCCAGACTCGGCCGATCGCCGCGGTCGCGGCGAAGCCATCCGGCATGCCGCGCTGGGCGTGGGCCGCGGGCGCCCTGGTCGTGGTCGCCGTCGGCGCGGCGGCGTTCATATGGAAGCCCTGGGCCCGCGCCGCCGACCGGCCGCTCGACGCAAACCTGGTGGCCGTGCTGCCGTTCCGCACCGCGGGCGCCGATCCGAGCGTGCAGTACCTCCGCCAGGGGATGGTGGACCTGATGCAGGCCAAGCTCACCGGGGAGGTCGGTCCGCGCGCCGCCGATGCCCGTTCGGTGCTCGCCGCGGTGCGTGACGCCGGCGGCGGCGACGCCGACGACCTGGACGAAAAAGCGGTCGCCCAGGTGGCGCGGAAGGTCGGCGCGGGGCGGGTGCTCCAGGGGAGCATCGTCGGCCCCGCCGACCATCTGGTGGTGAACGCGTCGCTGGTGAGCGCGACGGACGGCCGCACCCTCACTCAGACCAGCGTCACCGGCCCCCGCGACAGCCTCTTCGTCCTCATCGACCGGCTCACCGCCCAGCTCCTCGCCCTGGGCACGGGGGCCAGCGCCGATCAGCTCAGCGCGCTCACCACCACCAGCCTCGACGCGCTGCGCGCCTACCTCGACGGGGTCGCCGCGTTCCGGCGCGGCGTGTTCCAGGCCAGCACGCCGGCCTTCTCGCGTGCGGTCGAGCTGGACTCGACCTTCGCGCTGGCCTTGTCGGCGCTGGTCGAGTCGGATGGCTGGCATCCCGCGACGACCGACATGAACCGGGTCCGCCACCTCGCGTGGCAGTATCGGGAGCGGCTCAACCCGCGGGACCAGCTCTTTCTCTCGCTCCGGCTCGGGTCGCGGTACCCTCGGACCACGCCGTGGCAGGTGCAGATCGCCGACGCGGAGCGCGCGGTGCAGCGCATCCCCGAGAGCGCCGAGACCTGGTTCTACCTCGGAGACGCCCTCCTCCACTTCGGCCGGGTCTCCGACGTCGCCGACCCCGAAGTGCGCGCCCGGCAGGCGTTCGAACAATCGTTTCAGCGTGATTCGCTCTACGGCGCGCCGATCCAGCACCTGGCCGTGCTCACCTGGGTGTCCGGTGACACCGCGGCGCAGCGCCTCTGGACCGGGCGGCTGATTGCGCTCGACTCGACGGCCGAAGGGGTGCCCGGGGCGCGGTGGAACCTGCTTCAGGCTCGGCGGGACACGGCCGGGCTCCGCGCCTTCCTTTCGAAGCTCGACTCGAATCCGACCTCGGTGGCCCAGGGGATTCTGTTCTTCGAACCGCTCGACAGTCTCACCACGGTCTTTCAGGATCAGCTGTTCGACGCCGCCTACCGCCTCGCCGCCACGAAGGCCGAACGGATCCAGGTCGCAGCCGACCGCGTGCGGGCGCTCAACAACCGTGGCCGACCCTCCCAAGCAGCCAGGTGGATCGACACAGTGGCGACGATGAGCGTGCGTCAGGCGGGGTTCCTGGGCGTCATCGGGATGTACTGGTTCGGCGGCGGGCGGGCGGACACGACGACGATGGACTCCGAGCAGCGGGATATCTGGGCCGCCTACGGTGGCGACGCCGCTCGTGGGGCTCGCCTCCTCGCCTTCTGGAAGCAGAAGGCCGCCGCGGATTCCACCGATGGGTTCTACCTGCGTGGGGTACCCCTGCTCGAGGCGAGACTGGCGACGATGCGCGGCGACCCGGCGGCGGCACGCCTCACCGATCGCGCCGATTCGCTCTGGCAGGGGTATTCGGATGCTGCCAGCTGGGCCGGGCTCGAGCTGGCTCGTCTGTACGAGGGGCAGGGCCGGGTGGACCGGGCGCTCCGCGCGGTCCGCCGGCGCTATAGCCCGTTGGGCGAGCCCGAGTCCGGGGGCCTCGCGGAATCGTACCGCATGGAGGGCCGGCTGGCCGCGCTGGCCGACGACAAGGTCGGCGCGCTCCGCGCGTACCAGAACTACCTTCGGCTCCGCGTCGATCCCGAGCCGTCGCGGGTGCCGCAGCTCGACAGCGTGCGAGCCGAGATCCAGGCGCTAGGCGGCCTCGAGGGAACGCACTAGGCCGGACTCGACGCGAGCGGCTTCACCATCCTCGGCCGCTCGACCCACCGAAGCGCAGCCAGACCGACGAGGACGGCGCCGAACCCGACCACCGTGGCGAACCCGTTGCTGATCTCGTGGGGCAGGACCAGCAGGAGGAACAACGGCCCGTGCTTCTCGCCCTGTTGCTGATCGCGGTCCAGACGACCCCGGCGCCGCACCGGATCCTGATCCGGGACGTCACCATCGTCTCGCCGGAGCGAACGAGTCCGCTGCGGCATGGCTACGTCGTCCTCGAAGGCGACCGGATCGCCGCCGTGGGACAGGGAGCTCCGCCCCCGGAGCACTGGGATTCGGTCGTCGCCGGTGTCGGCCGCGTGCTCGTCCCCGGGTTGATCGACGGCCACACCCACCTCGCCATGCCGGCCGGGATGCCGATCCCGGTCCCGGCCGAGCTCCGGCCGCTCGAGGCCGCCTACGCCGAGCAGCTTCCGCGAAGCTATCTCTACTCCGGGTTCACCACCGTCGTCGATCTCGCCGTGTTCGACCGAGGGTTCCTCGACCGGTTGAAGGCGGCGCCAGCCCATCCGGACATCTACGACTGCGCCGGCGGGCTCGCGTTGGCCAACGGATATCCCATGGCGATGGTCCCCGGGGAGCTGGGCTGGGAGATGTTTCCCAACTTCCTCTACGACCCTCGGCAGAAGGACGCCATCCCCGCCCGGTTCCGGGCCGAAGACCATGCCCCCGCGGCGGCCGTCGCCCGCGTGGCGGCCGAGGGCGGCATCTGCGTCAAGACCTACGAGGAGCGCGGCTTCGGGCCGGCGACCAACCTGCCCACGCCGACGCTGGACATGATCGGCGACGTGGTTCGGGAGAGCCACGTCCGCGGCCTGCCCGTGCTGATGCACGCCAACTCGCTGGCCGCCTGGCGATTCGCGACCGCGGCCGGGGTGGACGTGATCGCCCACGGCATGTGGAACTGGGACGAGGAGGAGCATTCGGGCAACGAGCTGCCGCCACGCATCCGCGCGCTGCTCGATACCGTCGCGGCGCGCCGGATCGGCTTCATGCCGACCCTCCGCGTGATCGATGGGCTGGGCGCGATGTACGATCCCGCGTTCCTCGACGATCCGCGTTTGGCCCGCGTGCTCCCGAAAGCGGTGATCGCCTGGTATCGGACGCCGCCGGGGCAGGCGTACGCGGCGGAGATGCGGCGCGGATTCGGGAGTGCGGACGATGCGCGGATCCGCCGGATCATGCGGCAGGTCGCCGACCACGGCGCGGTGACTGCCCGGTATCTCGTCTCGCGCGGCGGGCGCCTCGTGTTCGGCAGCGACACGCCGTCCGGGCCGACCTACGGCAACCCGCCGGGGCTGAACGGCTTCCTGGAGCTGGAGCGCCTGGCGCGCGCGGGAATCCCGCTCGACCGCCTGCTGGCAGGCGCAACGATCGAGGCCGCCAGGGCCTTTCACCTGGATGATCGCTACGGAACGGTCGAGGAGGGAAAGGTCGCAAACCTCCTGCTGCTCCGGGCCAACCCTCTGCATACGGTCGAGGCTTACGATGCGATCGACCTGGTGATCTCCAGAGGCCGGGTCCTCGACCGGGCGTCGCTCCGTGCTCGGGAATCTTAGGGCGTGAGCATCGTCCCGATCACGGTCAGCAGGTCCGCGTTCGCCTCCGCCCACTTGACGCCGAGCTCAGCCTGCCACGCCCCCAGCGACTCGCTGCGTGCCACCCGGTCGTAGAGGGGAAACCCCGCTAGCGGCGTGAATGGCTTGGAGCGATCCGCCTGGTACACCGAGCCCGGCATTTCATCGGCGCAGTACATCTCGTACTGATAGATCTTTTGAAACACGCTCATCACCCCGACGACCGACGCCAGCTCGTAGTCCGAGCGCTGCAGCAGGTCGCCATGGTGCATGAAGCGGTACGGCGCGCTCTCGCCCGCAGGCAGATAGTTCGACCCCTGCACGCCCATGAGCTGGAAGTACCGGTCCGTCGGGCTGCGCCGGCGCGCCGCCTCCTGATCGGAGGCGTAGGGCGCCCCGATTACGGGATGCTCCGGGCCGGACCGGTGGAGCGGATACTTGTCCGAGACGGCGATGCAGCTGACCGGATGGCGATCGAGCACGCCGATCGGCGACGTCGCCTTGAACATCGCGCGGTACAGCAGGGCGTTGAGCTTGCCGCAATCTCCGAACTCCGCCGTGTCGATGGTGCCGTCGGGGCTCTTCTTGAGGGTGGGCAGGATGAGGAAGAAGTCGGTGTCGCGGAAGATGTACGACGCATTGGCCCCGAAGCTGTTGGCCAGCTCGGCCCCGGTCCGCCGATCCACCACCCGCAGGCGGAGAAAGTCGGCCGCAGGGAAGGCGGTGCGGGTATCGTTTGCCCGCTCCCGGGTGAGAAACACCGTCATGTAGTCGAGCTTCAAGGCCAGCTCGGGATCGCGCTTGTCCGGCGGCAGGAAGCGCTGGAACTCCTCGTTCATCCTGGTCAGCAGCCGCCCCATGAGCGCGGTGCGGTAGGTGGCCTGCAGCGCCAGATCGCCGCGCTGCTCCACCGGCATCAGGGTCTGCACGCCGATGGTGGCCAGGTTGAGCGGGTTGGTGGTGTAGCGGGCGACGCAGGGATCCAGCACGTACCCGGGGGCCTGCGGGGTCGTGGCGATCGGGTTGCCGTCCTGGTCCAGCAGCCCGGTGCCGTACTCCGCGGCCAGCTCGTGGGGGTCGAACGATTCGTCGAATGGCGTGTAGTGAATGAAGAACCTGGCGCGCATGGTCCGAATCTTTCAGTCTTCGACTTCGGCCGCCAGCTCCTTGAGCGCGGCCACGAAGGCCGCAGCCCGGGAGGCTCCGAGGAGCGCTGAAGGCGCCGCTGGCACCCCCCCGGATTCGGCCGCATCTTTCCCCTCCTTATGACCGCCCTGCAAGAGCAACTCGACCGCGCCCTGGCCAACCGCTACCGCCTGGAGCGCGAGCTCGGCCAGGGTGGCATGGCCGTCGTCTTCCTGGCCCAGGACCTCCGCCACGACCGCAAGGTCGCCCTCAAGGTTCTCCGCCCCGACCTCTCGGCCGCCATCGGCGCCGACCGGTTCCTCCGCGAGATCAAGCTCGCCGCCGGGCTGACCCACCCGCACATCCTGCCGGTCTACGATTCCGGGCAGGCGGGCGAGCTGCTCTTCTACGTCATGCCCAACATGGAGGGCCGCTCGCTGCGGGAGCGGCTCCAGCGCGAGCGGCAGCTCCCCCTGGCCGACGCCCTGGCCATCACCCGGGAGGTCGCGTCCGCGCTGGACTACGCCCACCGGCAGCAGGTGGTGCACCGCGACATCAAGCCGGAGAACATCCTGCTCCACGAAGGGTCGGCGCTGGTCGCCGACTTCGGGATCGGCAAGGCGCTCAGCGCCGACGGCTCGCTCACGCAGACGGGCATGGTCGTCGGCACGCCGACCTACATGAGCCCCGAGCAGGCCTCGGGCGAGTCGTCGGTGGACGGGCGGACCGACCTGTACAGCCTGGGCTGCGTGCTGTACGAGATGCTGACCGGCGAGCCTCCCTTTACCGGCGCCACTGCCCAGGCCATCATCGCCAAGCGGTTCGTCTCCCCCATTCCGAAGGTTCGGGTGACCCGCGACGTGCCCGAGGCGGTGGACGAGGCGCTGACCCGCGCCCTCGCCCGGACGCCGGTCGACCGGTTCCCCACCGCGGCCCAGTTCGTCGAGGCCCTCCGGCAGGTGAACGGGGCCGGCGGCTCGGCCCAGGCGACGGCGGCGGCCGGCCGGACACCGCCCGGAGCGGCGCCAGCGCGCAAGGCTATCGCAGTCCTCCCTCTCGCCAACATGAGCGCCGATCCGGAGAACGAGTACTTCAGCGACGGGATGACCGAGGAGATCATCAACGCCCTCGCCAAAGTCCCCGGCGTCCAGGTAGCGTCGCGCACCTCCTCCTTCGCCTTCAAGGGCAAGGAGGTAGATGTGCGGCAGATCGGTGAGAAGCTGGGCGTGACGTCGGTGCTCGAAGGAAGCGTGCGCAAGGTCGGAAACCGGGTCCGCATCACCGCCCAGCTCATCAGCGTGGCCGACGGCTATCACCTGTGGTCCGAGACCTACGATCGCCAGCTCGAAGACGTGTTCGCCATTCAGGACGAGATCTCGCACGCCATCGTGGACGCGCTCAAGCTGCGGCTGGGCGACGAAGGCGGTCAGCTGGTCGCCCCCACCAAGAACATCGAAGCGTACACGCTCTACCTGAAAGGGCGCTTCGTCTTCAACAAGGACACCGAGCCGTCCACCAGGAAGGCGCTGGACTTCTTCCAGCAGTCGCTGCTCCAGGACCCGGGCTACGCCCGGTCCTACGCCGGTATCGCCGACTGCTGGACCCAGCTGGCGGACGACTTCGTGGTGCCGGACGATGCCTACCCGCGCGCCAAGGCCGCGGCGACCCGGGCCTTGCAGCACGACCCCGATCTGGTCGAGGCGATCACGTCCCTGGGCAAGGTGCTGTGCTGGTACGAGTGGGACTTCGCCGGCGCGGAGCGGCAGCTCCGCCGGGCCGTGACGCTGAGCGACAACCACGCGGAGGCCCACTGGGCCTTCGGCAGCGTCCTCCCGACCGTCGGCCTGCTCGGCGAAGCGATCGAGGAGATGCGGAAGGCGCTGGTGCTCGACCCGCTCTACGCGGTGTACAGCCGGTGGCTGGGCCGCTTCCTGCTGTTCAGCGGCGACTACACCGGCACCATCGCGCAGTCACGGAAGACAATGGACCTGAACGCGGACTACGCCTATTCGTATCTCGACATCGGGTCCGCCTACCTCGCGCTCGGCGAGGCCGAGAAGGCCCTGCAGTGGTTCCAGCGGGGGCAGAGCCAGGAGACGAGCGTCCGCTCCTACGATGCGCTGATCGTGCGGGCCCTGGCGCCCCTGGGCCGCCGCGAGGAAGCCGACGAGATCCTCGCCCGGCTGGAGGAGGAGTCCCGGCAGCACTACGTGCGGTCCGAGATCATGGCCACCGGCTACGCCGCGGTAGGCGACATCGACCGCGCCTTCGCCTGCCTCGAGCGGGCATTTCAAGTGCGGTCGGCGGGCCTGATCTATGTGCATGTGGACCCGGCGTACCTGCCGCTGCGGAGCGATCCGCGATTCACGTCATTGGTGGAGCGGATCGGGCTCAGGTAGGGCCCGGGGGGCGCGCCCTCCGCGCCTCAGTGTCTCTCCCCCATCAAGGCTTCGAACCCCGCCTCCCCTCGGAGCGGGTCCAGGCTCCGATCGATCCGCAGCCACCCCCGCGAGAGCTGCGCCGGCCGCCGCAGCACCGAATCCAGCAGCGCCACCGCCCGGCCGCGCTCTCCCGCCATCAGCGCGACCCGGCTCTCCACGTACGCCACGTAGGTCCCCTGCGTCCCGGAGTCGAGCGGCTGGATGGAGCCGGCGGTCTTCGCCTGGGCCGACGCGTCCTCGAGGCGGCCCGCGTGGGCGAGCGCGAGCGCGCGGACGGCCACGACCTGCCCCCGATCGGCCCGGTCGCCCCAGGCCGCGATCTGCCTCGCGTACGCCGCCGCGGCGCTGTCGCCGTACGCCCGCGCGCGACTGGAGTCGCCCAGGAAGCGGTAGGCCTCGGCCACCGCCAGGCCCCAATCCCCTCGGCCGCCGTCGAGATCCTCCGGGGTGAGCGCGGTGACCCGGCGGAGCTGGTCGTCCGACAGGGCCCAGATGAGGTCTTCCCGGAGCGCCACGTATGCCGCCGCCGCGCGCGGCCCCGCCATCGGCTCCATCTCTCGCAGCACCGCCTGCAGGCCCGCCAGGTCGCCCTCGCCGGCGGCAACCCGCGCCTCGGTGTAGGCGAGACTCAGACTGGTGGGCCGGAGGCGGCGCGCCCGCCTGATCTCCGTCCTCGCCTCGGGATACCGCCTGAGCCGGAGCAGGGATTCGCTGAGCGCCGAGGGCACGTCGGGCGAGCGGGGATCGAGGCGGGCCGCCTGGCGGAAGTCGGCGATCGCTTCGGACCAGCGCCCCAGCTCCTGCTCGGCGGCGGCGGCGCCGCTCAGCAGGTCGCTCCGGTTGGGGACCGCCCGCTGTGCCTCGCGATAGTCCGCCAGCGACCCGGCTGCGTCGCCCTTCGCCAGCAGCTTGTATCGCCCGCTCGCCGCCCGGACGTCGGGCGAGCCCGGCGCCAGGGCCAGCGCGTGGCGCAGAGTGGCCTCCGCCGCGTTGGCGTCGGGCACCTGCATCCCCCCCAACCGGAACGCCTCGACCTGGAGCTGCGCCAGCTCCGCCCACGCGACCACGAACTCCGGATCCAGCGTGACCGCGCCCTGCAGCTCGCCGATGGCGGCGCGCAGGGCATCGGGAGAGATCTCCCCGGCCCGGAGCTCCCGGCTGTGGAGGAAGCGGGCGTACGCGTCGAGGCTCGAGGTCGGCGCCGCGGCGAGCTGGCGTCGGGCGGAGTCGGCCAGCGCGACGTGCAGCGCGGTCGCGACCTGCCCGGCGATGTCGGCCTGCACCGTGAATACGTCGGTGAACGCCGCGTCGAAGTTCTGAGACCAGCGGGTGACGCCGGTGCGCGCCTCGATCAGCTCGGGGCTGACCCGCACCCGGCTGCCGCTGGGACCCTTGTCCCACCGCACGGTGCCGGTCAGCAGGTAGCGTACCCCCAGCTCGTCGGCGATCTGCGCGGCCGCCTTGCCGGTGCTGGCGTACTGGCTGGAGCTGCTCCGCGCGATGACCTCCAGTCCGGGCAGCGTCGCCAGCTTGCCGCGTACCTCGTCGGCCATGCCGTCGGCGAAGAAGCGGTCGGCGCTGTCGCCCCGGTTCTCGAACGGCAGCACCGCGAGCCGGGGGAACGTGTCGGCCTGAGGGCCCCCGGCCGAGCCGGAGTGGCCCCCGGGGCGGTCGCGCAGCGCGAGCAGCACGACGACGAGGGCGAGTGCCACGCTCAGGGCGATCCAGGCGACGCGGGGCACCATCCGGCGCCGCCGGAGCGCGGGCACCGCGCTCGGATCCGTGAGGGCCAGGGAGAAGCCGTTGATCGAGGTGAACCGGTCGTCGGGGCGGAGCGAGAGGGCCTGGGTCAGCGCCATCCCGGCGGCGATGGGCACGTCCTCCCGAAGGGTCCGCACCTCCGGCGGCGGCTCGGTGAACCGCCGGGCAATGACGGCGTGGAGGGTAGGGGCCTCGTGCGGCGGCCGGCCGGTGAGCATCTCGTAGCAGGTGGCGGCCAGGGCGTACTGATCCGCCCGGGCATCCGCCGGCTGTCCCATCACCTGCTCCGGCGCCATGTAGGCCGGCGTGCCGATCCCGGTGCCGGACTCGGTCAGGGCCTCGCCCTTCTGGTGCACCAGGCTCCGGGCGATCCCGAAGTCGGCCAGGAGGGTGACCCCGTCCTCGGTCAGCAGGATGTTCGCCGGCTTCACGTCGCGGTGGACGACGCCTTCGCGATGGGCGTAGGCCAGCGCCTGGGCCGCCTCCCGGGTGATCCGGAGCGCGTCCTCCACCGGCAGCCGGCCCTCCCGCTGCAGCCGATCCCGGAGCGACTCGCCCTGGATGAAGGGCATGGTGTACCACAGCCCCTCCGCGGTCTCGCCCGAGTCGTAGACCGAGCAGATGTGCGGATGCTGCAGCCGTGCCGCGGTCGCGATCTCCCGGCGAAACCGTTCGGCGTCGATCTTGAAGGTGGCGGCGGAGGTGAAGAGCTTGAACGCGACCGGGCGATCGTGCTTGAGGTCGCGGGCGAGATAGACCGTCCCCATCCCTCCCCGGCCAAGCTCGCGCTCGAGGA